>CAYLPI010000062.1:0-20553 GCA_964385505.1 uncultured Bordetella sp.
ATGATCATCGAAACACAGGAAGACGTCACCAAGGCCGTACTGGAAGAAATGCACCGCACCCCCGATCCGCGCACCAAGCAGATCCTCGAATCGCTGGTACGCCATCTGCACGGCTTTGTGCGCGAAGTCAAAATGACCGAGCGCGAGTTTGAGCAGGCGGTGGGCCTCATCAACGCCATCGGACAGAAAACCAGTGCAAGCCACAACGAGGCCATGTTGATCGCCGGCGCCCTCGGCGTATCCAACCTGATCTGCCTTCTCAACAACGGTGCCAACGGCACGCGTGAGACCCAGGCCAACAACCTCGGCCCGTTCTGGCGCGCGGATTCGCCGCGCACCGAAAACGGCGGCTCGCTGCTGCGCTCGCCGACACCCGGACCGGCGCTGTTCTTCAAGGGCTGGGTGCGCGACGCCGCAGGCGAACCGGTCGCCGGCGCCGATGTTGATGTCTGGCATTCGTCCACTGTCGGCCTCTACGAAAACCAGGACACGACGCAGGCCGAGATGAACCTGCGCGGCAAGTTCACCACCGATGCCAGCGGCGAGTTCAGCTTCCGCAGCGTCAAGCCGGCGGGCTACCCGGTCCCCATCACCGGCCCCAACGGCGTGCTGCTCGGGGCACAGAATCGTCATAACATGCGCCCCGCCCACCTGCACTTTCTGATCGACAAGCAGGGCTACAAGACCATTGCTTCGCAGGTCTACAGCAACGACGACCCCTACCTTGAGACGGACAGCCAGTTCGGCGTGACCAAGGCACTGATCGGCCACTACAAGCGGATGGAGAACACGCCGGCGCCGGCCGCCGACGTGACGGAGCCCTGGTATTCGCTCGAACACAGCTTCATCATCGAACCGGGCGAGCGGCGCCTTCCGCGCGCGCCCATCAGCGCCAAAACGACCACAGCCTGACCGGCCGCAGCAACAAAAAAAACGGCTGCCGTGCCGCCGTTTTTTTTACATCGGGAACGCCACAGAAATGACAAAACAGAACATGCCACGGATCCGGCTTTTTCCGCTCGAGACCATGACCGACGCACAACGCCTTGCCTACGCCAGGGCCTCGGGCGGCCCCAACGGCCCGATACGCGGACCCACGCGCGCCATCCTGCACAACGCCGACCTCGCCGACAAGTGGCGCGCCATGGGCGACCTGCTGCGCAACGGCACCTCGCTGCCACTGCGCCTGTCGGAGCTGGCGATACTGGTGACGGCGCGGCGCTGGACGGCGCAATTTGTCTTTCACACCCATGTCGCGCCGGCTTTGCAGGGCGGCCTCGCCAACGCCATTGTCGAGGCCATACGCGACAACCGCGCACCGGTGTTTGACAAGGACGACGAGGCGGCGGTGTTCGAATACAGCGCCGCGCTGGCCGAGCACGGCACCGTCAGCGAAATACAGCACAGCCGCACACATGCGCTGCTCGGTACCGCGGGCGTGGTTGAACTCACCGCCATCGTCGGCTACTACAGCATGGTGGCGATGACGGTGAACGCGCACAACGTGCTGCCCGATGCGGCACTGCCGCTGGCGCCACGCGCATAGGCAGGGCCGTGGCGGGCGCCGGTACCAGCGAACAGCAAACAGAGTCGGCCTACGCCTGGTACCGGCTCGCCGCATCGCTGGCGTTGATGACGCTGGGCTGCGCCGGCATGTACAGCGTCGCGGTGGTGCTGCCGGCGGTGCAGGCCGAATTCGCCGTGGCGCGCGGCGATGCCTCGCTGCCCTACACCATGACCATGGTCGGCTTTGGCATCGGCGGCGTGCTGATGGGACGCATCACCGACCGCTTCGGCGTGATGGTGACGATTCTGGTCGGTGCGCTGGGCATAGGCACGGGCTTTGTCGCCGCCGGCCACGCCGCGTCGCTGTGGCAGTTCAGCCTCGCCTCTGGCGTGCTGATCGGCTTGCTCGGCGCCTCGGCGTCGTTCGCGCCACTGGTTGCCGACACCTCGATGTGGTTCACGCGCCGCCGCGGCATCGCCGTGGCGATCTGCACCAGCGGCATGTTTCTGTCGGGCGCGCTGTGGCCGCCTCTGGTGCAGCACTTCGTGCAAAGCGCCGGCTGGCGCGACACCTACATCGGCGTCGGCATCGCCTGCGTTGTCGCGATGCTGCCGCTGTCGCTGATGCTGGCAAGGCGCCCGCCGCAGGCACCGGCGCCGGTCACAAATCAGGCCGCGGGCGGCTTGACCGGCGGCGAACGGCCGCTCGGCATGGCACCGGCGACGCTGCTGATACTGCTGTCGGTAGCCGGCCTCGCCTGTTGCGTCGCCATGGGCATGCCGCAGGTGCATATCGTCGCCTATTGCAGCGACCTCGGTTTCGGCGCAGCGCGCGGCGCCGAAATGCTGTCCCTGATGCTGGTGTGCGGCATCGCCAGCCGGCTGTTCTTTGGCGCGCTCTCGGATCGCATCGGCGGATTGCGCACGCTGCTCACCGGCTCGGTGCTGCAATGTATCGGCTTGTTGCTGTTCCTGCCGTTTGACGGGCTCGCGTCGCTATATGTGGTGTCGGCGTTTTTCGGCCTGTCGCAAGGCGGCATCATCCCGGCCTACGCCCTGATCGTGCGCGAGTACTTCGCCACGGCCGAGGTCGGCGCGCGCGTCGGCACGGTATTGATGGCCACGCTCTCGGGCATGGCGCTGGGCGGCTGGCTGTCGGGGGCGATTTTCGACTGGACCGGCTCTTACCGCGCGGCCTTCTACAACGGCATCGCCTGGAACCTCGTCAACATCGTCATCGTCGCCATGCTGTTGCTGCGCGCCAATGCCGCCGTGCAGGCGTTGCACAAAGGCGCACGCGCCGCGTGAATTTCAGCGCCTGCCCGAAGTGCGGCCACGCGCCGCTGCCGGCAAACCAGTCGGCTCCGGCAGCCTGCCCGGCCTGCGGGTTGATCCTGGCCAAGTTCGGCGCGGCACCGCAGCGGCCGCGACGCGCGGCCGACAACGCCGGCTCGGATGCCCTGGTAACAACGAGCCTCACGAGCCATGAACGCGCCGGCATCGGTGCCCTGCTGTTACATGTTCCAGACCAGGTATCGAAAACCAACTGGATCGGGCGTATCCTCGCGCTGACGGTGCTGAGCCTGTGGACGCTGTGGATCTGGCGCGACACCGATATTCCCGCCGGCGAGATCGGCAGCAATTTCCTGCACATCGTGCTCTTGCCCTTTCACGAAGCCGGCCACTACGCGATATTCCGCTGGTTCGGCCAGTTCATCATGACCCTGGGCGGCACGCTGGGCCAGCACCTGATGCCCACCGTGCTCGGCGTCGCACTGCTGGTAAAGCGCCGCGATCCGTTTGGTGCGGCGCTGTTTTTCTGGCTGCTCGGTTTTTCGGTCATCGATATGGGCGTGTACATGTACGACGCATTTGATCCGCAACTGCAATTGCTCGGCGGCGGCACCGGCGCCGAACAGGACGGACACGACTGGCAGAACATTTTCGGTGATCTCAATCTGCTCCGGCACGCGCGCGGCATCGGCAGCTTTTTCGGCTGGGTCGGCAAGGCGATGATGCTGGCAGGCCTCGCCTGGGCGGCGTGGATACTGCGGCTGCAACAGGCGAAGCTCAGCGACTCGCCCTTCGCTGAAGACGACAAAAGCGACTTCGGCTGAACCGGGTATCACCCGGAAACGCCCGTCTGGCAAGGGTCTCCAGCCATCGGTCGGTGTCGCACCAGGTGTCGCACCAGGTGTCGCACCAGGCGCGGAGGGGCGTTTTTTACCTTTTCACCTTAAGCGCGGCAACGAACGGAATTGCTGTCGCCCTGCTCGTAAGGTGGCACATGAGCCGCCAAGTGCACCACGGCTCCAACGCAGAACATTCTTCCTACCGTGCGCACCCATTCATTATTTGCCGGACATTAAAAAGGAATCATCATGAAACCCGTATTAATTCGCAGCACACTGTCACTCGCTATCGTCGCCGTGTTCGCGGCCGGTTGCAGCACGCCGCAGTCGGTCGCGCGCTATGAACAGCCGCAACAAGCGCAACAAATAAGCTACGTCGGCCCCGCCGGCCCGACCGGCGCCGCCGGCGCCACCGGCGCACGCGGCATGACCGGCGCCACCGGCGCACCCGGGGTGCCGATGGAAGGCCCGCGCGGCCCGACCGGCGCCACCGGTGCCGACGGCATGCAAGGCCCGGTCGGTGCCAGGGGCGCCGAAGGCCGGATGGTCATGGGCCGCGCAGGACCTGCAGGCGCAACCGGCCAGACCGGCGCACAAGGCATGACCGGCGCCACCGGCGCCCAGGGGGCCAGCCTGCCCGGCCCGACTGGTCCGGTCGGTGCAACCGGCGCCGTAGGCATACAAGGCGTGACCGGCAGCCGTGGCGCTGAAGGTCCGTCACGCGAAGGCCCGACCGGCCCGGCGGGCGCAACCGGCGCGACCGGGGCGACCGGCAACACCGGCTATGCTGGCGCGCGCGGCAATACCGAAATGGCCGGGCTCGCTGGCGAAGCCGGCCGCACCGGTGCCACCGGTGCGCAGGGTGCGGTCGGTCCGACCGGCGCCCAAGGCGCGGGCGGTCCTGCCACAATGGCAAGAGGCTGGGCGCCTTACCAGGATTACTGGTTTGAATCGAATCGCTCGGACATCCAGTCAATGGATTCGGGCAAGGCCTCCGATATTGCCAACTACCTGCGCCAGAACCCGGGCCTGCAAGTGGGCATAGACGGTCCCATGGATCCGAACAATGCCGCGCTCAGCGACCGCCGTGTCAACACCGTGCGCAACGCGCTGCTGACCGCCGGCGTTCCGGCATCACGCATCCAGACCGGCGCCTTCGGCAACCCGCAACAACAACGTGATCGTCGCGTCGCGGTGATGGTCGGCAATATGTAATCAGGTTCTTTGCAAGCAAAGCCCGGCTGCAAGCTTGTTACGCCGGGCTTTTTTGTGACGGCCGGCGGCGTACACCACCGGCTGGAAACGCCCGCCTGGCGTGGGTTTCCAGCCGGTGTCTCGGTGACTCGCTCAGCCTTCCAGCCGCTCCAGCACGCCTTGCAGCGCGCAGATCACGGCCTGCCTGCGCACGCTTTCGCGGTCGCCGCTGAAGTTGCGCGTCACCACGGTGACCTGCCCGCCGGCGCCGGCCCAACCGAAGCAAACCATGCCAACGGGTTTTTCCACAGTGCCCCCCGCAGGCCCGGCGACGCCGGTGATGGACAGGGCGAGTTGGGCGCGACTGTGCGCCAGTGCGCCGGCGGCCATCTCCCCTGCCGTCGCTTCGCTGACTGCGCCATGTGCGGCGAGCGTCCCCGCCGCGACGCCGAGCATTTCCATCTTCGCTTCGTTGGAGTAAGTGACAAAGCCACGCTCGAACCAGTCCGAGCTGCCGGCGATGGCGGTGACCGCTTCGGCCACCCAGCCGCCGGTGCACGATTCGGCGGTGGCCAGTTTCAGGCCGCGCTCCTTCAGGCGGGCGCCGACGATGGTGGCAAGGGTGCTGGGGGTGTCGTGCGCCATACGGACCGGCTCCTGAAAATTTAGAACCCGTTTAAAAATGATGTGTCATTCCGAACGCAGTGAGGAATCTGCTTTTACCCTGATTCAAAAGCAGATTCCTCACTGCGTTCGGAATGACAATGTATGAAAGGGGCATTTCCCAGCAGGCTCTAAGTAACAAGCTGTTTTACAGCGGCCATGAGCAACAGCGTATAGCCGGCGGCGAGAACATCATCGAACATTACGCCCAGCCCGCCCTTCATGCTGCGGTCAAAGTAACGTATCGGCGGCGGCTTCACCACATCGAAAAACCGGAACGCAAAAAACGCAAACGCCTGCCACGCCCAGCCATCAGGCGTCAGCATCAGCACCAGCATGAAGGCGACCACTTCGTCCCAGCACATGCCGTTGTGATCGGACACGCCGAGGTGGCGCCCGGTCACGCCGCAGGCCCACACGCCAAGCGCAAACAGTGCGACGATGGCCCCGAACATGTATGCCGGCGCATCCGAGGTGAATTGCGCATCGAGCAACCAGAACAGCGGAAAGCCGAGCAGCGTGCCGAAGGTGCCCGCCGCCGGCAGCACACCAGCACCAAATCCGAGCGCCACAAAATGCGCCGGATGCGCGAGTACGAAGCGCGGTGTGACGCGGACGATGCCGCGACCCTTCATCAACAGACCGCTCACGCTGCGGCCTTCATGCGAAATGATCAAAGCCCTGGCGCGATGCGATGACCACGTTGCCGGCGCCGTCGCGCAGCCTCAGGCGACCAGCGTCGCCCGCGGTCGCCGCGACGACGACCCCGATGCGGGTCAGGCGCAGGTCGAGGTCGTAGCCTATGGCCTCGATTTCGCTGCGCCGGAAAGGCTGCGCGGTAAAGGCGAGTTCGTAATCGTCGCCGCCGGCGAGCAGACAGTCGGTGGCGAACGCGACGTCGTCGCAAGCGGCGATGGCGGCAGAACGTGGCAGAGCATCGAGGCGCATCTCAGCCGCGACGCCCGATTCCTCGAGAATATGGCCGATGTCGGCGAGCAAGCCGTCGGAGATGTCGATGGCACTGCGCGCGATGCCACGCAACCGGCCGCCCAGATCGACGCGCGGTTCGGGCGCGTGCAGGCGGGCGAGACAGGATTCAAGCTGGTCACCCTCGAGCCTGACGCGACCGGCGAGATGGGCGAGGCCGAGCGCCGCATCGCCGGTGGACTCGGACACCCAGATGTCGTCGCCGGCGTGCGCGCTGTCACGACGCAACGCCAGGCCGGGCGGCAATTCGCCCATGACGGTGATGCTGATGCACAGCGGACCACGCGTGGTGTCACCGCCTATGAGTTCGATACCAAAGCGCCCGGCCATGCCGAAAAAGCCGCGCGCGAAAGCCTCGACCCAGGCTTCGTCGGCAGCCGGCAGCGCGAGCGCCAGCGTCGCCCAGCGCGGGTCTGCCCCCATTGCGGCGAGGTCGGACAGGTTCACCGCCAGCGCTTTGGCACCGAGTTGCTCGGGGTCGGCGCCGGGCAGGAAATGCCTGCCCTCGACCAGCATGTCGGTGGACACGGCGAGCAGCATGCCCGGGCGCGGCGGCAGCAGCGCACAATCGTCGCCGACGCCCAGTACGGCCGAGGGCGCGGGGCGCTTGAAATGACGTCTAATCAGATCGAATTCAGAGGCCATGCTTGATCTTTATCCACATCTTCATCGTTCAACACACCGTTCGCCCTGAGCTTGTCGGAAGGGCGCGTGGCCCTTCGACAAGCTCAGGGCGAACGGACAATCGTAGCCTGCGCCAAGCAGACTCAGACCCTGGCGCTGCCATGTTGCACTTCGTCGGCGCGCAGCACCGGCGCGAGTTTGTCGAGCACACCGTTGACGTATTTGTGGCCGTCGGTGCCGCCGAAGGACTTGGCGAGTTCGACCGCCTCGTTGATGATGACGCGATAGGGCACCGCCGGGCAGTGCGCCAGTTCGTACGCGCCCAGCAACAGCACGCTGCGCTCCACCGGTGAGAGTTCCACCAGCGGCCGGTCGAGCAGCGGCGTGAGCAGCAGCGTCAGGTTTTCGGCTTCGCCAATGCTGCCGAGCAGCAGTTGCCTGAACATCTTGTCGTCGGCCTGCACAAAATCGCGCGCCTCGCGCAATTGCGTGACGATGGCGAGCGGGTCGCCGGCGGCGAGCAGCCACTGGTAAAGGCCTTGCAGCGCGAATTCGCGCGCGCGATGGCGGGCCGACTTCATTTGCCCAGCCGCTCGATGCGACGCAGCAGGTTGGCCATTTCCACTGCGGCCTCGGCGCAGTCACGGCCTTTTTGCGCGGTGCGCGCGTGGGCCTGCTCGTCGGTGTCGGTGGTGAGGATGCCGTTGGCGACCGGCAGTCCCGAGTCGAGCTGGACCTGGGTGATGCCGGCCCCAGACTCGTTGGACACGAGTTCGAAATGGTAGGTCTCGCCGCGCACCACGGCACCAAAGGCAATCAGCGCGTCAAAGCGGCCGCTCGCAGCCAGGCCTTGCAGTGCCAGCGGCGCCTCGAGCGCGCCCGGCACGCTGGCGACGGTGACATTGGTCTCAATCACGCCGAGTTCCTTTAGCCGCGCAGACGCGGCGGCAAGCAGCGCGAGGCCGATGGGCTCGTTGAAACGGCAGCGCACGATGGCGATACGCAATCCCGCGCCAGACAGGTCCGGCTCGATTTTGTGCATTGCCGGGTCAATCACTTGCGCTTCATGGACGCGGGCTGCTCATAGCCCGCGACCTCGAGCGACCAGCCGGCCATGCTGGGCATCTTGCGCGGGCTGGCCAGCAGCTTCATCTTGCCGACCTTGAGGTCGCGCAGGATCTGCGCGCCTATGCCATAGGTCAGCAAGTCCATTTTCAGCGATACCGGCTTGCCCGGAGTCGATACGCGGTCGATCAATTGGCCCGGCGATTCGGAACAATTGAGCAGCACCATCACGCCGCTGCCTTCGGCGGCGATGCGCGCCATCGCATCGTTGACCGTCCACGAATGATTGCCGGCACTGGCGTCGAGCAAGTCCACCAGCGACAAGGGCTCGTGCACGCGCACCAGGGTCTCGGCCTTGGGATCGATCTCGCCCCTGACCAGCGCGAGGTGGGGCGCACCGGAGGATGCGCCTGTGGCGGAGAGCTTTTCCAGATACGCCACCAGCCGGAACGGGCCATGTGCGGTCCGTATGGTGCGCTCGGTGACGCGGCGCACCAGGCTCTCGTTCTGGCTGCGAAAATGGATAAGGTCGGCAATGGTGCCGATCTTGATGCCATGGATGCGGCCGAACTCCACCAGGTCGGGCAGGCGCGCCATGCTGCCGTCTTCCTTGAGGATTTCGCAAATCACCGCGGTCGGCGACAGCCCGGCAAGGCCGGCGAAATCGCAGCCCGCTTCGGTATGGCCGGCGCGCACCAGCACACCACCGGCCTGCGCCATCAGCGGAAAAATATGGCCGGGCTGGACAATGTCGTCGGGCTTCGCGTCGGGTGCCACCGCCGCCTGTATGGTGCGGGCGCGGTCGTGCGCCGAAATGCCGGTGGTGACCCCGCTCGCCGCTTCTATCGACACGGTGAAGTTGGTGCCCATCGCGGCGCGGTTGTCACGCACCATCAGCGGCAGGTTGAGCTGGCGGCAACGCACCTCGGTCAGCGTCAGGCAAATCAGGCCGCGGCAGTGTTTGGCCATGAAATTGACCGCTTCGGCGGTGACGAAATCGGCGGCAATCACCAGATCGCCCTCGTTCTCGCGGTCTTCTTCATCGACCAGAATCACCATGCGGCCGGCTTTGAGTTCGGCAATGATGTCCTGTGTTGAGCTGATGGTCATGGTGTGGTCTGGCTTTGCTGCGGGGAAGGCGGGATTTTACGGCCTTTCAGGCGTACGCGCTCATGGCGATGACCCGCCATTACGTCAAAAACGCGCCACCGGGGGCGAATGTCTTCCGCCCGCCGGCCCGTCGCCTCCCTGCCCGGGCTACTTCGCCTCGTCAATCATGCGAATAGTCGATTCCTCGACCTCCTTCGCCACCTGCAGCAGCGCCGGATCCTGCGACAGGGCCGCCAGCATTTGCACCGGCTTGATCAGGCCGATCATTGTCTTGCCCGCCTGCGTGAACACCGAAATGCGGCACGGCAGCGCCATGTTGAGGCGCATGTCCGCAGCCAGCACCTTGGCCGCCTGCGCCGGATTGCACACCTCAAACACCCGGCACTGCTCGTCAAAGTTCATGCCCTTGCTGCGTAGCGTGTTGCCCAGATCGTGGACATGCATAACGCCGAAGCCATGCTTCTTTACTGCGGCATCGAGGTCGGCTGCGGCTTTCTCGAATGGTTTTTCGGTTTCAACGGTGTAATACATGCTCAGCCCTTTTTAATCGGTGAATTCGTTGGTTGGGGGGGCTCAGCGCTCGAGCCGTTCGACACCCATCATTTTCAGGATGTACTTTTCGTATATGGGCTCGGAAGTGCCGTTTTTCATCTTGTACATGAAGTATTTTTCGTAGGCGATCTTGGCCAGGTGCACCCACTTGCCTTTCTTGAACCAGTTGAGGTTGCGCGGCGGGAGTTGCGGCATGGCCACGAATGCGGCCCCGGTATCGCCCATGTCGGCAAGGCAGATCGCATTCCACGTGCCTTTGGCCGTCGCCGGCCGTCCGGCAACGTCGGCGGCGATGTTGTGGACGATGGCCGTGACCATGGTTTCAATCATGTAACCGGTTTTCGGTGCGCCGGTCGCGACGATGGTCTGCTCGACCGGCGGAATGGCTACGCAAACGCCGGCCGAGAAAATGTTGCAGAATTTTTTGCTGCGCTGGAATTCATCAATCAGCACAAAACCGCGCGGATTGCACAGCCCCTCGACCGCCGCCACCGCATCGACGCCCTTGAATGCCGGCAGCATCATGCCGAACCCGAACGGCAGCTCGTGTTCCTTGCGCACGCCACCCTGATCGTCGTATTCGGTGACGAACATCCTGCCCGCCTCTACCCTGGTGGTCTTGGCGTTGGTTATCCACTTGATATCGTTGTTGCGAAAGTCGCTCTCGAGCATGGATTTGGAGTCACCGACGCCGGCAAGCCCGAGATGACCGATGTAGGGCTCGCTCGTTACAAAAGTGATGGGCACCTTGTGGCGCAGCTTGCGGTTGCGCAAATCCTTGGCAAAAATGAATGCAAACTCATAGGCCGGCCCGAAACAGGAGGCGCCCGGCATCGCGCCGATGATCGCCGGCCCCGGCTCCTGCAAAAAGCGCTGGTAATCGCCGTAAGCCTGCTCGGCGTGGTCGACCGTGCAGATCGAATGCGTGTGCCCGGCCGGGCCTGACCCGGGCACCTCGTCGAATGAAAGTTTCGGCCCCGTCGTGATCACGAGGTAGTCGTAGCCGATGCGTCCGCCATCGGCCAGTTCCAGTTGGTTGCCCTCGGCGTCTATCCCGGCAACCCGCTGTGCGACAAGCTCGATGCCTTTTTTTTCAAGATACGGCCGCAGCGGAAAAGTGATGGCGCCGCGGTCGCGCCAGCCCACTGCAAGCCAGGGGTTCGACGGCACGAATTGAAAGTAATCGACCGCGTTCACCACCGTGATGCGGTGACTTTGGTCGAGTTTTTCCCGCAGCTCATAGGCGGCCGGCATGCCACCGATTCCCGCGCCAAGAATCACAACGTGCGCCATGGCAAAATCCTTCCGGTAAGGGCTGATACGAAATCATGCGCCACTCAGCCAGCGGCCTATTGACCTGGATCAACCCAAGAGCGCCGCGCCGGGGGCCGCGCGAAAAGTCCATGGAGTCAATGTAATCGCCCGCAAAGCCTTTCTGGACGGGGCTTTCCAGCCGATTGCCGCGACTGGAAAGCGATACGACTAGAGCCCGAGGCCCTCGACCAGGGCGGCCAGCGCCAGCAGCCGCGCATCGGAAAACTTCGGCCCGGCAAGCTGCAGCCCCACCGGCAATCCGACCGCCGTGCGCCCGCAACCGACGCTGAGCGCCGGCATGTGCACCAGGTTCACCGGGCAGGTGAAGCCGATGAGGTTGCGATTTGCCTCGCCCACGGTATCGCCGTCCGGATAAAAATCGCCGACCGCAGGGGCGACCACCGGCGAGGCCGGCGACACCAACACGTCGTGCGCATTGAATATGCCCAGCAGATCGGCGCCGAGGCGGTTGCGCTCGTCCAGCAAAAACTGCAAATCCTCCGGCCCGATGGCCGCGGCAAAAGCCAGCATGCTCGCCACTGCGGGCGGATCGTCGTCGCGCCGCGTGCTCGTGCGCAGGCGCAAACCTGCCTGGATCATGTAGGCGCGGAACGGATCGCAGCAGACTTTTGCCAGGCGAGTCACTTTCGCACCGGCGCGCGCCATCGCCTCGACCGCCGCGTCAACGCGCGCCGCTACTTCGGCATCGACGTTCTGGTAACCGTAGTCGGGGCTGTAGGCGACGCGCAAGCCGCTGAGACCGGCGCCGGCGAGCGCCGCTACGTAATCGGTGCTGTCCGGCGGCAGCTCCATCCAGTCGCGGCCGTCGGGGCGGGCGATGGCGTTCATCGCGTGGGCACAGTCGCGCGCACTGCGCGCCAGCGGCCCGGCCACGGTGCGGTCGGTCTGGCCGGGGTGATAGGGCACGCGCCCCAGCGTCGGCTTGTGGCCGACGAGATTGGTGAACGAAGCCGGCAGGCGGATGGAGCCGCCGCCGTCAGAACCTATCGCGATGGTGCACAGCCCGGCTGCGGCCGCCGCCGCGCCGCCGCCGCTGGAGCCGCCGGGCGAGCGCGACAGGTCGCAGGGATTGCGCGTGATGCCGAAGGCGCGCGTATGCGTCACCGGAATCACCGACAGTTCGGGCATCGTCGTCTTGCCCATGATCAGCGCACCGGCTTCGCGCAGGCGCGCCGTCGCCGGCGAGTCTTGTGCCGCAGTCGTCGCAGCCGCGAGTGCCATGCCGCGCGGACTCGCCATGCCGGCGACATCGATGTGGTCCTTGATCGACACCGGCACGCCGTCGAGGGCGCCGAGCGCGGCGCCGGCGCGATGCCGCGCCTCGGACGCGCGCGCGGCGGCGAGCGCGCCGGCCTCATCCAGCGCGTAGTAAGCGAGGATGTGTGGATTGACGCGTGCAATGCGCGCGAACATGGACCGGGCTACCGTCACCGGCGACAGGCTGCCGGCGCGATATTGCGCGGACAGCGCATCTACCGACATGAAGCACAAGGCATCATCCGGGAAAGCGCCATCGGGGCGATCGAAGCGCACGCTCATTGCATCTGCGTGCTTGTCATCAGGCACCGCCAAGATAGGCCTCGCGCACCGCCGGATCGACGGCCAGCGCCGGCGCCGCATCCGACTTGACCACCAGTCCGGCCTCGATGACATAGCCGCGCTGCGCCACCGACAGCGCCATGCGCGCGTTCTGCTCGGCGATCAGCACCGTGGTGCCGCCGGCGTGCAGGCGGCGGATCACGGCAAAAATTTCCGCCACCACCAGCGGCGCGAGACCCATCGACGGTTCGTCGAGCAACAACAGCCGGGGCCTTGCCATCAGCGCGCGGCCGATGGCGAGCATTTGCTGCTCGCCTCCGGAGAGCGTGCCCGCCGCCTGGCCGGCGCGCTCCCTCAAACGAGGAAAAATGTCGTAGGTGCGCTCGAGGTCGGCGGCGACTCCGGTGCGCTCGCCGCGCGACAGACGCACATAGGCGCCCATTTCGAGATTGTCGCGCACCGTCAGCGGCGCGAACACCCTGCGCCCCTCGGGCACCAGCGCGATACCCGAGCGCACGCGCGTATCGGCGCCGCGCGTGAGTGGCCTGCCATCGAGCGTCACCCCGCCCGAGCGCGGGCGCAGCAGGCCGGCGATGGTTTTCATCAGCGTGGTCTTGCCGGCGCCGTTGGGGCCGATGACGCAGACGATCTCGCCGTCGGCGACATCGAGGTCTATGCCGGCGAGGGCCGTCACCGGGCCGTAGCCCACCACGAGATCGCGCACGCTAAACATGCGCCGTCCCCGTGGCCATGTCATCGGCATCGGTGCCAAGGTAGGCGGCGATGACCTCGGGGTGGGCGCGCACCGCCGCCGGATCGCCCTCGGCGATGCGTTTGCCGAAATTGAGCACCAGAATGTCGTGACTGATGGCCATCACCACGCGCATGTTGTGCTCGACCAGCAGAACCGTCACGCCCTCGGCGTTGATGGCGCGGATGACCTCGGCGACGCGCCCGGCCTCGGCGGCGGGCAGACCGGCGGTGGGCTCGTCGAGCAGCAGCACCTTGGGTTCGGACGCGAGCGCCCGCGCAATCTCGACGATTTTCAGGTCGCCGAAGGACAGCGCCGACACCGGGAAATCGGCCTTGGCCGCGAGGCCGACGCGACCGAGCAGCGCGCGCGCCTTGTCGCGGGCGGCGGCCTCCTCGCGCCGCCCCGAGGGCAGGCGCAGCAGCGCGTTGAACACGCCGGACTTCAGCCGCGTATGCATGCCCACCACCACGTTCTCGAGCACGCTCATGCCCGAGAACACCTGCAGGTTCTGGAACGTGCGCGCGAGGCCGCGCTGCACGCGCTCGTGCGCGGCGGTGGCGGTGACATCCTCGCCGTCAAGCAGCACGCGACCCGAGGTCGGCGCCTGCACGCCCGATATCACGTTGAACAAGGTCGTCTTGCCCGCGCCGTTGGGGCCGATCACCGCCTTGATCGCGCCTGCAGGCACGGCAAAATCGAGGTCCGAGACCGCCGTGAGTCCGCCGAAGGCCACCGAAACGCCACGCACCTCTATCATGGCGCCCCCTTGCCGGCGCGCAGGCGCCCCCACAGCCGCAGCACGCGCTCGCGCAAAAGATCCAGAGCGCCGCCCAGACCGCGCGGGAAAAACAGCAGCACCAGCACCAGGCTGACGCCATAGACCAGCAGTTCAAGGTCGCCGAAGGAGCGCAGCAACTCGGGCAGCACGGTGTAGATCAGCGCGCCGATGAAAGCGCCCCACCAGTGGCCGGTGCCGCCGAGGGCAACCATCACCACCAGCATGGTGCTCGACATGAAATCGAAGGACTCGGGCGAGATGAAGGCGTTGTGGTGGGCATAAAGGCAGCCGGCCAGCGCGGCCAGCATGGCGCTGACGACGAACACCAGTATCTTGTACTTGTGCACGTTGACGCCCATGCATTCGGCGCCGACCTCGGCCGTGGACAGTGCGCGCAGCGCGCGGCCGGTGCGCGAATCCAGCAGGTTCAGCAGCAGCAGCATGGCGATACCCACCGCGACCAGCGCAAGAAAATAAAACGCCCGGTCAGAATCGAGCTTGAGCCCGAATATGGCGTAGGGCGGGATGTTGACGAGGCCGTTGGGCCCCCCGGTCCAGTCGCGCAGTTCGACGAACAGCACCGAGGCGATGGCATTGAATCCGAGCGTCGCCATGGCAAGGTAGTGGCCGCGCAGGCGCAGCGTCGGCCAGCCGACGATGAAGGCGACGATACCGGTGGCGACCAGCGCGACCGGCAGTCCCACCCACGGCGATACGCCGTATTTGGCGCTGAGCACGCCGCTGACATAGGCGCCGATGCCGTAAAAAGCGCCGTGTGCGAGCGAGATCTGCCCGCTGTAACCCATCAGCAGGTTGAGGCTGGCAATGAGCAGCAGGTTGGTCAGCCACAGCGTGGCGAGGTTGAGCCAGTAGCTGTTGGGCATGACCCAGGGCAGCGCGACGAGCAGCAGCCACAGGATGCCGAGGCCGCGGTAGGTCGCGGCGGAGATTTGCGCATGCATTGGCTTAGGTCCGCATCCTATATTTTTTGCACGTGCGCGCGGCCGAACAGGCCGGAGGGGCGGAAGAACAGCAGGCCGAGCAACACAATGAAAGCCACGGCGTCCTTGTACTTGGACGAAATGAAGGCCGCGGAAAAGGATTCAAGCAGACCCAGTAGCAGGCCGCCGACCAGTGCGCCCGGCAGATTGCCGAGTCCGCCGAGCATGGCCGCCGAAAAACCCTTGAAGCCGAGCACGGTGCCGGCGTTGAACGAAGTGAGTGTGATCGGCGTGATGATGATTCCGGCGAGGGCGCCGGTGCCCGCGGCGATGACAAAAGACCACATCACCGTGCGCGGCACATTGATGCCGACGAGGGCAGCCGCCTCGCGGTCCGCCGCCGCGGCTTTCATCGCGCGGCCGAGCAGCGTGCGCTCAAAGAAAAAATGCACCCCGGCCATGGTGGCGAGCAGCAGCCCGACTATCCACAGCGCCTGCGGCTGCAGGCTGGCGCCGGCGATCTGTATCGGCTCGACACCGGAGAAACTCGGCAGGCTCATCGGATGCTTGCCCAGCACCAGCATCACCAGCGCCTTGGTGGCGATGGCGAAGCCTATGGTGACCAGCGTGATCGACATCGGCGAGGGCTGCGACAGCGGATAGACCGACAGGCGTTCGGACACGAGACCCAACACCGCGACGCAGACCACGGCGAGTGGCACCAGCGCCAGCAGCGGCCAGGCAAACTGCTGGTGTATCCAGGCCGCCACCATGCCGCCGGCCATGACCCATTCGCCCTGGGCGAAGTTGATCGCGTCGGTGGACTTGAACACGACGTTGAAACCCAGCGCCACAAGGGCGTAGATGGCGCCTGTGGCAAGGCCTCCGAACGCAATCTGCAGCAGCAGTCCCGAATCCAAATCCTCAGCCCGGAGCGCCGGCGCGGCTGCGAACGTCGGCGATGGCCACGCCCAGGCGCGCCAGATGCTCGCGCGCGTCGCCGAGAAATTGCGTCACCACGGCCGATTCTTCGACGACGCTCATCGCGCCGAGGCCCGCCTCGCGCGTGATTTGGTCGGCGGCGACGATGTCGGCGGCAATACCGCCTGGCGCGAGCCAGGCGCAAATCGCACCCGAGAGCAGCAGACCCTCCAGCGCCTGGTCGATCTCGGCACTGATTTCGGCGCGCGCGGCCTCATCCCATTGCGCTGTGCGCTCGGTGAGGTACACCCAGCCGAAGGCGACATGGCGCTCCTTGTCCTGCACCAGGCGCTTGAGTATGGCGACCGCCACTGGATCTGTGGCGTGGCGCAGGTAACCGCGATTGAGTTCCAGGTCTATGCCGTCAAGGATGGCCGAATGCACGGCGATATAGGCGTCGACCGAAATGCCAGGCTCGAAGGCCTCGCGGTGAAAATCCTGGTTGAACAGGCGCGCATATTCGTCATTGGCCGGCTTTTCGCTGTAGCCGCCGGCGAGGCCGGCAAAACGCCAGCAACACTCGGTGTGCCAGGCTTCTTCGCTGCCGCGCACGGTGAGAAACATTTTCGGATCGCTTTCGCCGCCATGCTCGAGGCAGAAGCGGATAAGGATGGCCGGCGTCTCGGGCAGGCCGCCGTATTCGGTCCAGGCGCGGCGGCTCCATGACAAGGCCGCGGCGCGCAACTGTGCGGCACTGTACGCAGCCGCGTCGAACTTCGCCCACGGGATGTGTTTTTCCGGATCCCAGTGCGCGGCCTTTGCCGCGTGGTAGAGGCCGCGTATCGTCTGCATGTGCGGCTCGAGGTGCAGCGGAAAGCGACGCTCGATCAACGGATCGGCGCGGCGGCGGCGCGCGCGGCGGACCTTGGGGTCCTGCAGCGCCTGTGAGCCGGGCGCGGGCGCGGCGGCGGTGCCGGTGACGGCATTCATCAAAAGGCTCCTTCTATTTTCGGATGCGTGAATTTTTTCAGCGTGAATCCCCAGGGCTGCATTTGCCTGCGAATGCGCTTGATGCTCTTGACGAACACCGGCTTCTCGTCATCCTCGACGGTGGCGCCAAGGCCGGCCTCGTAGGTGATGCGGTCGGCTTCGGTCTCGCTGCGCGTCGCCGGCGTGTCCGGGCCCAGCCAGGCGCTGTGATACCCGTTCAATTCGACCTTCTCTATCATGTTGACCACCGCCGCCTCGACGCCGGCGAGTTGCGCCGGCGTCAACCCCTTGATGCGCTGCTCCATGTAAGCCCAGCCGAAGGCGCAGTGGCGCACCTCGTCGCGCGTGATCAGTTGCAGCACACGGCGGGCCACCGGATTGGTGGTGATCTTGATCAGGCGGCCGAACACGTCGAAGGCAATTTCCTCGGCGGCGCAAACCAGGCTGGCAATCGTCGCTTCGAGCGGAATGCCCAGATCGAGCGCCATTTTGCGCACGCCGTGGGTGGCGACCGAACCCTGGAAGGCCGATTGCACCGGCGCGTCGATATAGCCGCCAAGCTTCTCGGCCATCAGATAACAGACTTCGGCGTGGCGCGATTCTTCCTGCGTACGCAAGGTGAAGAAGAAACGCATGTCTGGTTCGTGGTGCTGCTGGCAAAAGCGGATTTGCAGCGCCGGCGACTCGGATATCGCACCGTATTCGCCCCAGGCGCGGCGGCTCCAGTACAGTCGCGCGGCATGGCGCTGCTCGTCGCTGTACTGCTCGGGGTGCAGGTCGTCCCAGTTGACCGCTTTCAACGGGTCCCACTGTTTGGCCGTGGCCTGGCGGTAAAGATCGCGGATTTTCGGGATGCGTACCCCAAGGTCGAGCGGAAAGCGCGCCTCGCGGGTATCAAGAAGGCTCTGTGCAAGAACCGCACTCATGGCATTCTCCTCGGGTTCGTCGCTCGGCTCAGATGGTGCCGAGCTTGGGATGAAAAAACGGCTTGAGCGTAAAGCCCCATGGCTGCATCAGCTTGCGCACACGCTTGACCGTGGCGATGAACACCGGCTTTTGCAGCGGCTCTATGGTCGCGCCGAGGCCGGCTTCATAGGTGATGCGGTCGGCCTCGATTTCGTCACGCGCCGCCGGCGTGTCCGGCGCCAGCCAGGCCTCCTGGTAGCCGTTGAGGTAAATCTTCTCGATCATGAACTCGGTTGCCTCCTGCACGCGCAGGATTTCAGCACGGCTCATGTGCGGGATGCGGTGTTCCATGAAATGCCAGCCGAAGGCACAGTGGCGCACTTCGTCGCGGGCGATCAGCTTGAAGATTTTTTTTGCCGCCGGGTTGGTCGAGACACTGGCGACGTGGTGGATCATGTCGAAAGCCAGCTCTTCGGCGGCACAGACCAGAGAGGCGATGGTTGCTTCGAGCGGCATGTCGAGGTCGAGCGCCATCTTGCGCACACCGTGGGTGGCCACCGCGCCCTCGAACGCCGCCTGCTTCGGCGCGGCGATATAACCACCGAGCTTTTCGGCGAACAGGTAGGACACCTCGGCGTGGCGCGATTCCTCCTGCGTGCGCAGCGTGAAGAAAAAGCGCAGGTCGGGTTCGTCGCGCTGCTGGCAAAAACGGATCTGCAGCGCCGGGGACTCGGAAATCGCGCCGTACTCGCTCCAGGTGCGCCGGCTCCAGTACATGCGCGCCGCGAGGCGCTGCTCCTCGGTGTAGTCCCCGGGGCGCAGCGTGTCCCACGGAATCGCATCGACCGGATCCCATTGCT
The DNA here is from genome assembly GCA_964385505.1 of uncultured Bordetella sp. GTDB lineage: Bacteria > Pseudomonadota > Gammaproteobacteria > Burkholderiales > SG8-39 > CAITSH01. The sequence continues at coordinate 18,858 of CAYLPI010000062.1, forward strand.
TGGCCGTCGCCAGGCGGTAGAGCTGGCGGATTTTCGGAATGCGCACGCCCAGATCGAGCGGAAACCGCGACTCGGTCTGGTCGAGCAGGCTGTGCATGGCGACGGCACTCATGGCGGCTCCTGTGGGCTTTGTCAGGCGCGGATCAATACGGTGCGAGGCGCCAGCCGTTGTTTTTCCAGTTGATGACGACGGCGTCGTCCTTGCCGAGCCCGGAGTGGCTGGTCGGCGAGAAGCTGAATTCACCGCCGGCACCCTTGAAGCCCTTCATGTTCTCCATTGCGGACCGGATTTTTTCCTTGTCCTTGCCACCCTTGGCAAGCGCCTCGGCCGCCATGTAGATGGCGTCATAGGTCTGCGCCACGAACTGGTTGGGCTTGGTGTTGAAGCGCTTCTCGAAACGGGCGGTGACGTCGGCGATGCGCTGCTTCAGCGGATCGCTGTTCGGCAGGTCCGGACCGACCGGGAACTTCTGCGACAGCAGATCCATGCCCTCGGCCGCACCCTCGGCCTGCTTCATGTAGCGGTCATCGACAAAGCCGTAGCCGTGCATGATGACGCGGTCACCCAGGCCCAGTTGCTTCGCCTGCTTGATGAAGACCACGCCGGCCGGCGTGATGGTCCAGCAGATGATGGCCTTGGCGTCGCTCGCCTTGATGCGCGTCAGTTGCGCCGTCATGTCGGTGTCGGACGGATTGAAGGTCTCGTACAAAACCTTGAGCCCGCGCCGGGGCGCGACTTTTTCCATTTGTTCCTTGGCGCTCTGGCCGAATCCGGAACTGTCGTACAACAGCGCAATCGAGGTGATGCCGCGCTTGGCAAACGAATCGGCGGCGCGCTCGAGCACCTTGTCATCGTCGAGCGTACTCTTGAAGGTCCATTTGCGCTCGGCCACGGGGTTGACGATCTGCATGCTGCCCTCGGTCGAAAGGAAAGGTATCTGCGCCTTCTCGACAATGGGCACCATGGCAAGGGCGAGGCCGCTGGCGTTGCCGCCCCCGACGATGATATCGACCTTGTCCTGCTCGATCAGGCGCCGCGTCGCGGTCACCGCCTTGGAGGCCTGGGTCTCGGCGTCGTAGAACACCCATTCGATCTTGCGGCCGTTGATGCCGCCCTTGGCGTTGATCTCCTCGATCGCCAGTTCCATGCCGCGCTTCATGTGGTCGCCGAGAAAGGCGCCGGGGCCGGTCACCGACAACACGGTGCCGATGCGAAACGGTTCATTCTGGGCCAGCGCCGAGCGCGACGTTAGTACCAGTGCGGGCGCCGCGAGTCCGGCGGCGATCGATGCGAGTAGCAGTTTGCGACGAAGATTCATGGTTCTCTCCCTGGATTGAGCGGTTAGGTGTTCCGATGCAGCAGGCCGCACACAACGGCGCGGCCCTTATGATGACGCACACGCCGCCGGCCCGCCGTCGCGTGAATCATGATTTCTCCAGCTCGCCCAGCAGCGTGCGCAGGGCTTTGAGATGCTTGTCGAATTTCGCCTCGATGCGCTGTATCGGCCCGGCCACGCCCATGGCACAGATCTCACCGTGCACACGCACCGGCACGGCGATAGCCATCACGTCATCGACGTGCTCGCCGCGGTTGACGAACCAGCCGCGTTCGAGCGAGGACGCCAGTTCCTTCAGCAGCACGCTCTTTTTGGTAATGGTGTTGGGCGTGATGCGCTCGAGGCGCAGGCCGGCGACG
>CAYLPI010000063.1:0-10909 GCA_964385505.1 uncultured Bordetella sp.
TTTGCACAGTCCGGGGGCCAGGACCGCGCACTAATCGATGCCGCCGCGCGCGGCGACACCGCCACCCTGCGGGCGCTCATCGCTCAGGGTGCCAGCATCGGGGCGCGTGACAGCGGCGCCCGCACCGCCTTGCTCGCCGCCACCCAGGGCAACCACGTCGAGGCGGCGCGCCTGCTCATCGCCGCCGGTGCCGATGTCAACGCCAAGGACGCGATCGAGGACAGCCCCTACCTGCTTGCCGGCGCGCGCGGCCATCTGGAAATCCTGCGCATGACCCTTGCCGCCGGTGCCGACCTCAAAAGCACCAACCGCTACGGCGGCACCGCGCTCATACCGGCCTGCCATTACGGCCATCTCGAAACAGTGCGCGAACTGCTCAAAACAGGCATCGACGTCAATCACGTCAACAAACTCGGCTGGACCGGTCTGCTCGAGGCCATCATCCTTGGCGAGGGCGGCCGCGCGCACACCGAGATCGTCAGACTGCTGCTGGCGCACGGCGCGAGTCCCGGGCTTGCCGACCGCGACGGCGTGACGCCGCTTGCCCACGCCGGGCGGCGCGGCCAGCGCGACATCGCCGCGCTGCTGCGCGCCGCGGGGGCGCGCTAAACGCATGACGTACTGACAGGCCGTCGCGTTTGCTCGCGCGTGGTCATGGGTGACGATGGGTGGAGATGGGTAGACATAGGTCGGCACGGTGGCGCGGCCAGCGCGCATCGGCCAAAATAGCGGCCATGCGCATCCGCATCCTCTCCGACCTGCACCTGGAAGAACGCCTCTTCGAGCCGCCCGCGGTCCCCGCCGACGTGGTGGTGCTGGCCGGTGACATCGCCAACGGCACCGCCGGCATCGAATGGGCGCAGCGGCACTTCAATGTCCCGGTGCTGTACGTCGCCGGCAACCATGAATACTACGAAGGCGAGTTCGGCGCGGTGCAGCGCGCCCTGGCTGCGGCCCGCGGCAAGGTAAGGACGCTCGACTGCACCGAGGCGCACATCGCCGGAACACGCTTTCTCGGTTGTGCACTGTGGACCGACTTCACGCTGGCAGCCGAGGGCGAACGCGCGGCGGTCATCGAACAAAGCCGCAAATTCAATCCGGACTATCGCCTGATCCGCTCTGGCGAACGGGCGTTTTCGCCCGAGGACGGCATCGCGCTTTGCATCGCGCACAAGGCATGGCTGCGACAAAAGCTCGCCGAGACCTTTGACGGCGACACCGTCGTCATCACCCATTTCGCACCACATCGCGGCTCCATCGCGCCCGCGTTCCGCGGGCATGCGGCTAATCCGGGCTTCATCGTTCCCATGGACGAACTGATGGGACGTGCGTGCCTGTGGATACACGGCCATACCCACACCGCGTTCGACTACACGGTCGATGGCACACGCATTGTCTGCAACCCCAGGGGCTACGCCCATGAGCGGACCGGCTTTAACCCGGCGCTCGTGCTGGACTTGTAGCCGTTATATCGCTGGAAAGCCGCGCCGGTCGGGCTTTTCCAGCCGATTTGCCATCTCACGCAGGCGCCGGAAAGTGCTTTTTCCAGTGTTCGGCGATGTCGATGCGCCGGCACACCCAGACCTTGTCGTGGGTCTGGATGTGGTCTAGAAATTTCTGCAGGCCGCGGATGCGTCCGGGCTTGCCGAGGATGCGACAGTGCATGCCCACCGACATCATTTTCGGGCTGGTCTCGCCCTCGGCATAGAGCACGTCGAAGCTGTCGCGCAGGTAGGTAAAGAAATGGTCGGCGGTGTTAAAGCCCTGCGGCGCGGCAAAGCGCATGTCGTTGGCGTCCAGCGTATAGGGCACGATGAGGCGCTGCTCGACGCTGCCGTCGGTTTTTTCCACCGGCATCCAGAACGGCAGGTCGTCACCGTAATAGTCGGAATCGTAGGCGTAGCCGCCGTGGTCGGCGACGAGGCGGCGCGTGTTGGGGCTGTCGCGCCCGGTGTACCAGCCCTGCGGCCACCTGCCGCCCGACATCTTGCGGATGATTTCGGTGGCGCGCTGCAGGTGCTTGCGCTCGTTGCCCTCGTCCATGTCCTGGTAATGAATCCAGCGCAGGCCGTGACTGGCGATTTCATGCCCCAGCTCGATGAAACGCGCCGTCAAATCCGGATTACGCTCCAGCGCCATGGCCACGCCGAACACCGTCAGCGGCAGGGCGCGTTTTTCAAACTCGGCCAAGAGGCGCCAGACGCCGACGCGCGAACCGTACTCGTACATCGAGTCCATGCTCATGTGCCGCGCGGCAAAGGACTGCGCGCCGATGATCTCGGACAAGAATGTTTCAGAGCCCTTGTCGCCATGCAGCACGTTGTTCTCGCTGCCCTCTTCGTAATTGAGCACGAATTGCACGGCAATGCGCGCTGCGCCCGGCCATTGCGGGTGCGGCGGATTGCGACCGTAGCCGATGAGGTCGCGCGGGTAGGCCGGGGTCATTGGTCGCTTTCGCCAGTACCCCTCACCCCAACCCTCTCCCCGCAAGCGGGGCGCGCGAGTACGAGTGGTGCCCGGCCTGCGCCCTCGCCCCGGCGAAGCTCGGAAGAGGGCCAGAGGCGAGACGAGGGTTTCGGACAGCCTGCTGTCCGCTCGTCGAGCGACATCGTGCTGCAGCGGGATGCGCGCACTGCAAGTGAGGGGAAGGTCGTCATGCTTGCTCTCCCAGCAGATCAAGAAAGGTCAGCGCGACTATTTCAGTGGCCTTGAACAAATCGTCGAGTTTGAGATTTTCATCAGCGCGGTGACCGTTGGCCTCGGTCAGCGTGCGTGGGCCGGCGCCGTAGAGCACCGTCGGCACGCCCACAGCGCTGTAGTGGCGGGCGTCGGTATAAATGGGTACACCATGCGGCTTGATGTCCTCGCCGAGGATCTCATAGGCATTAGCCCTGATGGCATCGACAAGTTTCTTCTGCCCCGGCATCGGCACAAAGGGATGGGCGAGCAGGATGCGCCTGACCTCGCAGCGTATGCCCAGCCACTTCACCGCCGATTCCTTGATCTGCGCAATCAGCTCGCGCTCGACGTCCTCGGCGTTTTCGTCGGGGATGATGCGCCGGTCGATGCGGAACTTGACGTTGTCGGGCACGACGTTGGTGTTGATGCCCCCTTGTATGAGGCCGATGACCAGCGTCGGACTGTCGATGCCCTCGACCTTGGACTTCATCGCCCTGTAACCGCGGCGCAGACCGTAAAGGTCGGCCTGGATGCCGGTGGCCGCCTCCATTGCATCGTCGCCGGTGTCGGGCCGCGCGGCATGCGCCGATTTGCCGATGACTTCGACCTCAAGGTGCAGCGCGCCGTTGTGCGCGGTGGTGATGCCGTAAGAGAAACCGGCCGAAATGGCGTAGTCGGGCTTGGATATGCCCTGATTGAGCAGCCAGGCCGGGCCGATGGCACCGCCCACTTCCTCGTCGTAGGTGAAGTGCAGTTCCACCGAGCCCCTGAGTTTGGCACCACTCGCCTTGAGCGCGGCGAGGGCAAAGGCGTAGGTGGCGAAATCGGATTTGGAAACCGCCACGCCGCGGCCGAACATCACGCCATCGCGAATCTCCGCGCCATAGGGATCGGTGCTCCAGCCCAGGCCCGGCGCCACCACATCGCCGTGGGCGTTGCAGGCGATGGTCGGGCCGTCCTTGCTGAAGCGCTCACGCACCACCAGGTTGGTGCACGAGAGCATGCCGTTGGCTTTTACCAGCGCATCGGGCACCACGTGCTTTTCGACCTTGAAGCCCAGGTCCTCGAGCAGCACCGCCGCGCGCCCGGCATGCGGGCCACAATCACCTGGCGGGTTGTCAGAGGGCACCTTGACCAGTTCGGCGAGGAACAGCGTTTCTTCTTTTTGCCGCGCCGCCAGCAGTTCGCGGATTTTCTTGCGTGCTTCGGTGCTCGTGTTCGTGTTCGTTTTCGTTTTCGTGTTCACGTCAACCATATCAGGCCGGCCTCTTGAAATTTTCGATAAAACGCAGCAGCACGCGTGCCCCGACATCGACATCGGCCAGCGTCACGCGCTCGGCCGGATTGTGGCTGATGCCTTTTTCGCAGCGCACGAACAACATCACGATGGGCGCAATCGCGGCAACGGCCATGCCATCGTGCCCGGCACCCGAGGGCAGACGGTACGGCGGCAGGCCCTCGGCGGCAATCGCCGCGTCCATCTGCGCCATCATCCAGGAAGCGCTCGCCGCCACCGGGTTGTCCTGCAAGACCTCCATCTGCACGCCAAGGCCGCGGGCCGTGCAAAGGCGCGTGACTTCGGCGGCAATGGCAGCCACCGCCCGCTCGCGCAAGGCATCGCGCGGCGCCCGCACATCCAGCGTGAAGCGCGCCTCGCCGGGGATGACGTTGATGGCCCCGGGCAGCGCCTCGATGCGACCGACCGTGGCGACAAGGAGGGGGTCGCCGCGGCCGATGCGCTCGACCGCCAGCACACATTCGGCCGCAGCCGTCAGCGCGTCCTGGCGCAGGCGCATCGGCACGGTACCGGCATGGCCGGCAAAGCCCTTCACGCTAAAACGCCGGCGCGAAAACCCGTTGATCGCGGTCACCGTGCCCAACGCCAGGCCCTCGGCCTCGAGCACCGGTCCCTGCTCGATATGCAGTTCGGCGTAGGCGAGGATTTCCTCGCTGCTGCGCGCCGCCGTGCCAATCGCATCGGCGTCAAATCCGGCGTTGTCGAGCGCCTCGCGCATGCTCATGCCGCTGCGGTCCCTGGTCTCGAGCGCCGCCGGGTCGAAGGTGCCGGCAATCGCACGACTGCCCAGCAGCGTCGCGCCAAAGCGCACGCCCTCCTCGTCTGAAAAGCCGACCACCTCGATGGCGAAGGGCAGGCGCCGCGCCGCCGCATTGAGCACACGCACGCACTCGATGGCGCTGATCACGCCCAGCGGCCCGTCGTACTTGCCGGCATCGCGCACGGTGTCCAGGTGCGAACCGAGCATCAGGCAGGGCAGCCCCGGCGCGTCGCCCTCGTAGCGGCCGACGACGTTGCCGATGGCATCGATGCGCGCCTGCATGCCCGCCTCGCGCATCCAGCGCAGCACCATCTGGCTCGCAGCGGCCTGCTCCCTGGACAGGAATATGCGCGTCAGCGCGGTGGTCTGCTCGCTACACAGCGCGAGCTCCTCGCAATGGTCCCAGATCAGTTGTGCCGAAGGTTTCGTGCTCATGTCGCGTCCGTCTGCAATGTTGCAATTGTCCTCATTTTTCCGCCAGCGCGGCGCGCAGATCCACCGTCGGTTGTTCTTCTTCGCGCAAATTGAGCCCGCGCTCGATGTGGTCGAGGTGATGCGCCATCAGGCGCAGTGCGCCCTCGGCATCGCGGCCCTCTATCTTCGCCAGCAACTCGGCGTGCTCGTCGGCGGAGCACGAGGCCGGCAGTGTCGATCCGTACAGCACGATGATAAGCGAGGTGCGCGACACCAGTTCGCGCAGCAATTCGGCCAGCACGCTGTTGCCCGACATGTCGGCGATAAGCAGATGAAATTCACCCGATAGCCGCGTGCCGGCGCCGCTGTCCCCGGCGGCGAGCGCGGTGCGCTCCTTTTCGATGTGCTCGCGCAGGCGTGCGATCTGCGCCGCGGATGCGACCTGGGTAAAGCGCCAGGCAAGAGCGCGCTCGATCACCCGCCTCGCCTCGAAGATCTCGCGCGCCTCGCGCACGCCCGGACGCGCGACGCAGGCGCCGCGGCCGCTGGCCATGGTCACCAGTTTTGCCCGGGCAAGCTGAAACAAGGCTTGGCGCACCTTGGTGCGCGACACGCCGAATACTTCTCCGAGACTCTCTTCAACCAGGCGCGTGCCCGGCGGCAGGCGATGCTCGGTGATGGCGGCGCCGAGGCGTTCGGCAATAGTCTCTGTGGTCGCCGGCTTGGTCGCTACTTTTCGCGCGCGGCGGCCGGCGCGAAGACGTTCGATGCGCCGGCGTTCAACAGGGGGAGTATCAGTCATGTATACAAGCCTTTGCAAAATTGTACACAGTCTAAATCGCCGGCGCAAAGAATAAATGATCATTTATTCAAGCAATTGCATAAAATCAGCAGCAATCATCCTGAAATCATGGACTTTTGCCAAGCATGCTGAAACTTGACTGCATACAATCCTGCGTTTATCGTCAGCCATCCCCGCCGTGCCGCCAAGCCCCACCTGCCCATGCCCGCCGCCCCGTCGCCCACTGCCCTGTCGCTGGCAACGCTCAACACCATGCGCCGCGACGACTTCATCGCGCGCCTCGGCGGGGTGTTCGAGCACTCGCCCTGGGTGGCCGCGCAAAGCGCCGACGCGCGCCCCTTCGGCAGCCTCGCGGCGTTGCACGCGGGCATGGTGCTGGCGGTCAAGCAGGCGAGCCGCGACCAGCAACTGGGCCTGCTGTGCGCCCACCCCGAACTGGCCGGCAAGGAGGCACTGGCGGGCACGCTCACCAGTGATTCGACCAGCGAACAGCGCGGGGCCGGCCTGATCAACCTCGACGCCGCCGAAAAGGCGCGCATTACCGCGCTCAACGCCGGCTATCGCGCCAAGCACGGCTTTCCATTCATCATCGCGGTGCGCAACTACACCCGCGCGCAGGTTTTCAGCGAGTTCCAGCGCCGGCTGGAGCAGGACAACGAAACCGAAATCACCGCGTGCCTGGAACAAGTCTTCACCATCACGCGTTTACGGCTTGAAGCCATGATCGCGGCTTGAACAGCACGGACCGTACCGACAAGGACTGCAACATGGGCCGCCTCTCCACACACGTACTCGACACCGCCGCCGGCCGTCCGGCCTCCGGCATGCGCATCGATTTTTCGGTGATTGATGGCGAACGCTGGTGCCTGATCAAGACCATCCGCACCAATGCCGACGGGCGCACCGACGCACCCCTGCTCGAGCCCGCAGAAATGGCGGCGGGCCAGTACAAAATCGAGTTCCATGTCGCCGATTATTTTCGCACCCAGGCCGTCGTGCTGCCCCAGCCCCCCTTTCTGGACATCGTACCGCTGCGCTTTGGCATCGCCGACACGGCCGCGCACTACCATGTTCCGCTCCTCTGCTCGCCGTGGAGTTACTCGACCTACCGCGGCAGCTGAACCAGACATAAAAAGAGCAGTGCAAAGGAGCTTGTGTCGTTTGCAGTACAAAGTCCAAAGGGAGTACCACCATGAAAAGCCTCGCCAGGCAGCTTAGCGCCGCAGTTACCGCAGTCACCGCAGTCACCGCCTTTACCGCCTTTACCATTGGCAGTCTCGCCATTGCACCGGGCCTCGTCCATGCCCAGGCCACTTCGACAGGCTCAGGCCAGGCCTGGCCGACCAAACCCATACGCCTCATCGTCACCTTCTCGCCCGGCGGCTCCTCCGATATCGTCGCGCGCCTGATTGCCGGCCCATTGCAGGAAAAACTCGGCCAGGCGGTCATCATCGACAACAAGCCCGGTGGCGGCGCCACCATAGGCGCGGCCGAAACCGTGCGCGCTGCGCCGGACGGTTACACGCTGGTCCTCTCGAACAGCGCGCCGATAAGTATTTCGCCCTTCATGTTTGCCAGGCTGCCCTACGATCCGGTGAAGGACTTCACCCACATCAGCTACATCGGCTCGGTGGCCAACGTGTTCGTGCTCCATCCAAAGGTGCCGGCTAAAAACTTCGCCGAGATGGTCGCCTGGATCAAGGCGCAGCCCAACCCGGTCAACTACGGCTCGGGCGGCATCGGCTCGATCGGCCACATCGTCGGCGAGACGATGAAAAAAGACCTCGGCCTGAAAATGGAACACGTCGGCTACAAGGGGTCCTCACCGATGCACAACGACTTGCTGGGAGGCCAGATCATGCTGACCATAGACACGCTGCCGCAAAACGTGCCCTTCATGAAGGACGGCAAGCTGCGCGCGGTTGCGGTCACCTCCCCGGCGCGCTCCGCCATGGCCGCCGATGTGCCGACCGTAATCGAGGTCGGCCAGGCCAAGCTGGTCGCCGAAAACTTTCTCGGTGTATCCGGGCCCGCCGGTATGCCCAAGGCGGTGGTGGACAAGCTGCACGCGGCGATGACCGAAGTACTGGCCAACCCGACGGTGATGAAACGCCTCGAGGACCTCGGCGTGGGCGGGCGCAAGATGTCGGTGGCCGAGTTCACCGCCTTCGTGCAAAAGCAGGTTACGGAGTGGGCTCCGGCGGTAAAGTCCTCCGGCGCCAAGCTGGACTGAAGGTCATGCCGGGAATTTCGATTCACGTCGTTGACGTATCGCGCGGCCTCGTGGCGCAGGGCATGCGCGTCGAACTGCGCGCCTGTGGCGGGACTGGCGGCGCGGGCCGGCTGATCGCCGCCGGCGACATCAGCGCCAAAGGCCTGCTCGAGGACGGCGCGCTGACCTCGAGCTTCGAGCCCGGCGCCTACGAGGCGATATTTCATGTCGCGGCGTATTACCGCGCCGCCGGCGTCGGTCTGCCGGCGGTGCCCTTTCTCGATGTGGTCAGTTACCGATTCGGTATCGCCGACCCGGCGCAGCATTACCACTTGCCGTTCAAGCTGACGCCCTGGGGCTATTCGCTGTTTCGCGGCGGCGCCTGACCGCTGCGAATCACCACAGTGCCGGGGCCACCCCGCCACACTCCATTACAATAGGAGCCCTCCCGCATTGCGGAGACAGCGAACCGGGGAACCAGCATGCCATCCTTTGACATCGTCTCAGACATCAACAAGGTTGAACTGAAGAACGCCATCGAGCAGACCAACAAGGAAGTCACCAACCGCTTTGACTTCAAGGGCACCGACGCCCGCATCGAGCAAAAAGAGCTTGAACTCACGGTTTTCGCCGACAGCAGCTTTCAGTTGCAGCAAGTGATGGATGTGTTCCGCACCAAACTCGCCAAGCGCGGCGTCGATACGCGCTCCATCGAACTGCAGGAAGCGGAAAAAATCGGCGGCGACAAGATGAAGCAGCCGGTCAAGGTCAAGGAAGGCATCGAGCAGGAACTGGGCAAGAAAATCGTCAAGGCCATCAAGGAAGCCAAGATCAAGGTGCAGGCCAGCATCCAGGGCAATGCGGTGCGGGTGTCCGGCGCCAAGAAGGACGATTTGCAGGAAGCCATCGCGCTGGTGCGCAAAACCGTGTCCGAGGTCCCGCTGCAGTTCAACAACTTCCGCGACTAGGCGGACGCCGGCCGAAGTGCAAAATCCCTCACCCCAGCCCTCTCCCGGAGGAAGAGGGGGTTTCTTCTCCCCGCCCTATCCCGGAGGGCCGGGCGGTTCTTCTCCCTTCTCCCGCCGGGAGAAGGGCCGGGGATGAGGGAAGCATTTGAAATGCGCTTTAGAGCTGCAAGCCCTTTATCCAGCGGTCATAGAGGCGCGCCGCGACGCCGTTGAGTGAGGCAAGCCGCGACTCGATTTCTTCTTCCATCTGTGCCGGGCTTTGCACCGCCGGGCCGGCGCTCGCCGTGATCTCGGCGGCACCGTCGGTGTACCACGTGCGGATCATGTCCGGGGTCATCTCGACGTGGCACTGTATGCCAAGGTGGCGCCCCATGGCGAAGGCCTGGTTCACGCAATACTCGCTCGCGGCAATGCGCACCGCGCCCTGCGGAATGCTGAAGGTCTCGCCATGCCAGTGAAAGGACAGGAACTCGCGCACCGGCCCGAACCATTCGCGCGCCGCCGCATTGTCTTCGACACTGACCTTGCCCCAGCCGATTTCCTTGACCGGACTGGGTCCGACATTGCCGCCGAGGGCCTTGGACATCAACTGTCCGCCAAGGCAATGCCCCAGCACCGGCACATCTTCGTCAACGGCGCGTGAAATGAGCGCCAGCACGCGCGGAATCCACGGCAGATCGTCGTTGACGCTCATCGGCCCGCCCATGAAGACCAGTCCGGAATACGCCGAAGGCGACTGAGGCAGCGGTTCGCCGGCATCGACCCTGATCATGGTCCAGGGCAGACCTTTGGCGTCAAGATATCTGGCAAAATATCCGGGCCCCTCGCTGCTACTGTGACGAAACACCGCAACCGGTTTCATTGGGGCACCCTCATGGAGGCACGCATCGTGAACACATTCTGCAAGTTTAAGCCATTCGCGCTGCTTTTTCTGGCACTGCCAGGCGCCGCGCTCGCGCTTGACGTCAGCGTCATCGGCCTGTTCCCGGGCAAGGGCGCAGTGGTGGTCATCGACGGCGGCCCGCCCAAGACGGTCAGGGTCGGGCAGAAATCGCCGGAGGGCGTGCTGGTCGTTTCAGCCGAAAAGGACAGCGCCGTCCTCGAAATCAACGGCAGGCGCAAAACCCTGAAAATGGGCCAGCACCACCAGTCGGACTCCAGTTCCGCGCGCGGCACCACGGTAAGCATTTCGGCTGACGCGCGCGGCCAGTTCGTCGCCGCCGGTGTCATTAACGAGACCGCGCCCCTGCGCATGCTGGTCGACACCGGCGCCAGCACCATCGCCATCCCCGAGCAGGATGCCCAGCGCATGGGCCTCGATTACAAGAACGGCGCGCCGGCAATGGTCAGCACCGCCAATGGCATGACGCAGGCATGGCGGGTCAGGCTTGCCAGCGTGAAGATCGGCGACGTGTCGGCGAACAACGTCGAGGCGGTGGTGATACCCGGCGGCTCGCTGCCGATCGTGCTGCTCGGCATGAGCTTTCTTGAGCGCTTCGAGATGAACCGCGACGGCGGGACTATGACGCTGAGAAAGCGTTTCTAGGACACGCTACGGATAAGCGCAGGGGGGCAGCCCGCAACGCGGGGATGACGGCAGGACCTACGACTTCGTCTTGTCGCGCTCGATCAGTGCATACGCCGAGTGGTTGTGATCACCGGGATTTTAGTTGCGGCATAACCCGCTGCGCGGGTTAGCCTCCACTGAAATTTCGAACCGCGCTACGACTTCGTCTTGTCGCGCTCGATCAGTGCATACGCCGAGTGGTTGTGATCA
>CAYLPI010000063.1:11009-20465 GCA_964385505.1 uncultured Bordetella sp.
CGCGCTACGACTTCGTCTTGTCGCGCTCGATCAGTGCATACGCCGAGTGGTTGTGTATCGACTCGAAATTTTCACTCTCGACGACGTACCATTCTACGCGCTCGTTTGCGTTCAGTTCGGCGGCGATGTCGCGCACCATGTCCTCGACAAATTTGGGGTTGTCGTAGGCGCGCTCGGTGACGTATTTTTCATCCGGGCGCTTGAGCAGGCCGTACAACTCGCTTGACGCCTGGCGCTCGGCGATTTCGATCAGTTCCTCTATCCAGACAAAGCCTTTGGTGCGCGCGGAGATGGTGACGTGCGAGCGCTGGTTGTGGGCCCCGTAAGCCGATATTTCTTTCGAGCAGGGGCACAGGCTGGTGACCGGAATGACCACCTTCATGGTGAAGTGCTGTTGGCCGTCTTCGCAGATTTGGCCGATGAAGGTGACTTCGTAATCGAGCAGGCTTTTCACGCCCGATACCGGCGCCGCCTTGTTGACGAAATACGGGAAGTTCATTTCGATCACGCCCGAGCGCGCCTCAAGGCGCTCGACCATTTCACTCAGCATCAACTGGAAGCTCTCGACCGAAATTTCGCGTTCGTGGGCATTGAGGATCTGCACGAAGCGCGACATGTGCGTGCCCTTGAACTGGTGCGGCAGGCCGACGTACATGTTGAAGTTGGCGATGGTGTGCTGCACCGCCCCGCCGCGCTCGGAAACCTTGACCGGATGGCGGATGGACTTGATGCCGACGCGGTCTATGGCCAGATGCCGCACATCGACCGAAGACTGCACATCAGGAATGGGGGCGGAGGGATCACGGGTGTTCATCAGAGGAGCCTTTCCGCGGAACGGACGTCCCGGCGCGAATGAATTGGAATGATTCTAACATGGCGACGGTCGCCGCCATTGGCAAGTGGCCTGAAAATGCTTGCAAGGCGTGCAATGACCTTACGTCGCATAGGCGTATGCGGCGTAAGGGAATCACCCTTGCATGGACCGCCCGGAATGCCTCAACGCGCCGGCACTGCAGCGCTGATTGAGCGCGCGATACCCGCAGCATCGAGTCCGCACTGGGCCAGCAGTTGCGCAGTATCCCCATGGTCGATAAAACGATCAGGCAGACCCAGATGCAGAATGCGCAGCTTGAGCCCGAGCTCCGCCGCGGCTTCGGCCACGGCGCTGCCGGCGCCGCCCATCACGACGTTCTCTTCGATCGTGACCAGCAGTTCACAGCGAGCGGCGAGCTCAGCCACCAGCGCGGTATCGAGCGGTTTGACAAAGCGCATGTTGGCGACGGTGGCATCGAGCGCTTCCGCCGCCTCGAGCGCCGGCGCCAGCATCGAGCCGAACGCCAGTATCGCCACGCCGCCCTTGCCCTGGCGCCTGATTTCACCCTTGCCTACAGGCAGCAGGCGCATGTCTTTTTGCACCGCGACACCGGGCCCGCTGCCGCGCGGATAACGCACTGCGCTTGGCGTGTCGAGACTGACCGCGGTAAAGAGCATCTGCCGGCACTCGTCCTCGTCGGCCGGCGTCATCACCGTCATGTTGGGAATGCAGCGCAGGTACGAGAGGTCGAACGCGCCGTTGTGGGTCGCACCGTCGGCGCCTACCAGGCCGCCGCGATCAAGGGCCAGCACCACCGGCAGGTTCTGGATCGCCACATCGTGAATCAACTGGTCGTAGCCACGCTGCAAGAAGGTCGAATAAATCGCCAGCACCGGCTTCATGCCTTCGCAGGCAAGGCCCGCGGCAAAGGTGACGGCATGCTGCTCGGCGATGCCGACGTCGAAATAGCGGTCCGGGTAGCTTGCGGCATAACGCACCATGCCCGAGCCCTCGCGCATGGCCGGCGTGATGCCGACAATGCGCTTGTCCGCCGCCGCCATGTCGCAAAGCCAGTCGCCGAACACCTGGGTGTAACTCGGCTTGCCGCCGCCTTTGCCGGCGAGAATGCCGTCGCCCGGCGCAAATTTGGACACACCGTGATAAAGCACCGGGTCGGCTTCGGCGCGGTTATAGCCGTGGCCTTTTCGGGTGATGACGTGCAGGAACTGCGGCCCCTTCAACTGCCGGATGTTCTTCAGCGTGGGTACCAGGGCGTCCAGGTCGTGGCCGTCTATAGGCCCGATGTAGTTGAAGCCGAATTCTTCGAACATGGTCGAGGGCGTCACCATGCCCTTGGCGTGTTCCTCGATTTTTTGCGCCAGTTCCCACAGCGGCGGCATGCCGCCGAGCACGCGCTCGCCGGCCTTGCGCGCGGTGGCGTACAGGCGCCCCGACAACAAGCGCGCGAGGTATTTGTTGAGTGCGCCCACCGGCGGCGAAATCGACATGTCGTTGTCGTTGAGAATCACCAGCAGATTGGCATCGGCCACACCGGCATTATTGAGCGCCTCGAAGGCCATGCCGGCCGACATCGCACCGTCGCCGATGATCGCCACCGCACGCCTGTCCTCGCCGGCGATCTGCGCACCCAGTGCCATGCCCAGCGCCGCCGAAATCGACGTGCTTGAATGCGCCGTGCCGAACGTGTCGTATTCACTTTCCGAGCGCTTCGGAAAACCGGAAATGCCTCCCAGCATGCGCAGGCGCGACATGCCTTCGCGCCGGCCGGTCAGGATCTTGTGCGCATAGGTCTGGTGGCCGACGTCCCAGACCAGGCGGTCGCGCGGCGTGTCGAACACGTAATGCAGCGCGATGGTCAGCTCGATGGTGCCGAGGTTCGATGACAGATGGCCGCCGGTGCTTGACACCGACTCGATGACATAAGAGCGCAGCTCATCGGCGAGCTGCTTCAGCCGCGGGCGCTCCAGCTTGCGCAGGTCGGCCGGGAAGTTGATGGTCTTGAGCAAATCGTACACGGGTGCATCATACGGCTGTGCGTGTGCCTGCGTACTGCCGCCGGCGCCCTCGCCCTCACGCTGGCCCGGGCTACCGGAATCACCCGGTATGTCTGAGAATCCGCTGATTGTGGTCATATTATTTTATCCGGAACGCCGGCTACCCCTGCTGAACACGGTACGGTCGGCCACTGCACGCAATCTACGCGTGCCCTAGAATTTTCGCAATACGATGAAATCGGCGAGTTCGGCCAGCCGCGCCGCCCGCGCACCAAAGGGTTGCAACGCGAGGTGCGCCTCAGAGCGCAATTCCTCGGCCAGCTCGCGCGCCCGCGCGAGGCCCAGCAGGCTGACGTAAGTGGGCTTGCCCGCCGCCGCGTCCTTGCCGGCGGTCTTGCCCAGCGTCGCCGTGGGCGCCTCGTAATCGAGCACATCGTCCACCACCTGAAAAGCGAGGCCGACGCATTTGGCGTAATGGTCGAGATTGTCCTCGTCGGCGAGGGGCGCGCCGCAGCGCGCACCGAGCAGCACCGCAGCACGGATCAACGCGCCGGTCTTGTGAATGTGCATGGACTCGAGTTCGGGCAGGCTCAGCGTTTTGCCCACGCTCGCGAGGTCTATGGCCTGGCCGCCGGCCATGCCGCGGCTGCCCGATGCGAGCGCCAGCAGCCTCGCCATGCCGAGTTGGCGCGCGGCATCGTCGTTGAGCGGGTGTTCGGTCAGCAACTGGAAAGCGAGCGACTGCAGCGCATCGCCTACGAGCAGCGCCGTGGCTTCGTCGTATTCGACATGCACCGTCGGCTTGCCACGGCGCAGAACATCGTCATCCATGCACGGCAGGTCATCGTGCACCAGCGAGTAGGCATGGATCATCTCAACGGCGCAGGCCGCCACCTCGACTCTCGCCTCGGCGGCGCCGGCGAGGCCGCCGGCGGCAAAGGCGAGCAGCGGCCGCACCCGTTTGCCGCCATCCAGTACGGCGTAGCGCATTGCCGCGTGCAGGCGCGGCGGCAGGGCATCGGCAGCGGGTAACAGACGCGCAAGCGCCGTCTCGACCCGCGCCTGAACGCCGGTCATCCAGGCGCCGAAATCAGCGCCTGGCGCCCTCGCCTCAGTCTTCAGCTTGTGCTCCGGGAAATACCTTGAGGGTGGCCTCCTCGAGCACGCGCACCTGTTGCTGCGCCTGGGCGAGGACGGTCTGGCAGTGCTGCGCCAGTTCAAGGCCGCGCTTGTGCGCGGCCAGCGATTGTTCCAGCGAAAGCTGGCCCGTTTCCATGCTGGCGACGACTTTCTCCAGTTCGGCCAGGGCGGCCTCGAAACTGGGCGGCGTGACTTCGCTTTTTGCTGGTTTTGACATGGATACCGGTCAGGCGCAGGAAATGAATCAGGAGCCGATTATAAACGCTTGGCTTTGAAAAATTCATAATCCAATCAAAGCTGACCACCAGTCCGGTCGCGGGCCGGCGTGGTTTGCGTCAAGCCGCCGCCAAAATATTCGCACGCTCCGGAAATGCCCCCGCGACAGCGCCGATTAATCTAGCCCAAGGGTCTGAAAAGCCTTAGAATTGTCGTCCTTTTGCGTCATTATTGAACGCCTCATCAAGGACAGCAGCTTGTCAACCGGGCGCGCTCAATCCCTCACCCCAACCCTCTCCCCGAGGGAGAGGGTGAGAACAGCCTTGGTTCGCTTGGGTGAATCAGGGAAAAGTTATTAATCCGGAGATTCCAGGAGGTCGGCGTACATCATGTCCGAATTGCTCAGCAGCACCCTGCAACTGGTCAGGAGTTCCCCTCAACTTCCGATGTCCTGGTATTTCGACCAGCGTATCTTCGATGTTGAGATGCAGGCGCTGTTCAAGGACGGACCCGGTTACGTCGGCCACGAATTGATGGTGCCCAATAGGGGCGATTATCAGAGCCTCGCCTGGATGGACGACGCCAAGCTGCTGGTGCGCAACGACAAGGGCATCGAACTGCTTGCCAATATCTGCCGCCACCGCCAGGCCATCATGCTTGAGGGCCGCGGCAGCACCCAGCACATCATCTGCCCGCTACACCGCTGGACCTACAACCTCGAGGGCACCCTGGTCGGCGCGCCGCATTTTCCTGAAAACCCCTGCGTCAGCCTGGCCAAAACAGCGCTGCAAAACTGGAAAGGCCTGCTGTTTTCCGGCCGGCGCGACGTCATCGCCGACCTCGCCGGCATCGAAGTCGCCACCGACCTCGATTTTTCGGGCTACGTGTATGAGCGCACCGAAATCCACCAATGCCCTTACAACTGGAAGACCTTCATCGAGGTGTATCTGGAGGACTACCACGTCGGCCCCTTTCATCCCGGCCTCGGCCAGTTCGTCAACTGCGAAGACCTGAGCTGGCAGTTTGCCGACCGCTTCTCGGTGCAGACCGTTGGCATCAACAACCGCCTCGCCCGCCCCGGCAGCAAGACCTACGCGCGCTGGCATAAGGCGGTGCTCGATTACTACGGCGGCCAAATGCCCGAGCACGGCGCGATCTGGCTGACGCTTTACCCCAACGTCATGGTCGAGTGGTACCCGCATGTGCTGGTGGTCAGCACGCTGCACCCCAACGGCCCGCAATCGACCACCAATGTCATCGAGTTCTACTACCCTGAGGACATCGCACTGTTCGAGCGTGAATTCGTCGAGGCCGGGCAGTCGGCCTACATGGAGACGGCAGAGGAGGACGACGAAATCGCCATCCGCATGGACCGCGGCCGCAAGGCGCTGTACCAGCAGGGCCTTGACGACGCAGGCCCCTACCAGTCGCCGATGGAGGACGGTATGCTGCATTTTCACGAGCACATCCGGCGCGAACTGGCGGGCAAGATTTAAGCACCGCGATGTCCCACACCACCCTGGTTTCCTGTGGCGAGCCGGCGCAGCACCTCGACGATCCGCCGTGGATCGTCGTCGACGCAGCTTGCGTCCCGGCGCAAATCGCGCAACCGGGCATGCTGCTCGTCGATGCGCACGCCGCCGACCGCTATCGCGTCGAAAATGAAACCCCGGACCCGGTCGGCGGCCATATCCCCGGCGCACGCAACCGTTTTTCCCGCGACAACCTCGGGGGCAACGGGCAGTTCAAGAGCGCCGCGGCGCTGCGCGGTGAATTCGACGCCTTGCCCGCCGGCCACAAGGTCCATGCCGGCTCCTGGAGCGAGTGGAGTGCCGACCCGGCGCGGGCGGTCAAAACCGGCCCCCTGCCCTGAGCACGAATCCTAAACACCAATCCGCATGCGCCAATACCACGACCTGATGCGCCACGTGCTCGAGCACGGCAACAAGAAATCCGACCGCACCGGCACCGGCACGCTGTCGGTGTTCGGCTGGCAGATGCGCTTTGACCTCGCCGACGGCTTTCCGGCGGTCACCACCAAGAAGCTGCACTTCAAGTCGATCATTTACGAACTGCTGTGGTTCATGCGCGGCGAAACCAATGTGCGCTGGCTGCAGCAACACGGCGTGTCGATTTGGGATGAATGGGCCGACGCCAACGGCGACCTTGGCCCGGTGTACGGCTCGCAGTGGCGCAGTTGGCCGACAAATTCGCAGGAAAATGCGGGCGGCCACATTGACCAGATCGCGCAGGTCATCAAGTCGATACGCGAAAAGCCCGATTCGCGCCGCCACATCGTATCTGCCTGGAACCCGGCGGAAATCGACCAGATGAAACTCCCGCCCTGCCACGCGCTGTTCCAGTTTTATGTCGCGCCGTCGGTCGACGGCACACCGGCCACGCTGTCCTGCCAGCTCTATCAGCGCAGCGCCGATATCTTTCTCGGCGTGCCCTTCAACATCGCTTCATACGCGCTGCTGCTGCAAATGGTGGCGCAGGTGACCGGGCTCAAGGCCGGCGAGTTCGTGCACACGCTGGGCGACGCCCATCTCTACCTCAACCACCTCGATCAGGCGCGCGAACAGTTGTCGCGCACGCCCAAGGCGCTGCCGCAGATGAATCTCAATCCTCAGGTGACGGATATTTTCGGCTTCCAGTACGAGGACTTCACGCTCGAGGGCTACGACCCCTACCCGGGCATCAAGGCGCCGATCGCCGTCTAGGCCGCAAGGCCGCGCCCGCGCTAGCGGGTGCCGCGCTTGCAGTAGTCGAATCCGTCGCGCCAGCCTTGCGCCGCCTGTGGCGCGCCCTGCGCGAAGGCCGGTGCGGCCGACACGGCGCCGCCGCCGCGCGCATGGGTGCAGCCCTCGCCGTAGGCCTTGCGATACTCGGCCGGGAAACCGGCCAGGTTGACGTTCACGTTCGGCGCCTTGTCCTTTTCCAGCACCTGTAGCTGGTTCCCGGCGCAGGCCGCCAGCAGGCCCAGCATCAGCAACGACAGCACCCGCCCGGGCAATCCCGCCACACCGCTATAATTTCTCATGCTCACACTATCGCTCATTGCCGCACTTGCCCGCAACCGCGTTATCGGCCGCGACAATAAAATGCCCTGGCACCTGCCGGCCGACCTGAAACATTTCAAGACGGTCACCATGGGCAGCCCGGTGATCATGGGCCGCAAGACCTACGAATCCATTCTCGCCTCGCTCGGCGGGCCCCTGCCCGGACGCGCCAGCATCATCGTCAGCCGCAATGCCGGTTTCAGCGCGCCCGGTTGCACGGTTGTGACATCGCTCGCCGACGCAGTGGCCGCCTGCGCCGATGTGCCCGAGGCCTTTGTTGTCGGCGGCGGCGAGATTTACCGGCAGGCGCTGCCGTTTGCGCACAAGCTGTACCTGACCGAAATCGACGCCGGGTTTGACGGTGACGCGCGCTTTCCCGCGTTTGATAAAACGACCTGGCGCGAAACGACGCGCGAGGCGTTTGCCGCCGGCGACACCGGTTTCGGTTATGCGTTTGTCACCTACGAAAAGGTCGCGCAGGCGTAGTCGGCGTTCTGCGTCAAAACGGCATACCTGCTGGAAATGCCCTGGGGACGGGCATTTCCAGCAGGGAGCCTGGCCGGCAAACGGCATATCCGCCCTGCCCCGCAAACACATCAGCGTCTGCAGGCAGAGTGCGCAAGGCTTTCGCGCACCCGCGCTTCGAAGTCCGCGAAAGCGGGCTTGAATACTTCGCTCATATCATGCCCGGCGCCCGAAAATAACCCTTCGCTCCTTCACACAATCACACAATCACCCGATCACCCGATCACCGAAACTCCCGATCACTTGCCTGGGTTGGCCGCCGTCTGGCGCACGCAATCGACGTAGAACTTCTTCTTGCCGTCGATCAACTCCCACGCGAGACCGTGTATGTCGGTCTCGAAACCGGGGAACTTGTGATTGAAGTCGCGCGCGAACTGCAGGTAGCGCACGATGGTGGCATTGAAACGCTCCCCCGGAATCAGCAAGGGGATACCCGGCGGGTAAGGCGTCAGCATGACGCTGGTGACGCGACCCTCGAGGTTCTCTATTTGAACGCGGTCGATTTCGCGATGCGCCATCATGGCGTAGGCGTCCGATGGCTTCATCGCCGGCTCCATATCCGACAAATACATCTCGGTGGTCAGGCGCGCCACGTCGTTGGCCTTGTACATGCCGTGGATCTGCTCGGACAGGTCCTTGAGGCCGATGCCCTCGTACAAGGGCTGCTTCTGGCAGAACTCAGGCAGCACGCGCCACATCGGCGCGTTCTTGTCGTAGTCATCCTTGAACTGCTGCAGCGCCGTCACCAGCGTATTCCAGCGGCCCTTGGTGATGCCTATGGTGAACATGATGAAAAACGAATACAGGCCAGTCTTCTCGACAATGACGCCATGCTCGGCGAGATAGCGCGTGACGATGGAGGCCGGGATGCCGGTCTTGGCGAACTTGCCCGATACATCAAGGCCGGGGGTGATGACCGTGGCCT
Source organism: uncultured Bordetella sp. (assembly GCA_964385505.1). Taxonomy (GTDB): domain Bacteria; phylum Pseudomonadota; class Gammaproteobacteria; order Burkholderiales; family SG8-39; genus CAITSH01. Next base: position 19,707 of record CAYLPI010000063.1, read on the forward strand.
TGATCGGGTCGAGCAGGTTGAAGCCCGTGGCGAGGTCGCCGAAGCCGTGCCATTTTTCATTGGTCTTCAACATCCAGTCCTCGCGCGAACCCATGCCCTCTGGCGCGAGCTTGTCCGGACCCCAGACCTTGAACCACCAGTCCTTGCCCCACTCGGCATCGACCTTGCGCATCGCACGGCGGAAGTCGAGCGCCTCCATGATCGATTCCTCGACCAGGGCGGTGCCGCCCGGCGGCTCCATCATCGCCGCCGCCACGTCGCACGAAGCGATGATGGCGTATTGCGGCGAGGTCGAGGTGTGCATCAGATAGGCCTCGTTGAAAATGTGTTTGTCGAGTTTGCGCGTTTCCGATTCCTGGATGAGGATTTGCGAGGCCTGCGAGATGCCGGCGAGCAGCTTGTGCGTCGAGTGCGTGGCGTAGATGATCGCGTCCTTGGTGCGCGGCCGGTCGCGGCCGATTGCGTGCATGTTCTTGTAGAAATCATGGAAGGTGGCGTGCGGCAGCCAGGCTTCGTCAAAGTGCAGCGAGTCAACCGAGGAGTTGAGCACCTCCTTCAGCATCTCGACGTTGTAGAGCACGCCGTCGTAAGTGCTCTGGGTGATGGTCAGGATGCGCGGCTTCTTGTTGAGCGCCTCGCGCGCGAACGGGTTGGCCTCGATTTTTTTCTGGATGTTCTCCGGCTGGAATTCCGAGAGCGGGATCGGCCCGATGATGCCCAGGTGGTTGCGCGTCGGCGTCAGGAACACCGGAATGGCAC
>CAYLPI010000064.1:0-20125 GCA_964385505.1 uncultured Bordetella sp.
CGCAAAAAGAAGTACTCGTCACACCATTTTTTAAAGCGCGGATGGAATTCGGCGCCGAACGGATCCAGAGCGTCCTTGCAGGTGCGGTGAAAGTGCTGCGCGTCCTCGGCAAAGCCGTAGTAAGGCGTCAGGTCCATGCCGCCGCCGAACCACCATACCGGCACCGCGCCTTTGGTGCAGAAAAAACGCACATTCATGTGCACTGTCGGCGCGTAGGGATTGCGCGGGTGCAGCACCAGAGATACACCCATCGCCTCCCACGGGTGGCCGGCGATTTCAGGCCGGTGGGCCGAGGCCGAGGGCGGCAATTTGGCGCCGGTCACATGGGAGAAATTGACGCCGCCGCGTTCGAAAAAACGCCCCTCCTCGACGAGCCTGCTGATACCGCCGCCGCCCTCGGGGCGGTCCCATGAGTCGGTGCGAAACGCCTCGCCGTCCAGTGTTTCGAGCGCGCTGACGATGTGTTGTTGCAGCCCGAGGAGATAGGTTTTTACTTCTGTGCTTTTCATCGTGCTCCGGGCGGATGTTGATGTGAAGAGCCTGCGGCGGGAACGGATGCTCAGCGGTGCTTGGCCGCGATGGCACGGAAGCCGATGTCGCTGCGAAACTGCATGCCGTCAAAGCGGATCAGATCGACCGTCTGGTAGGCACGGTGTTGCGCCATCTTGACGCTATCGCCGAGCGCGGTGACGCACAGGACACGCCCGCCCGCGGTCATCGCCGCCTTGTCCGACAGCGCTGTCCCGGCATGAAACACCTTGCAGTCCTCGGTGTCGGCGGGCAGGCCGGAGATGGGATCGCCACTTTTTGGGGCTTCGGGGTAACCGCCGGCGGCGAGCACGACGCCAAGCGCCGTGCGCCGGTCCCAGTCGGCCTGGATCTGGTCGAGTTTGCCCTCGACGGCGTGCTCTATCAGTTCAAACAGGTCGCTTTTGAGGCGCAGCAGCAGAGGTTGTGTTTCCGGATCGCCGAGTCGGCAGTTAAACTCGAGCACCCTTGGCGTGCCGGCCTTGTCGATCATGATGCCGGCGTAAAGAAAGCCCGAGTACGGGATACCGTCCCTCGCCATGCCCTGCATGGTCGGCAGGATGATTTCGCGCACGATGCGGTTGTGCAGTTCGGGCGTGACCACGGGGGCCGGCGAATAGGCACCCATGCCGCCGGTGTTGGGACCCTGGTCGCCATCCCTCAGGCGCTTGTGGTCCTGGCTGGTCGCCAGCGGCAGCACGTGCTCACCGTCCGCCAGCACGATGAAACTCGCCTCTTCGCCGTCAAGAAAGCCCTCGATCACCACGCGGTGGCCGGCATCGCCCATGCTGTTGCCAACCAGCATTGCGTCGACTGCGGCGTGGGCCTCGCCGGGGTTCATGGCGACGACGACACCCTTGCCTGCGGCGAGGCCGTCGGCTTTGATGACGATCGGGGCGCCCTGCTGCTCAATGTGGGCGTGTGCCGCTGCAGCCTCGGTGAAGGTGGCGTAGGCGGCGGTCGGAATACCGTGCCTGATCAAAAAGCGCTTGGCGTAGTCCTTGGAGGATTCGAGCTGGGCGGCCGCGCGTGTCGGTCCGAAAATGCGCAGCTTGCGCGACTGGAACAAATCCACAACCCCGGCGGCAAGCGGCGCTTCCGGACCGACGACGGTGAGGTAGATGTTTTCCTTTTGTGCAAAGTCGGCAAGTTCGGTCAGCCCGGTCATGGGCAGGTTGACCATGTTCTTGTCCATGGCTGTGCCGGCGTTGCCCGGCGCCACGTAAACCATCTGGGTGCGCGGGTTTTGCGCCAGGCGCCATGCAATGGCGTGTTCGCGTCCACCAGATCCGATTACCAGAAGTTTCATGTCAGTGCCTGAAATGGCGGACGCCGGTGTACACCATGGCAATGTCGCGCTCGTCGGCCGCGGCAATCACCTCGTCATCACGCATGCTGCCGCCAGGTTGTATGACCGCCGTCGCCCCCGCGTCGGCGACCACATCGAGACCGTCGCGAAAGGGGAAAAACGCGTCGGATGCAACCACCGATCCGTGCAGCGTCAACCCGGCGTTCTGCGCCTTGATCGCGGCGATGCGGGCCGAATCGATGCGGCTCATCTGGCCGGCGCCGACGCCCAGTGTCATGTTGCCGGCGCAGAATACGATGGCGTTGGATTTGACGAACTTTGCGACGCGCCAGGCAAACAAGAGGTCGGACAGTTGTGTTGCCGTCGGTTGCCGCTTGCTGACGACCTTGAGGTCGGCGGGGGCGACATCGCGGTTGTCGGCGGTCTGGATCAGCAGCCCTGAACCGACGCGCTTGGCGTCATGGCTGTTGCGGCCGTTACGGCCGTCGGGGCCGGGTGAAATCTGCAGCAGGCGTGTATTGGGCTTGGCCGCAAACACCGCCAGCGCATCGGCCGAAAACGCCGGCGCGATAAGCACCTCGACAAATTGCCTTGCGACCATGGCCGCCGCCGCGCCGTCCAGCGGCGTATTGAAGGCGATGATGCCGCCGAAGGCCGAGGTCGGATCGGTTTTCAGCGCTTTTTCGTAGGCTTCGGACGGATTCGTGCCGAGCGCGACACCGCACGGATTGGCGTGCTTGACGATGACGCAGGCCGCGGTATCGACTGTCATGCCGGCAAGGGATTTGACACATTCCCAAGCGGCATCGGCATCGGCGATATTGTTGTAGGACAATTCCTTTCCCTGCAACTGCCTGGCCATCGCCAGCGTACCGGGCACCGCATACAAGTCGCGGTAAAACGCCGCCTGCTGGTGGGGGTTCTCGCCGTAACGCAGGTCCTGCAGTTTTACGAAGCGGCCGTTGGTCTGGCCCGGAAAGGCCTTGCGTGTTCCGTCCGGGTCGAGCGACGACAGGTAGTCACTGATCGCCGCGTCGTAATTGGAAATGCGGTTGAAGGCCGCCGTCGCGAGGGCGAAACGGGTGGCGTCACCGAGGCCTGGCGCGGGACTCCCGCCAAGTTCGGCGAGAACGTCCGCGTACTGCGATGGATCGGTGAGCACGGCCACGCCTTTCCAGTTCTTAGCCGCGGAACGCACCATGGCCGGGCCGCCGATGTCGATGTTTTCTATCGCGTCCTCAAGCGTGCAGTCGGGCTTTGCCACGGTGGCCTCGAACGGGTAGAGATTGACCACCAGCATGTCGATGCCGCCTATGCCGGCCTTCTCTATTGGCTGCATGTGGGCGGGCAGGTCGCGCCGCGCCAGCAGGCCGCCATGGATTTTCGGGTGCAGCGTCTTGACCCGGCCGTCGAGCATTTCGGGGAAGCCGGTGTAATCGCCGACTTCGGTGACGCGCAGGCCCGCATCGGCGAGCAACTTTGCCGTACCGCCGGTGGAGAGAATCGCAACGCCCATGCCGGCGAGGGCACGCGCCAGATCAACCACCCCGGTCTTGTCCGAAACGCTGATCAGTGCCTGCCGGATGGTAGTCATGTGCTGGCGGTGTCGTGAGCCGGCCGGACCACTGCCCGCTTACAGCTTGATTTTCAGTAACTGGATTTTCTTGCGCAGGGTGTTGCGGTTGATGCCGAGCATTTCGGCGGCGACCGTCTGGTTGCCCTCGGCCTGGTCGAGTACCATTTCGAGCAGGGGGCGCTCGACATTGCGGATCACCATGTCGTACATGGCGCGCGGTTTCTCGCCGTCGAGGTCCTTGAAGTAGCGGTCAAGGGACTTGCGTACGCAGTCGCTGATCTCGTTGGTCTGCCTCATGCTGCCATTTCCTCTATCTGGTTTTCTTCCACGTAGCGCAAGTGGCGGTGCTCGCTGGCGAGCATCTGGAAAAAGTGGTGTACAGCGTCGAGTTGCTCTTCGCAACCCGGCAGTTGGTTCATGGCGTGGCGGAATGCGGCCGAGCCGGCAAGTCCCTTGGTGTACCAGGAGATGTGTTTTCGCGCCACGCGCACGCCGCGATCTGCACCGTAAAAGCCGTAGAGGTCATGCAGGTGTGCGATCAGGACTTCATGGATTTCGGTAACCAGCGGCGGCATCAGGATGGTGCCGGTCTCGAGAAAGTGCTCGATCTCCCGGAAAATCCAGGGCCGCCCCTGCGCCGCACGGCCTATCATCACGCCGTCGGCGCCGGTGATCTCCAGCACGTGCTTCGCCTTCTGTGGCGTGGTGATGTCGCCGTTGGCGATGACCGGAAGCCGTGTCGAGGCCTTGACTGCGGCGATGGTGTCGTATTCGGCATCGCCGGTGTAGCCGCAGGCACGGGTACGACCGTGAATGGACAGCAACCGGATGCCGGCACTCTCGGCGATGGAGGCAATCATCAGCGCGTTCTTGTTCTGCTTGTCCCAGCCGGTGCGGAACTTAAGGGTGACGGGTACATCCACCGCCGCCACCACGGCATCAAGGATGCGCCCGACCAGGGGTTCATCGCGCAGCAGCGCGGACCCGGCCATGACGTTGCACACCTTTTTTGCCGGGCAACCCATGTTGATGTCGATGATCTGCGCGCCGTGGTCGACGTTGAAGCGCGCGGCGTCGGCCATCATCTTCGGATCTGCGCCGGCGATTTGCACCGATATCGGGTCAACCTCGCCCTCGTGGTTGGCGCGACGGAGGGTTTTTTCGCTGCCCCACAGCAGCGAGTTGGAGGCGACCATTTCGGACACGGCGAGGCCGGCGCCGAATTTCTTGCACAGCTGGCGGAACGGTCTGTCCGTGACGCCTGCCATCGGGGCAACAAAAAGATTGTTGCGCAGAACATGCGAGCCGATTTGCATTTCGGGTTGCCGTAATTTTGTCTTCAAGCGGGAGGGCGATTTTACACGGAATCACCAAAACGGAAAAAGGATTTTGTTCATTTTTTGTGCAAGCCCCCCGTATCGCGGCGAGAGGGCCGCTCAGGGTATCGCGCGCATGCCGAACATCATGCGCCGTGCCAGAAAACGCCGCGGTGCCGGCAGCAGGTCGAGCATGAACAGGCCTGCGCCACGGCCGAGGCCGGCGAGCGCATCGTTGTTCGAAAAGAGCCGCACCAGGGAGTCGGTGACGCGTACGCCGGCATTGCGGTCGGTGGCGCGCGCGGCCTGGAAACGCGACACAAACGCGGGCGAGCCCAGGTCGGTCGGCGCACAGTCACGAATCAGCCGCGCGAGTTCCATGCCGTCGCGCAGCCCGAGGTTGAGTCCCTGCCCGGCAACCGGATGCAGTGCCTGGGCGGCGTTACCGACCGTGACGCAACGTGCCGGTGCTTGCAACGCGCGGCGCAGAGCCAGCGGGAACACGTTGCGCGCGCCGGCTGAAATGAAGCGACCGGCGCGGTGCCCGAAGCACTGTTGCAAGGCAGCAAGAAAACCGGCATCGCCGGCGGCGGCAAGCAACGCGGCTTGCGCCGGGTCCATGCACCACACCATGGCGTAACTGCCGCCGGCACGGGCGCCCCTGATCGTGCTGTTCACATTGTTGTTGTCTGCCGGCAGCAGCGCCAGCGGTCCGGACGGTGTAAAACGCTCAAAGGCGCGTCCCGCAGCCGGCTGATCGGCGTCGATGCGACCGACGAGGGCGACTTGTGCGTAGCTCTGCTTTTGCGTTTCCGTCAGATGGCCGCCGTCGGCGAGCACGATCAGCCGGGCGCTCAGTTCGCCGCCGCGGGTCAGGGCCACGGCAAACGCGCCGCGATCCTCGATGGACCCGACCTGGTCGTCGATGCGCTGCTGGCCGACTTTGAGCGTGGTCGCGCGGCTCAGGTCATCGTAGGGGACAACGTGGCCGAGCGCCGGCAGGCGGTGTTCGGAGCAAGAGATCAGGGTGCGACCAAAGCGGCCCTGCTGGGAAACATGAATGGAGGTGATCGCGGTCGCGCTGTCCGGCATGTTGCAACCGAGGCGCCCGAGAATCAGCGCGCTGCCGTGTGACAGCGCGATAGGCCGCTTGTCGGCGTCAACGACCCCGGGCCCGACCAGGCCCACCCGCAACTGCGAGCCGGACAGTGCGAGGGCGATGGCAGAGCCGATGGGCCCGCCGCCGGCTATCAGCACGTCAAACAGCAAGGACGTCAAACCGCAAGGACGTCAAACGGCACGTCAAACGCGCCGTCCGGTGATTCAAGCATGGGCCATCAGCGCTTCAATGTCCGCCACCGTCTTGGGCGCCTCCGCGGTGATGACCTCGCAGCCGCCGCGCGTAACCAGAACATCGTCCTCAATACGGATGCCGATATTCCAGTACTTCCTTGGCACGTTCTTCGCCGGACGTATGTAACAACCCGGTTCGACCGTCAGCACCATCCCCGGGCGCAGTTTCTTCCATGTCCCGCCGTCCTTGTATTCACCGGCGTCATGCACATCGAGTCCCAGCCAGTGTCCGGTACGGTGCATGTAGAAGCGGCGATAATCGCCGGAGGCGATAACGTCGCCGACGCTGCCCTTGCACAGCCCCAGTTTGATGAATCCTCTCACCAGGACCCGCACTGCGGCGTCATGCGGGGCCTGCCAGGAGTTGCCCGGCTTGACGGCGCGTATGGCGGCGGCCTGCGCGGCCAGCACCAGTTCATAGAGTTCGCGCTGCTCCCGGCTGAAGCGGCCATCGACCGGGAAGGTGCGGGTGATGTCCGAGGCATAGCCGTCGAGTTCACAGCCGGCGTCGATCAGCAGCAGGTCCCCGCCGGCGAGCTTCGCGTCGTTCTCGCGATAATGCAGTATGCACGCGTTCGGGCCTCCTGCGACGATGGAGGTATAGGCGGGAAACTGCGAGCCGTTGCGCCGGAATTCATGCAGCAGTTCGGCTTCAATCTCATATTCCATGCGCCCCGGTCGCGTTGCGTGCATGGCACGGCGGTGTGCCCCGGCGGAAATGCGCGCGGCGCGGCGCATGACATCAATCTCGTGGCTGTCCTTGACGAGGCGCATGTCGTCGAGGATCACCCGAACATCGCGGATATCCCCGGGTGCGGAAACGCCGGTGCGGGCCTGGCCCCGTACCTGGTTCACCCAGCCGATGACGCGTGCGTCCCATGCGCTGTCCATGCCGGTGGTGAAATACAGGGCAGGCTGGTTGGACAGCAGTTGCGGCAGTTTTTGGTCCAGCAATTCGATCGGCCACGTCTCATCAAAACCGTAGGTCTTGCGCGCCGCGATCGGGCCGCAGCGGATGCCGTCCCACAACTCGCGTTCAGGATTTTTTTCACGGCAGAACAGGATGGCACGCGGCTTCGTGCCGGCGACCAGCACCATTACGGCCTCGGGTTCGGCGAAGCCGGTGAGATAGTAAAAATAGCTGTCGAAACGGAAGGGGTAATCGCTGTCGCGGTTGCGCATGCGCTCGGGCGAGGTAGGGATGATGGCGACGCCGCTTTTCATGGCGGTGGCGAGCGCACGACGGCGGCGAAGATGGTGTTTTATGTTGGTCATGATGCCGGGAAGTGGGTTGAAGAAATGCGGACCGGGGTTGCGCTGATACTGGTGCCACCCGCAGCTTGCCGCCTGCTAGCGTATATCAAATCAGCCCTTGGCAAATCGGTGCCCCGTCAGCGCGGGGCAGCGCCGGCAGGCTGCAACTGCGCGCGCAATGCGTAGAGGCGCTCCGGTGTACCTACGTCGCACCAGTGCCCGCCAAAGTGCTCGCCGCCGACACGATCCCCGTCCATGGCCGCAACCAGCAGCGACGCCAGCCGCGCTTTGCTGCCAGGAACGATTGCGCCGAAAAGTGACGCGCGGTAAACGCCGATGCCGCTGAAGGTGAGCCTTTGACCGGCGTCGGCGCGCACGCGACCGCCCGAAAGTGTGAAATCGCCCTGCCGGTGATGCTCCGGATTGTCCACCAGCACCAGGTGTGCGGCATCACCGTCACGCAGCGCCGTTCGCAGCCGCGCGAAATCGTATTCGCACCAGATATCGCCGTTGATGACAGCGAAGCACTCGCCTAGAAGCGGCAGCGCGGCGGCGATGCCGCCGGCTGTTTCCAGCGCCGTTCTCTCGACCGAGTAGCGGATCGCCAGGCCAAGGTGCGATCCGTCGCCCAGCGCCTGCTCAATCATGCCGCCAAGGTGGGCGTGATTGATCACCACATCGTGGAAGCCCGCCGCGGCCAGTTTTTGCAGGTGCCATGTGATCAGCGCTTTGCCACCGGCTTCAAGGAGCGGCTTGGGCAGGGCGTCGGTGAGCGGACGCATGCGCTCGCCGCGTCCCGCCGCCAGAATCATGGCCTTCATCAGAAGGTGTAGCCCGTTCCGGCCTTGACGTTTTCAAGCTCGTCGAGCAGCAGCAACAGCGGCTTGAGTTTGCCATAGCGCGTGCTCGTATGACGCACGTAAGCGATGAAGCGCGGCGTGTCGGCAAGATAAGCGGCTTTGCCGTCGCGGTAATTGAGCCTGGCGAAAATTCCCAGGATCTTGAGGTGCCGTTGCAGGCCCATCCATTCGCATTCGGCGTAAAAGTCGCCAAAATCAGCGCGCACCGGCAGGCCGGCCTTTCTGGCTTTTTGCCAGTAGCGCACCGTCCAGTCGATTACGCGCTCCTCCGGCCAGGAGAGAAAGGCGTCCTTGAACAGCGAGGCAACGTCATAGCTGAGCGGGCCGTACACGGCGTCCTGGAAATCGAGCACGCCGGGATTGGGCGCACTCAGCATCAGGTTGCGCGGCATGTAGTCGCGGTGCACGTACACCGCCGGTTGCGCAAGGTTGCTGGCGACGATGCCGTCGAAAACCGCGTCAAGCTTGCGCTGCTGTTCCGGGCTGAGCGTGATACCCAGATGGCGGCCGATGTACCAGTCCGGGAAAAGCGCCAGTTCGCGCCTGAGCAGCGCATCGTCATAGGGTGGCAGCACCCCCGGCCGGCTGGCCAGTTGCCACAGTACCAGCGCGTCAAGGGCGTCGTTGAACAACGCGTCGGCGTTGCCCGCGTTGATCGCGGCGAGGTAGCTTGTGTCGCCGAGGTCTGACAGCAGCAAAAAACCCTGTTCGAGGTCTTGGCCGATTACGCGCGGCGCATGCACCCCGGCGCCGTGCAGCAACTGCGCGATGTGCACGAAGGGTCGGCAATCCTCCTGCGGCGGTGGGGCGTCCATCACGATGAGGCTCGGCCTCGCGTCGGCGAAGCGCAGACGGAAATAGCGGCGGAAGCTGGCATCGGCGGACGCCGGTTCAAGCGTGAATGCGTCCCCTGGCAAAATGCGCGCCAGCCAGTGTTGCAGCCGGGTCGAGCGATCAGCCTGATTTGCCGGATCTATTGCCTTATCCACCGATTGCCTTATCTGCTCAATTATGCGATTTTACCACCCATAATTAAGGGCATAATGCGGGTTCCAACAATGCCCCGTCTGCGCTGATCGGTTCAAACAAAAATGCTGACGGCGCGATTTCGCCAACCAGGGTTTGCTCTTCACTCTTTTGCCATGCCGCATTCGCATTTCCTTGCCCTGATCGCGTATGGCGCCGGCATTGGCCTCGCCTTTCCTTCGGCTGTGCTGGCCCAGGGCACGGGGCTCAAGTTGCAGCGGAGCATCGTCGGCCCGCCGACCGGGCGTGATGTGGTGTTGCCGGTGTTTGTCACGGCCGACCGCATCGAGGGCGTCGCCGACCAGGAGGTGCGGGCCTCCGGCGACGCCGAGTTGCGCAAGGGCGTGACGGCGATTTCCGGCGACAGGCTCAAGTACGCCAAGGAAACCGACGAAGTGGAGGCGCTTGGCAATGTGCGCCTGGTGCGCGACGGCGATGTCATGACCGGCCCCGCGCTGCGCTACAAGGTCGATCTCGCCGAGGGGGTGTTCGAGCAGCCCAATTACGCACTTGCGCCGCGCAACCGTGTTGGCGAGACGGCGACGAGGGGGCACGGCGCGGCGCGGCAGATGGAAATGCTCGGTGATGAAAAGTACCGCATGTCCGACGGGTCCTTCTCCACCTGCGAGCCGGGCAATGAGGACTGGTACATCAAATTCGGTCAGCTCGACCTCGATTACGGCCGCAGTCTTGGTGTTGCGCGCTCGGCGCAGGTGGTGTTCATGGGCGTGCCCATCCTGGCGGCGCCATGGATTGAGTTCTCTCTCAACAACCAGCGCAAATCCGGTTTTTTGCCGCCGTCCTACGGTACCTCGGGCAAGGGCGGGGCGGAAGTCACGGCGCCCTACTACTGGAATATTGCGCCCAATCGCGACGCCACCTTCGTTCCGCGTTTCATTTCCAAGCGCGGGCTGCAACTTGGCACCGAGTTCCGTTACCTGGAGCGGACCTACCGGGGCGAAGCGCGGTATGAAATACTGCCCGATGACAAGGCGAAGAACCGCTCCCGCTATGCGCTGAGCGCCATCCATACATTTTCCGACAGCGGATTTTCCGGCGGCTGGAATATCAACTCGGTTTCGGACGACGATTATTTTCGCGACCTCTCTTCCAAAATCAACATCACATCGCAGACAAACCTGACACGTGAAGCTTACGGCTCGTATAGCGGCGCCTGGCTCGGCAACGGCACGTGGAGCGCGACCGGACGCCTGCAGCGCTTCCAGACACTGCAGGACCCGCTGGCGCCGGTAGACATTCCTTATGCACGTCTGCCGCAATTGAGTTTCGGCGCTGCGAAGCAGGTCATCGGCGGCACCGACTTCGGCGTCACCGGCGAGTATGTCGACTTCGCCCATCCGACCAAGGTGCTCGGCAAGCGCACCTCCGCCTATCCGACGCTGAGCCTGCCGCTGCTCACATCCGGCGCCTACATCACGCCCAAGATCGGTTACAACTGGGCACATTACGAACTCGACAAGAACCTCCCGGGCGCGCAAAACTCCATCACGCGCGCGATGCCGATATTCACTGTTGACAGCGGCCTTACCTTCGATCGCAACGTCAATTTCCGCGGCCAAAGCATGGTGCAGACGATTGAGCCGCGGCTCTACTACGTCAACATCCCGTATCGCGACCAGAGAAACATTCCGCTTTTCGACACCGCTGCTGCGGATTTCAATTATTCGCAGATTTTTTCCGAGAACAGTTTTTCCGGCAACGACCGCATCAACGATGCCAACCAGCTCACCGCCGCGGTGACGACGCGGCTGTTGCAGCCCAACGGCCAGGAACTGATGCGGGCCATCATCGGGCAGCGCTACTATTTCAAGGACCAGGCGGTCACGCTCAACGCCACCGACACGCCGCGCACCCACACCGCTTCGGACTGGCTGGCGGCGGCCTCGGGCCGGATTGCACCGCGCTGGATGGCCGACACCGCGGTCCAGTACAACGCCAGGTTGAACCGGACCGAGCGTTTGAGCATCGGTACACGTTACCAGCCCGAGGTGCAGAAAGTGATGAATCTGGGCTATCGCTACAACCGCGACATCCTGCACCAGGTGGATGCATCGGCGCAGTGGCCGCTTGGCGGCGGCTGGTACGGGTTGGGACGCTACAACTTCTCGCTCAAGGACGGCAAGCTGATCGAGGGACTGGCGGGTTTTGAGTACGATGGCGGCTGCTGGATCGTGCGCGTCGTCGGCCAGCGTTTCGCCACTGCGGTGGGGGCGGCGAACAACAGCATTTTCCTGCAACTGGAGCTGAACGGCTTCTCGCGTATCGGGTCCAACCCGCTGGAGGCGCTCAAGCGCAACATTTCCGGCTATACGCAATTGAACAAACCGGTCGACCCCAACCGACCCCTGAACTTCTACGACTAGAATCGCATGCTGATGAAACCTTTTCTCACGCTGGTCCTGCTGGTGCTGTGTGGTTCGGTGGCGGCGCAGGCGCAGCGTCCGTCACAGCGCATCCAGCTGGTCGATCGCATCGTTGCCGTTGTCAACAACGAGGTCATCACGCAGTACGAGCTCAACTCCAGGCTGCGCCAGATCCAGCAACAGTTGCGCCAGCAGGGCACGCCGCTGCCGGCCGAGGGTGTGCTCGAGCGCCAGGTGCTCGAGCGCATGATCGTCGAGCGTACCCAGACCCAGTTGGCAAAGGAGACGGCCCTGCGCGTTGACGATCTGCAGCTTGACCGGGCGATCGAGCGCATTGCACAGGAGAACCGCATGCAGGCGGGGCAATTCCGCGCCGTTCTTGAAAAGGACGGCATCGTCTTTGACAAGTTTCGCGAAGACATTCGCACCGAGATCATCCTTACCCGGCTGCGTGAGCGCGAGGTCGACAGCCGCATTGTGGTGAGTGACAGCGAGATCGATTTTTTTCTCGAGGAACAGGATCGTAACGGAGTCAAGGATGCGGGCGGCGAGTACAACCTCGCGCACATCCTGGTGCGCCTGCCCGAGCAGGCGAGCCCGGAGCAGATCGAGCGCCAGCGCGCGCGCATCGAGTCGGTGGCGCAGCAATTGAAGGGGGGCGCCGATTTCGCGCAACTCGCCGCGAGCTTCTCCGACGCCGCCGATGCCCTGCAGGGCGGGCAGATGGGATGGCGCGCTCAGGACCGCCTGCCCGAATTGTTCACCGAGCCGCTGGCGAAAATGCGCGTCGGCGACATCAGCCCGGTGTTGCGCAGCCCGGCCGGATTTCACCTGCTACGCCTCGCCGACAAGCGCGGTGGTGGCGCCACCGCCACCGCCGCATTGATGGTTGACCAGACGCATGCGCGTCACATCCTGATCAAGACCAACGAGGCGGTGTCCGAGGACGAGGCCAGGCGCAAGATGGTGAACCTGCGAGAACGCGTTGTCGGCGGTGTCGATTTTGCCGATCTCGCGCGCATCAACTCCGAGGACGGTTCGGCGATGAAGGGCGGCGACCTGGGCTGGCTCTACCCCGGCGACACCGTTCCCGAATTTGAACGTGCCATGGACGAACTGAAGGTAAAACAGGTCAGCCAGCCGGTTCGTACGCAGTTCGGCTTTCACCTGATCGAGGTGATCGAGAGGCGCAAGGCCGACATGTCCTCCGAGAGAAAGCGCATGGAAGTACGTCGCGTGTTGCGCGATCGCAAGTCCGACGAGGCCTTCCAGGAGTGGGTCCGGCAACTGCGTGACCGCGCCTACGTGGAATACCGTCTGGAAGACAAGTGACGCGGGATGCGGCGGCCGGTGTCCGCCCTGCTGCTGCATACGACCGGACTCCCGTTCTTGCCGTCACGTCCGGAGAACCCGCGGGCATAGGCCCGGAAATCTGTCTTGCGCTGCGGGGACGTGATTTTGGCGCGCGGATGCTCGTGCTCGGCGATCGCAACCTGCTTGCGCAGCGCGCCAGAGCGTTGGGCCTGGACATCGCGATTCGGGATTTTGACCCCGGCGCACAGCCGGGCCGCGACATCATCGAGGTCTGCCACGTACCGCTGGCCGTACCCTGCGTTCCAGGGCAACTCAACCCGGCCAACAGCCCTTACGTTCTGGAATTGTTGCGTCTTGGCATGGCCGGCGGCCTTGATGGCCGCTACGACGCGCTGGTCACGGCGCCGGTGCACAAGGGCGCCATCAACGACGCCGGCATCCCCTTCACCGGCCATACCGAATATTTTGCGGAGGGTGCCGCGGCGCGCGTGGTGATGATGCTGGTCGGCGGCGGCCTTCGTGTTGCACTGGCGACGACGCATCTCGCGCTAAAGGACGTGCCTGCCGCGATCAACGCGAAAGAGCTCACGCTGACGCTGCGCGTGCTGGCGGCCGAACTGCGGGCCCGCTTCGGCCTGGCGCGACCGCGCATACTCGTCGCCGGTCTCAACCCCCATGCCGGCGAAGGCGGGCATTTCGGGCGTGAGGAGATTGACCTCGTCAATCCGGTGCTGAAGCAACTGCGGGATGAAGGCATGGACCTCATCGGACCGCTGCCCGCCGATACCTTGTTCACGCCGGCGGTGTTGCGCGGCGGCGACTGCGTGCTGGCGATGTACCATGACCAGGGCCTGCCGGTACTCAAGTACGCCAGCTTCGGTGGCGGCGTCAACGTCACGCTCGGCCTGCCCTTCATCCGCACCTCGGTCGACCACGGCACGGCGCTTGACCTTGCCGGCCGCGGTACTGCCGATCCGGGCAGTCTGTTCGCCGCGGTCGAGATGGCGGTGGAGATGGTGCACCACAGTGGCGGGCTGCACGCCCGGAACGGGGCGCATGCGGCCTGAGGCCGCGCCGTCCCGTTGCACGCGATTCCGGATCGGCAGAGCGTGAAGCACATCCCGCGCAAGCGCTTCGGCCAGCATTTCCTGGTTGACCGGCGCGTCATCGCCGATATCCTCGCCGCAGTGGCGGTGCGCCCGGGCGAGCACATCGCGGAGATCGGACCGGGTGAGGGCGCACTGACCGAACTGCTTATGGCGCAGACAAACCAGCTCCACGTGATCGAGATTGATCGGGACCTCGCTGCGGCACTGAGGAAACGCCATCCGCCCGAGCGGCTGGTGGTGCACGAAGCCGATGCGCTGGAGTTTGATTTTTCAGTCCTGCCCGCGCCGCTGCGTCTTGTCGGCAACCTGCCATATAACATTTCGACGCCTTTGCTGTTTCATTTGCTCAACTATGCAGAGCGGTGCAGCGACCTGACTTTCATGTTGCAAAAGGAAGTGGTGGAGCGCATGGTCGCCGCGCCATCCGGCCCGGCCTACGGCCGCCTGTCGGTGATGCTGCAATACCGTTACGACATGGAGATGCTGCTGGAGGTGCCGCCCGAATCCTTCCGGCCGCCTCCCAGGGTTGACTCCGCAGTGGTGCGCCTGCGTCCGCTTCCCGCAGCGCAGCTTGGCGCGCGCGACACGGTGATGCTCGGGCAGGTGGTCACCGCGGCCTTCACCCAGCGCCGCAAGACGCTGCGCAACGCGCTCGGCCGGTTCATTGACGAGAATGCCTTGCGCGCCATCGGTATTGACGCAGGTTTGCGTCCGGAAAATCTCTCGGTCGCCGATTACGTCGCCATCAGCAACGCGCTCAGCCCCTGACGGGCCGCAGAAAAACCGTGCAACAGGCTGGAAAGGCCCGCCAGTCGGGGCTTTCCAGCCTGTTGCACGGTACCGCTTCGCTTATCCGCCGGACTGGATCAATTCGATCTTGTAACCATCCGGGTCCTGCACGAATGCAATCACCGTACTGCCGCCCTTGACCGGTCCGGCCTCGCGCGTGACAGTGCCGCCTTTTTTCGTCACCGCGGCACAGGCCTGGTAGGCATCGGGTACGGCGATGGCGATATGGCCGAAGGCGCTGCCCATGTCGTAGCTTTCAACGCCGTAGTTATAAGTGAGTTCCAGCACGGCGCCGGACGCTTCGTCGCCGAAGCCGACAAAAGCCAGTGCGTACTTTTGCTCCGGACGGTCGGTGCGTCGCAGCAGGCTCATGCCCATGACCCCGGTATAAAACGCGATCGAGCGCTCGATGTCGCCGACACGCAGCATGGTGTGCAGTATTCTCATGATTGTGGCCTCACGGTTCTTCAGGTTGTACAGTCTTGCAGATCAAAGCACGGGCAGGCTGCGGCCAAGCCGGTTGAGTTCCTTGCGCGCCAGGGCATAGTCGGGGCAGAGCCTTGCAACCAGGGCCCAAAAACGGCTGGAGTGATTGAGTTGCAGCAGGTGTGCGAGTTCGTGCGCGACAACGTAGTCCACCAGCGCCAGCGGCAAATGCGCAAGACGCCAGCACAGCAGTACGCGACCGTTGGCCGAGCAACTACCCCATTGTGACTTGGAGTCGGACAGCCTGATGTTCGGAACGGGCACGCCGAGCAACGGCGCGTAGCGCGCGGCGCGCTCGCAAAACAACGCGATCGCCTCGGCCCGCACCCACGCCAGCACGGTCCCGCGCCAGACTTCGGGCGCGGCGTCGGCGGGCAGGGCTAGGCGCAGTTTTTCGCCGTCGCGGCAGGGTGTTTTCGCCGCGGCGTCGGGGCACAGTTCGAGTTCACCGCCGAGCCATGCCAGGCGCGCACCGGCGCCCCAGGCGAAGGGCTCCGGTTGCACCGTTTCGGCGAGGCGCTTGCGCAGCCAGTCCTCCTTGATGCGGATAAAGGCCTCGATGTCGCCGACGCTGACCCAGCGCGGCGCAGCGGCGGTGATGCCCTCGTGATCGACGGTGAGTGCGATGGTACGGCGCTTGCGTCGCACCAGGCGATAGGGCAGGGCGCCGCCCGCGAGCCGCACCAGGCGTTGCGTGTCGCCCGGCGCCCCCGATTTGGGTGCCGTCTTGGCAACGAACAAGGGCAGCCCAAACAGGTTCATGGTTGCGCCGCCAGCGTCTGCATGCGGCCCTCTATCCAGTGCTCCACTTCGGCGATCAGATCTTCCGCCTTGCGCCCGGACGAGGCGATGGGCTCGCCGATCGACACCGTCACCAGGCCGGGGCGTTTGAGGAACGCATTCTTTGCCCAGTACAGTCCGGCGTTGTGGGCCACGGGCACAATGGCCGCGCCGGTTTTTGCCGCCAGCCAGGCGCCGCCGGCATGATAGGTGCCACGCTTGCCAGGTGCGATGCGGGTGCCCTCGGG
The DNA here is from genome assembly GCA_964385505.1 of uncultured Bordetella sp. Lineage (GTDB taxonomy): Bacteria > Pseudomonadota > Gammaproteobacteria > Burkholderiales > SG8-39 > CAITSH01. Next base: position 16,333 of record CAYLPI010000064.1, read on the forward strand.
GAACATGACGATGCAGAAACCCTGCCGCAGGCGTTCCGCGCCCAGTTCGGCCATGCGTCTGAGCGCGTCGCGTCCGCGCGCGCGGTTGATGGCAATGGGGCTCATCAGCGCGAGGCCCCAGCCGAAAAAGGGAATCCACAACAGTTCACGCTTGAGGACCAGCACTTGCGGCGGAAAAATCGCCTGAAAGGCCAGTGTCTCCCAGGCCGATTGGTGTTTCGACAGGATGACAGCGGGCGTAGTGGGCAAATGTTCCATGCCCTCGACGCGAAAACGGATGCCGCACAACAGCGAGGCGAGGGCGATAACCAGGCGCGACCAGCCTGAAATGATGCGATAGCGCGCCATGCGCGGCAGCGGAAAGGATGCGAGGGCGACGAGGGCGTAGGGCGGGGTGATGAGGGCGAGGGCCAGTGCAAAGGCGAGGGAGCGCAGGAAAATCATGCATTCAACGCCCGCGCCACTGCCGCGAGATCGGCGAAAGTCTGCGTGCCTGCGGGCAGTCCGCCCGCGGTCTGGGTTTTCTTTCCCTTTCCGGTCAGCACCAGCAGGGACTTTGCGCCGACCGTCGCCGCGGCCTGCAGGTCGCGCAGCGAATCACCCACCGCAGGCACGTTGAGCAGCGAGGTGTTGAAGCGTTCGGCGATGGCCTGGAACATGCCCGGGTTGGGCTTGCGGCAGGATGACTTCGCGGTGTCCGTATCGGGACAGTAGAACACCGCCTCGACGCGGCCGCCGAGCTGATTCACCGCCTTGTGCATTTTGTTATGTATGGCGTTGAGCGTTGCCATGTCGAACAGGCCGCGGCCTATCCCCGACTGGTTGGTTGCAACGACGATGCGATAGCCGGCCTGCGTCAGTCTGGCGATGGCCTCGAGGCTGCCCGCGAGCGGCTGCCACTCATCCGGGCCCTTGATGTACTGGTCGCTGTCGCGGTTGATGACGCCGTCGCGGTCGAGTATCAGCAGTTTCATGCGGCGAGCTTGGAAATGTCGGCGACGCCATTGAGCAATGCGCTCAGTCCGGACAAAAGACGCAGCCGGTTCTCGCGCACCTTCTCGTCCTCGGCATTGACCATGACGTCGGTGAAAAACTGGTCGACGTGCGGCCGCAGCGTAGCGAGCAGGGACAGTGAGCGGGTGAAATCACCGGCCGCAGTCGCAGCCTCGACCTCGCCGCGCAGCGCCGCAACGGCGTTGTAAAGCGCTTTCTCCGCCGGCTCTGCAAGCAGGGCGGGATCGGCAGTGCCTGCGGCGAATCGTGCCTTGCCCAGGATATTGCGCGTGCGCTTGTTGGCAGCCGCAAGGCTGGCCGCCTCGGGCAGTGTGGCGAACGCGCGCACGGCTTCGAGCCGGGCCGGAATGGCGGAAACCGGTTCCGGTTTCAGGCTGACCACGGCCTCGACTTCGTTGCTTGAATAACCCAGATCACGCAGGTAGCCGCGCAGGCGCTCGTGTACGAACTCCGCCAGTTCGGCCGGCGCGGCCGGCGCGAATCTGGCGCCGATGCCGGCAAAGGCGTCGAAGGCGTCGAAGGCGGCGGCAATGAGAGCGTCAAGTTTTACGCCGAGTTTTTTCTCGATCAGGATGCGCAGCACGCCAAGCGCGTGGCGGCGCAGCGCGAACGGGTCCTTGTCGCCGGTCGGCAACTGGCCGATGCCGAACATGCCGGCCAGGGTCTCGAGCTTGTCGGCAAGCGCCAGGGCGATGCCGATGTCGTTCGAGGGTAGTGCGTCCCCGGCAAAGCGTGGGCGGTAGTGCTCCTCGATCGCGGCAGCCACCCGCGCGTCCTCGCCGTCGGCGAGCGCGTAGTAGCGCCCCATGATGCCCTGCAGCTCGGGAAATTCACCGACCATGTTGGTGACAAGGTCGCCCTTGGCGAGCAGCGCCGCGCGGTCGGCGAGCGCCGCATCGGCGCCGGTCAGTGCGGCGATGGCGGTGGCGAGCTTGCGCACGCGGCCTATGCGCTCGAGCTGGCTGCCCAGTTTGTTGTGATAGACCACCGCGCCAAGCCGCTCGATGCGCGCGGCGAGCGGCGTCTTCTTGTCGGTCTCGAAAAAGAAGCGCGCATCGGCGAGGCGCGGGCGCACCACGCGCTGGTTGCCCTCGATGATGTGAGCGGGGTCCTCCACCTGCATGTTGCTGACGATGAGAAAACGATGGGTCAGTTTGCCGGCTGCGTCGAACAGCGGAAAATATTTCTGGTTGGCACGCATGGTGAGGATCAGGCATTCCTGCGGGACCGCCAGGAACTCCGGATCGAACTCGCCGGCGTAAATCGCCGGCCGTTCGACCAGTGCCGTCACTTCGTCGAGCAGCGGCGCAACGTCTTCCTCGCGGCCGAGCGATGTGCCGAGCGCCGCAGCTTCTGCGCGCAGGCCGTGCTCTATGCTCGCCAGGCGCTGGTCAAACGACGCGACGACCTTGCCTTGCGCTGCAAGGGCTTCCTCATAGGCGTCGGCGCGGGCGATCACAATGTCCCTGACGCCTTGAAAGCGGTGGCCGTGCGTGATGTTGCCCGATTGCAGTCCCAGAACGGAAACGGGCACGATATCCGTACCGTGCATGGCGACGAGTGCATGCGCCGGACGTACGAATTGCACCGTGGTCGCGCCGTCTGCGAGCTGGTAGCTCATGAGTTTGGGAATGGGCAGTTTCGCCAGCGTATCTTCCAGTGCAAGTTGCAGCGCGGCGGCAAGCGTGAGTCCCGCAACGTTCTGGTTGAGGAAGGCGAATTCGACATCCCCTTCGGTTTTGCGTGCCACCTGGCCGGTGCTGCCGCCCTCTTTTTCGAGCTTCTTGAGGAGGGCTGCACTCGGTTTGCCTTCGGCATCGAATGCGACCTTCGCCGGCATCAGCTTTCTGGAGTCGCTGCGGTCGGCCGCTCTGGAAAGTACATCCGGAATCAGCACCGCCAGCCTTCTTGGCGTGGCAAACACGCTGATTTCCCGATCCCCTGTCGTCAGTTGCGCTTTTACCAGCGCGTTCAGGATGCCATCGCCAAACGCCTCGCCAAGACGACGCAGCGCCTTGGGCGGCAATTCCTCGGTAAACAATTCGACCAGCAGGCTGTTGGTCATGCCTGCTCCCTCGCGGCCAGCGCCGATTTGAGTTGCACGAGGTCCATGCCAAGACGTTGTAATTCACCCGGCGCACACATCGGGAAATTCTTGCGCAGCCGCGAGTCGTAATAAGACTGCGACACGGCGCGCGCGAGGTTGCGTATGCGGCCGATGTAGGCGGCCCGTTCGGTGACCGAGATCGCGCCGCGCGCCTCGAGCAGATTGAAGGTGTGCGCCGCCTTGAGCACTTTTTCGTAGGCCGGCAGCGCGAGCCTGGCCTGCATCAGGCGTCTGGCATCGGCTTCATGGTCGTTGAAGTGACCGAACAGCATCGGCGCGTCCGAATGCTCGAAGTTGTAGGCCGACTGCTCGACTTCGTTCTGGTGGTAGACATCGCCATAGGTCAACGTATCGGTCCATTTCAGGTCGAACACGTTCTGCACATTCTGCAGGTACATGGCCAGACGCTCGATGCCGTAGGTGATTTCGCCGGTGATCGGTTTGCATTCGAGGCCGCCGACCTGCTGGAAATAAGTGAACTGCGTGACTTCCATGCCGTTCAGCCAGACTTCCCAGCCGAGTCCCCAGGCACCGAGCGTCGGCGATTCCCAGTTGTCCTCGACGAAACGGATGTCGTGGACGCGCGGGTCGATACCGAGCATCTGCAGGGACTCAAGGTAAAGCGCCTGCAGGTCAGGCGGCGAAGGTTTCAGAATCACTTGGAACTGGTAG
>CAYLPI010000065.1:0-19891 GCA_964385505.1 uncultured Bordetella sp.
ATGTTGCCCCGCTGCAGCGTGAAGTAAGCGCCGCCATCGAGCTTGGCTATCGCACGGTGAAGATCAAAGTCGGGGGGCGTGATGCCGTTGCCGATGCCCGCAGGGTCGAGGCGGCGCTCGCGGTCTTGCCGCCCGGATGCGCCCTGGCGGTCGATGCAAACGGGAAGGTGGCCTCGGCAATCGCGGATTCGTGGATGTCCCGCATGGCCGGGTACGGTCTTGCCTGGATTGAGGAGCCGGCGCCGCCGCTCGACTACGCCGCGCTGGCATCATTGTCGGCGGGCTGCCCCGTACCCATCGGAACCGGGGAGAATCTTTTCTCACTGGACGATGCGCGCAACTTGTTGCGGTACGGCGCGATGCGCGCCACCAGGGATAGGGTGCAGATCGATCCTTTGCTCAGCTATGGCATCCCGGAATACCGGCGCATCCTGACCGTGTTCGAGGCGGCTGGCTGGCCACGCAGCGCGTTCTGGCCTCATGCGGGGCACCTCTTCGCCGCGCATCTGGTGGCCGGCCTCGCGCTCGGTAGCCACGAGGCCGCGCCCGACGGGAAGCTGGTGTATGGCGGTTTCTGGGATGACGTGGCAGTGAGGCAAGGACAGGTCACCGTGCCCGAGGCGCCCGGAGTCGGATACGAGAGCAAGCAGAACATGAATGCAATACTACGGGCGCTGGCCGACAGTCCGGCCGTGTCCGCCACCCGTTGAATTTCACCCAAAGGACCAATCATGGCCAAGCTTAGACACATCGCGATTTCGGTACCCGACCTCGAGCGTTCGGCAAAATTCTACGAAGAGACCTTCGGGTTGAAGCGCGTAAATTTCGCCAAGACAGCGTATGGCGACGGCCTGTCACTGTCTGACGGCGTCGTCAACCTGACCTTGCTGCACTTTCATACGGACAATGCTGCGGGGGACGAGCGCGGCAAGGATTTCGTCGGCATCCACCACATGGGGTTTGTGGTTGATGACCTGGAATCGGTGAGCGAGCTGATCAAGAAAAATGGCGGCAAATTCCACCGGGAGCTCGCCGGTGGCGGGGGCGTCGATTTCGAGCGCAAATTTCGCGACCCGGACGGCGTGGTATTCGACATTTCGCACAAGAGCTGGGTTGGTGCGGAGACTTGACGACGCAGCCGCGACAAACCTTTCGCGCTGCCATACTTGTGACGAAACATCTCGCACAGGATAGCGGTGCACGCCCCTCCGGGGCTGCTCAGGGCCCCATCAAAAGCCGAGGCAACCAGGTCGCGATCGGCGGATAGAAATAGATCGCTGCGAGAAGTAGTGAGCTGAATCCGACATAAGGTATTACTGCCTTGAAGATCTGCCCCATGGAAATGCTCTTCGGCGCGACACTTTTCATGGTGTAGAGCAGCAGCCCGTGTGGCGGCAGCAGCAGGCCAAGCTGCATGCATATCAGGAACAGCACGCCGAACCAGACGTCGTCGATGTGCAGGCGCTGCACAACGGGCATGAAAAAGGGCAGGGTCAGCAGCATGGTGCTGACCTGGTCGACGAACAGTCCGAGGAAAATCAGCACGGCCATCATGATCAGCACCGCAGTGGCGGGGGAGATGCCCGAGCCGCTTATCAGGTCGACGACTCCCGAGGTGCCGCCGGAAAAGCTGAGTACCTGTGAGAACGTGGTCGCCCCCACGATGATGAACAGGATCATGCCGGACACCGTTACCGCGCCGGTCAGCGAGCGCCACAGCTTTTCGACGGTCAGCGCACGATAGGTCATCGCCAGCAGCACCGTCGCCAGCGCGCCGAGGGCGGCGCTTTCCGTCGGCGTCGCAATGCCCTTGGACATCAGGCCGACCACGGCGATGAAAATCGACGAGAGGGGCAGGACGTACTGCACAAAAGGCCGCCATCGCTCCCATCCGGAATACACCTCGACCTCCTCGTTGGCTGGCGCCAGCGACGGCTTCAGGGTTACGGTGGCCAATATGTAGAAAATGAAAGTGACGCTCAGGATCAGCCCGGGGACGATGCCGGCGAGCAGTAATTTGGAAATGGAAATGCCCGACAGGCTTCCGAGCAGTACCGCTAGCGCCGAGGGCGGGATGAGCATGTCCACCCCGCCAATCCCCAAGATCGGACCCATGCCCAGAGAGGGATGGTAGCCGCGAGCGAGCATCACCGGAAGCATCAGGCTGCCGAGCATCGCCGTGGTCGCGATGGTCGAGCCCGAGATGGCGGAAAAAATCGTCCCGGCAACCACCGTGATTATCGCCAGACGCCCCGGCATCCTCGGGATCACGCGCTCGACGGCGTCGATGGCCTTGTGTGCAAGCTTGGTTTGAAACAGGATTTCACCCATTAGAAGGAACAGGGGGATAGGTGTGAGTGAAAAATAGGTGACCGAAGCAACACCGTTTCTCACCAACTGGATCAGGCCGGGCTCGCCGCCAAAGAAAATCAGGGCGCCGATGATGTTGATACCGAAAAACGAATAGGCTACCGGCAGGCCCATGAACAGCAGCAAGGTGGTGCCACCGAGCAGCAAGAGCAGTGATGCTTGCCACGCCATTGTCGCAGTCCTCAGCCGGTGGAGGTCGCTTCGTTGCGCACGCCTATTTTCCCGAAAGCCAGGCGGCGCATGCGAAACAGGAACTCGATAAAGAGCAGCAAACAGCAGAAGGGAACGGGCAGCAGTATCCACCACTCGGGAAAGGTGATTTCCTTCAGCACCACGGATCCCGAGTTGACGCTGTCGATGAGCATGTAGGCCGAATACACCATCATCACGGCGCTTATTACGATTCCCGTCGCGTCGACGAGCAATTCGACAAGCCACGCGGCCCGGGCGGGGAGGAGATTGAGCACGATATCGACCCGCACGTGCTGCCCCCGGCGCAGCAACCACGGCGCCGCAAAGAATGTTATGCCGTAGATTGCATATTCGGACACCTGATTGGCCCAGCGGAGCTGGAACCCAATCCACGACATGTTCCGAAGTGCCACGTCTGCGCAGATCAAAACCATCATTGCGAACAGCAAAACGTTTGCGAGCCCGAGCAGGCCCTGCAAAAGCGCTCCGTACAATGAGGATATCCGGTCAATCAATGCGGGTTACCTAGAAAGGTCGGGTTTCGCGTACAGCGCCATTGTCGCACGCGATTCGGGCAACCGGCACCATCAGCCTTTTCCGCGGCCCATGGACAAGGGGCGCTTCGCGAGTTCCCGGATGGCATCCATTTTTGGGGAGAAACCCAGCCCGGGTGTGTTCGGAAGTTCCAGCCAGCCGTCCCTTGGCGCGGGAAGCCCCTCGAAAAGCTGTTCGCAGACCAGCATCGCCACATAGTGGTATTCAACGAGCCCACCGTTGGCGACGCCGGCGTGCAGGTGCATGTTCCATGGCGACCAGGCGCCGCCATTGTCAATCGGCACATTGAACGCGCCAGCCATCCCCGCGATCCGCGCGCACTGCGTATAGCCACCCGTTATGACCACATTGGGCTGGAGTACGTCCACGGCCTTGGCAAGTAACATGTCGCGAAAGCGGAATGCGAGTCCCTCATTCTGCCCGGCGGCCAGAGGAATGGTCGTGCGCCGGCGCATTTCGGCCATTTGGGGAATATCGTTTTGCGTGATCGGTTCCTCAAAAAAGGAAATGTCGCAATCCTCGATGCGGCGCGCCAATTTAGTTGCGTGGTATGCGTCCAGACTGCAATTGGCATCGATATATAGTCCGATATCCGGTCCGACCGCTTCGCGCACCGCGAGCACTCGCGCCTTGTCCTCCGCGATGACTTCACCGACCGGGCGGGGTTCGTCCCGGCGCGCAAGGCCGTGGTGTCCGACGACCATCTTCAGTCGCCGGAACCCCTGCGCCAGCCAGTGCTTCGCTGCTGCGGCAAGCTGTTCTCGATCAAAAAACGAAAAACCAAAGGTCGCGTAGAGCGGTACCTTCGCTCGCGCACCGCCGAGCAGGCGCCAGACCGGCAAGCCGAGGATCTTGCCCTTCAGATCCCACAGCGCAATGTCTATCGCCGCGATGGCGTGAGACGCATAGCCCGTCTGCCCGCGCGGGCTGAGAAGCCAGTAGAGCCGGTCCCAGAGGCGTTCGGTATTCAGCGGATCTTCGCCTATGAGCGCCGGCCCGGCGACAAGGTTGACGATCGCCGCGACCGCTTCCTCTTCGGTGATGCCGGTAATGCCGTGGCCGACCAGGCCGTCATCGCATTCGATTGCGACTACGCACACGGACAGGGAACTCGTCTTGTCGAGTCCGAGCAACTCGACCCGTACCGGGACGTTCAGCGGGATGGCGGTTACACGGACAATTTTCATCGGAGTACTGGCCCCCCCCCGTTACCTGTCCAGCAGCGGACGAAGCGCCTTGATTGCTTCCGGCGCGCGCTTGGACAACTCTGCCCAGTAGGCGTTATATGCCTGGCTGCGATAAGCGGGGCCGAGGTTGACCGCATTTATCCCGGCATCCCTCTGGCGCTTCATTTCAGCAGCGGATTTTTCCTTTGTCCAGGCGAGGTTTTCCTCGTCCAGCCACTGAGCCATGCGTGACAGGAATGCGCGCTGGTCCTCGCGCAGGGATTTCCATTTGTTCAGATTGACGAGGATGTTGACAACGACGTCGTAGAAACCCGGATCGACCCGGTATTTCGTGTATTGCCCCCAGCCCAAGTCGAATATCCCCAGCAGCGGCCAGCCATAGCCGTCCACCACGCCGCGCTCCAGGGAGGCCTGAACCTCGCCTGGTGGAAGGGTCGCCAGTGTCGCGCCCAGCGTGTTAAAAAACGGCGTGTAATTGGGGACGGTGCGCAGCTTAAGGGCCTTGATGTCGCCGATTGTGGCAACCGGCTTGTTTGTGTAGATATGGAATGGCACGCCCTGCCCGTAGGTTGCGAGCAGCCACGCGCTCATTTTCTGGTTATGGCCCTTGTTCAGTTCGTCCCAGGCACCGGACTTGCGCTGCTGCGCGACGGACTGGGTGGACAATATCGCCGCATCCGCTTCGGGTGCGATGGTGGCATAGAAGGACGGTGGGATCGAGGCGATGTCGAGCACGCCGCTACGCACTGCGTTGCCCTGTTCGAAAGAAGGCACCGCTTCGGGGCCGCCGACCAGACGGATCTGGACCAGGCCCTTTCCTTCACTATTGACCTTTTCTATGAATCGTCCGAACAGCTCGCCGTAAGTGCTGGTAATGGGGACAAACACAGCCGCTCGCAGCGTGACTTCCTGCGCGTTTACTCCGGTACCCATGACAAGCAATACCACACCTGCCGCCAACCTGACTAAGCATCGCCCAATCCGTTTCATGGCTTCCTCCTCGATGTCTGATTTATGAAAAAAGGTACGACGTGTGATTGTAGTCTTGAATTAAGAACGGTCAGAATTGTTCGATTGCTGCGGATACCGAGGGCGACATCACATGCCACTGGGTCTGTTGCTGATAGGCATGTCCGAGAGCGAACAGCGCCGCCTCGCCAAAGGGGCGCCCGACGAGTTGCATGCCGATAGGCACTCCGCAGGAAAAGATCCCACAAGGTAGCGTGAGAGCAGGCAGGCCAAGATAACTGATCGGCCGCGTGAACCGCGGGTATGTCGCCCAGAATTCGGCGACTTTTTCCTCCGAACGCGGGGCACAATCATCCATGGTCGGCGGCACATGGGGATGAACGGGAATATGCAACGCATCCACGCTACGGAAGACCGAATCGACGAACTGCACGAGCATGGGGCCGCGCATGCGCAGAGCCTCGCGGTAGCGCGCTGCCGGAATGGACAAACCCGACTCTAGCTGGGATCGGATGCCAGGCCCGTACTCCCCCGGCCGGTCGCGCAGCCAGCCCCTGTGGAGTCTCGCCGCCTCGGTTTTTGCAAGGACATCTCCAAAGCTGAAAGCGAGGACGGGATCCGGGACGGGAACGGGCAGGATCTTGACGCCAAGCCGCCGGAAAACGTCGAGGCTGCTGCTCAGGGCCGAACGTGTTTCGTCCGGCACGTCATCGGAAAAAAACGAAATCGGCACCCCGACACGGTAGTCTCCCACCGATTTGCCGTCGGCCCCTTCGTAAGCGGGCTTCTGCGGCTGCTCATCGGAGTCGCCGGACCCAATGACATCCAGTATCCTCGCGCAATCTCTGACGGATCTTGCGATGGGTCCCACCGTGTCAAGCGACCAGGCCCTGGGCATTACGCCTGAAGTCGGGATCAGGCCCAGCGTCGGGCGCAACCCCACAACGCCGCAAAGGGAGGCGGGCCAGCGCACCGATCCCGCCGTATCCGTTCCCAGGGAGCCGAAAATCATCCTGGAGGCGACGGCGCAGGCGGATCCGCTGGAAGAGCCGCCGGGCGTGTACGCCGTATTCCATGGATTGGAGCAGTCGCCGTAGTGCATATTGTGCCCGGTGCCACCGGCGGCAAATTCTGCAAGATTCAAAGTGCCCAGTTCAATCGCGCCGGCACGATCCATACGCTCCAGAACGATGGCCGTGGCATTCGGAACAAAATCACGCAATATGGCGGATCCGCAGGTAGTGACGCGTCCTGCGCGGTAGAAGACATCTTTGTGTGCCACGGGGACGCCATGCAGCGGACCCAGCCGGTCTCCCCGAGCTAATTGGGTGTCGGCTTTTCGCGCAGCCGCCAGCGCGCGATCAGGGTCAAGCGAGATGAAGCACTTGAGCCTGGACTGCAGCCGGTCGATGCGTTTCAGGCACATCGTTGTCAATTCGAACGACGAGATGAATTTTCCCCGTATGCGGGCCGCGGCCTCATACAGATCGATGTCTAATATGCTTTCCGCAATCACCTCGCGGTCCGGTCAGATCGGATTCGAGATGTGGCTCTCGACGGTAAAGGTATCGACAACCACGAGGCGCTCGCGAAACCGGAGGACTCCTCCCTCATCGACGATGCGGTCACGATACTCGCCAATGCTGAAAATCTTGCTGCGCCCCTCATTATTGGTGTGCATCATCATATAGTTCGACCGCGCTAGCCACACATCGCCGTCACGGCCCGTAACCAGCACGTTGGTTACGAAGCGCCGTTCATGGTGAATGTGAAAGATGTTGACGTCTGTCAACGAGACAACACGGTCACGCAGCATCGGTTTGTTCTCGAAATAGAGCCAATAGCCTTCGAGGCCGCAATCCAAGTTTTCGCGGGAATGAATAAGGTAACGGCAGTCGTCGGTGAAAAAATCGGGCCACTCTTTCAGTCGGCCATCGTCCAAGCATTGCGCGTAATGGTAGTTGAGGGCCACCACACGGCGTTCAAGGTCGGTGGAAATGGTGTCGGCGGGCCGGGAAGGCGTGGTTGCTTGTGAATTCAATTCCTTACTCCTCAATGATCGATCAGGCGTCCTTGACCTCGAATCCCATCAGGTCGCAATAGCCTTTCCAGAAAGCACGGATCGGCACCTCAGTCACCAGGTGGGTCTGGTCGCCAAATTCGCGACCCCCCATTTCAATGAAAGCGTGCCCGCGGCCCATTTCGCCCTGGATTGCCGCGTGCGCAATCTCGAGTGCCTCTGCGTCCTCCATCGACAGGTATCCGCCGGGCCCGAGCAGATTGCCCTGCATGCGACGGGCGTGAACGGCTTCGGGGGTATCGTCGGCATACTCGAAGTTGATCCAAACCAGCTCGAACTCATCGACGCTCTTCGGAATGCACTGGCGGAAGCCGAGGTGGTTTGAGATCTGGGCCAGGACGAAGGTCGGAAACATCGACAGCACGGTCGAGACCATGCCATCGGCATGCTCTTCGAAATGCTTTACGACTTCCGGCGCTTCGAGTTGGAATTGCGATTTGAAGGTTTCGACCTTGGCATAGGTGTTTCCCATCTTCTCGTCCTTCACGCCGTACGTCGTGAGCACGCAGTGGAGGCCGTTTTGGGCCATTACGGTCGAGCCGCGTTGCGAGGTGCGGAACATTCCGAACTTGGAGTTGAAGCCATGCAGCAGCGCGCCGTGGTAGCAATCCTTGAGGTTTTCCACGTATAGCTTCCAGTTGCCCCGGATCAACTGTCGTTGATAGCCCACCACCTTGATCGGCCGGCTGCAGAGTTCGTCAAATCGTTGCCGCACCGGCTCGCCCATGTAATCGACAAGAGACTCCATGTCGTGGGCGAAAGTGCCGAACACGACGCCGCGGTACGATTCCACGCGCAGTTTCTCCAAGCCGTGTGCGTCTGTCTTGAAGTCTGCAGGGTAGCCGCCATTGCCGTTTATGCCGCGCCGGTAAGGAACGCCCAACAGGTTGCCTGCGAGGTCGTAGCTCCACTGGTGGTAGATGCAGGTGTGTGAGGCGGAATTGCCCCGTTTCTCGCGTACCACCGCAGCGCCGCGGTGCGCGCAACGATTGACGAATGCGTGCAGCTTTCCGTCCTCGGCCCGGCTAAGCACCACCGAGGTAATGCCAACGTAATTGGTGACGAAATCCCCGGGATTGGGCACTTCCGACTCAAGGCCGAGATAGTTCCAGGTCCGGCCATGGAAAATGCGATCCTGTTCGAGCTCAAAGAGTTTTGGGTCGACGTGCACGCCAAACGGTACCTGCGTGAAATCCGCTCGCGGCCAAACCAGTGCGGTGGTGTCCGGGTTGTTCAGTACTGCGCTCATGGGAATCTCTCCTTCGGTAGGCAGGGCGCTCGCCCTGTGATGAATGGTTTTCAGGCGGGAATCGTTTCGTACACGGCGGGCATCGTGATTTCCAGCACCTCGAGGTCGGTCGTGTAGTCGATGACGTCGTGCGCCCCCCCCGGTGGCTGGAAGAGACAGCCGCCGGCTTCGACCACCACGTCGTCGTTCGACCCCTCCCAGCGGTAGGTCACCCGGCCTTTCAATATGTAGACCATGTGGAAGTCGAGTTTGTGCCAGTGCGCTCCTTGCGGACCCTTGCAGGGTTCGAGCGCTCGCATGTGGAAAGCGCCGACCTTCCCCGCGCTTGCCGCAGCCATGCCCAGGTCGCGCACCTCGAAAGCCGCCCATGCGTTGCGCGGTTTGAAGGCCCCCGGTTCGAGACGTGCGATGCGCAGTTTGCTGAACGCGTCCAGCAACCGATCGACTTCTGCCTGCATTCTGACCTCCATTTGGCACGCGCCCGGGCTGATGCGGCGCACACCCATCGTGGCGCAGCCATCGTCAATGCTTCGTCAAAACTGTGGCGGGAGTGCTAAGATTTCGCGGGTGCGGACAAAAAGCGTCACACCACTTCTTGAACTACGGTTGCTTGGCGGCTTTTCGGTCTTCGCCTGCGGCAAGCCCCTGATCCTGCGGTCACGCAAGGACCGCGCGCTGCTGGCCTACCTCGCACTCGCGCCCGGACGCGTCTTCGCGCGCGAGCGGCTTGCCGGCATGCTGTGGAGCGAGGTCGAAGGCGATGCGCGGCACAGCCTGCGCCAGAGCCTGTCGGCGATCTCTAATGCCGTCGGCGGTATGCACACGGCAGCGGCGCGCGCGTTGCGGTTCGATCGGGACAAGGCGGGGCTGGACCCGTCCTGCGTCGCGGTTGATGTCTTGCGCATGCGCGCGTTGTTGGAGACCAGAACCGCTGCGGATCTAGAGGCCGCAGGTCTTCTCTATGCAGGCCCGTTGTTGGAGGACCTGGGCCGTGTTTCACCCAGATTTGACGACTGGCTGGTCGTGGAACGCGAACAACTCGCCGCCGCCGCAACTACCGCCAATCGCCTGCTGCTCGATTTGTGCGCGGCGGATGGCGCGCCCGAACGCGCGATTCCAGTAGCCTCGCGCCTGGTCGCGGCGGACCCTTTCCAGGAAGAGGCGCGGCACGACCTGATGCTGCTGTATGCCGAGTGTGGACATACGCGGGCGGCGATTGCCCAGTACGAGGCCTACGCCGCGCTGTTGCGCAACGAACTTGGCACCGAGCCAAGCGAGGCGACCCGGCAGGTGCATCGTTTGCTCTTGGACGGCAAAACCCCGGCGCGGCGCGGCCGGCGAACAGCGATGCCGGCGAGAGTACCGGCGGTGTCGAGCGCGTCTGATGATTACTTGCGGCGCATCGTTTGCGTGCTCGAGCAGATGCCCGATTGCATCGTCATTACGGACCTGGACGGACGTATCGTCGGCTGGAACGAATGGGCGAAACGGAACTTTGGTTACGAAAAGAGCGAGGTCCTTGGTCGCAAGCCCTTCTTCCTGTACGGTCCGGGCGCGGACGAGCGCCTTACCAATGACCTGATAGCCAAGGCGATTCGCTATGGGCGCTGGTCCGGCGTCTTGCGTTTGGTCAACAAGAACGGCTCTTCGCGGTTGCACAAGCGCACCATGATGCCATTGCGGGATGAGGGCGGACGCATCGTCGGCGTATTCGGTGTGACGCGACCCCTGACGCGTCCTATCCCGGGACTCTGACCCCGTCTTTGCACTTTACGCAGTCTGAACTTGCCCCAAAACAAAAGGCCACCCGAAGGTGGCCTTTTTTGTTGCGACTTGTCTGAATCAGGCGGTGGCGACCTGCTGAATCCCCGCCAGCATCCATCCGGCGCCGCCCGAAACCGGCTTTTGCAGGTTCCAGACTTCTTCGAAGGGTGTGGCAACGGTTTCGCCGTCGTCCTTGATCATGCCGCCAAAGCGCACGCTGGCGACGTGGTTGCCGCCTTCGGTGACGACTTCGAGCAGGTCGGCGGCAAGGGTCACGACTTCGGTTTTCTGCGTAACGCCGAAGCGCGAGTCGATTTGCGACTTGAACAGCGTGAACATCTCATCGCTGCTCATGTCGCGCAGGGTGTCGAGATCGGCGCTGTCGTTGGCTTTTTGCAGGTTCATGAAGGATAGTTTGGCCTGCTTCACAAAGCCGGCGGCGTCAAAGCCGGCCGGCATGTTGGGCTGGAACTGGCTGCGAAAGTCGGGACCGCCGCTGCCGGTCATGCCGGTCATTTGCGACGGCGGCGGTGCGGCCACCGTCTCCGAACCCATCATGCCGTAGCTGTTCGGACCGGTCGCCGGCTGCACTTGTGCGCGCGGCTTCATGAAGAAGCGCAGCGCCAGCATAACCGCGCCACCGACCAGCAAGGCGAGCAGCAGGGTGCTGATGATGCTGCCCATGCCGCCAAACGCACCTTGCGAGAACAGGTAACCGAGGCCGAGACCGGCGGCGAGGCCGGCGACGGGGCCGAGCCAGCGGTTGCCGGAGGGTGCGGCTGCCGCAGGCGCGGCGGCTGCGGGTGCCGCGGCGTTCTGTGCCGGCGCGACGGATTTTTGCGGCGCGATGGACTGGCGCTGCATGCCGGTGCTGCCGCCACCACCCAGGCGTTTGGCCGCCTCGGCGTCAAGCGGCGCGAGGCCTATGCCTACCATCACGGTAAGCGCGATCATGATCCATGTCTTCATTGTGTTTCCTCTTTTCCCGGTAAGTGCTTTGTATGGGTTCGTTGTTACGGTTTTACCAGTACATCCTGAAACCTAGTACTTGAATCCCCCTGGTACTTGAATCCCTCTAGTACTTGAATCCCTCTAGTACTTGAATCCCTTATGCAGCGCCACAACTCCCGCGCTCAGGTCATTGTATGTGACATCTTCAAGGCCTGCGCGTTCCATCATCAACTTCAATGTCTGCTGGTCCGGGTGCATGCGTATCGACTCGGCGAGATAGCGGTAGCTCGCCTCGTCGGAGGCGATTTTGCGGCCCAGCCAGGGCAGCGCGGTAAACGAATACCAATCATAGGCTTTTTCGAGGGGTTTCCAGACCTTGGAGAATTCGAGTACCAGAACGCGGCCGCCGGGACGCAGGACGCGTGTCATTTCAGCCAGGGCGGTTTCTTTGTGCGTCATGTTGCGCAGGCCGAAGGCGACGCTGACGCAGTCAAAGTAATTGTCCGGAAAGGGCAGGTGTTCGGCATCGCATTGCAGTGCCGGGGCGATGGCGCCCTCGTCGATCATGCGGTTGCGGCCGACGCCGAGCATGGCGCGGTTGATATCCGTCAGCCATACTTGGCCGCTCGCGCCGACGCGTTTGGCAAAGGCGCGCGACAGGTCGCCCGAGCCGCCGGCGACGTCGAGCACGCGGCTGCCTTCGCGCACGCCGCTTTGCGCGATGGCATGGGCTTTCCACAGACGGTGTAAGCCGCCTGACATCATGTCGTTCATCAGGTCGTATTTGCCGGCGACCGAATCGAATACCGCGGCGACCTTTTTAGCCTTGTCGCGCTCGTCAACGGTGCTGAAGCCGAAATGCGTTTGTTCGCTCATTGGTTGGTGCACACTATCAGCAGACTTGTTGCTCAGTGACCGTGCAGCACTGGCTTCACGGTGGTATCGATGTCGCGGCTGGCGCCGGCATCGGCGAGGCGTTTGAGGTATTGCTGCCACAGGCTGTCCTGATTGCTGCCCAGCTCGTAGAGGTAGTCCCAGGAATAAATGCCGGTGGCGTGGCCGTCGGAAAACGTCGGTTGCACGGCATAACTGCCGACCGGGTCGAGGGCGGTGATGCCGACCTTGATCTTGCCCGTCTGCAGCGTTTCCTGGCCCGGACCGTGGCCGCGCACTTCGGCCGAGGGCGAATGCACGCGCAGGAATTCGTAGCCGAGGCGAAAGCTTTTGCCGTCGGAAAAGGCGATTTCCATCACTTTTGACGTCTGGTGCAGCTTTATTTCAGTCGGAATCGGGGAGTTTTTGTCCAAGCCAGCCATGGGGTGTCCTGATTGCGTTACTGCAAGCGCCTATCATAGCGTGAACTGCCGCTGCGACTGCTGGCGCCGGGTGAGCTAAAACAGCGGGCAAAAACAGCGCCGGATGTAACATGACTGTCATTTTCATTTCGTAGAATCGGCACAACTTCGCAACCGGACTATCCGATGTCGGCCAATATACTCGTCGTTGAAGACGAACCCGCAATTCAGGAACTGATCGCGCTCAATCTCGAGCACGCGGGCCACCGCGTGCTGCGCGCCAAAGATGCCGAACATGCGCAAAGCCTGGTACGTCATGCGCTGCCCGATCTGGTGCTGCTCGACTGGATGCTGCCGGGCCAATCGGGCGTGATGTTCGCGCGCGCGCTGCGCGACGACGAGCGCACCAAGTCGATTCCGATCATCATGCTGACCGCGCGCGGCGCCGAGCAGGACAAGGTGGTCGGCCTCGAATCGGGCGCCGACGACTACATCACCAAGCCGTTCTCGCCGCGCGAGCTGCTGGCGCGCATCAAGGCGGTGTTGCGCCGGCGCGCGCCCCAGCTCACTGACGAGCCGGTCGAGATCGCCGGCCTGCGCCTCGACCCGGGTAACCACCGCGTCAGCGGCAGCGGCACGCCGCTCGAGCTCGGTCCGACCGAGTTCCGGCTGCTGCATTTCCTGATGACCCATACCGAGCGCGTGCACAGCCGCGCGCAATTGCTCGACCAGGTCTGGGGTGACCATGTGTTTGTCGAGGAACGCACGGTGGACGTGCACATTCGCCGCCTGCGCCAGTCGCTCGAGCCCTCGGGCCACGATCGCCTGGTGCAAACCGTCCGTGGCACCGGTTACCGCTTCGCCGACGGCGAATAACCGGGCCGATGCGCGCTAGAATGGCCGGCATGTCCGGCCATTTTTCATCTTGTGAAGTGTTCTGTGCGGCGTTGCCGTTGACCGTTGTCCTTGCGCCGGGCGCTGCATGAGCATCTGGTTTCGCACCGGGGGCATGCTGCTGCTCACCTTCGCGGCGTCGCTGGTCGCCTGGGCGACGCTGGGCCGCGTCTGGAGCCTCGCCGTTGCGGGTATCGGTCTTGCGCTGTTGTTGCTGCGGCACCTGTCCAACCTGCAGGCACTGGTGGACTGGCTCAAAAACCCGCAATCGCTGCCGGTACCCGAGGGCACCGGCGCGTGGGAGCGGGTCTTCACCGCCTTGTACCGTTTCGTGCGCACCACCAACCAGCAACATCACCGCCTCACCACGACGCTGGCGCGCTTTCGCAAGGCCGGGCAGGCCTTGCCCGACGGCGTGATCGTGCTCGACGCCGATGACCGCATCGAGTGGTGCAACCTCATTGCCGAGCGCGATTTGAGCCTCGATATCGAAAAGGACGGCGGTCAGCCCATCGTCAACCTGATACGCCAGCCCGATTTTGTCGCCTACATGCAAACCGGCGATTTTGCCGAGCCGCTGGTGATGCGGCTGCAGCGCGGTGAGGCGATGGTGTTGTCGGTGCGCGTCGTGCCCTACGGCCAGGACCAGAAGCTGCTGCTGTCGCGCGACATCACCCAGGCCGAGAAGCTCGAGACCATGCGCCGCGACTTTGTCGCCAATGTGTCGCACGAATTGAAGACGCCGATCACCGTGGTCAGCGGTTTTCTCGAAACGCTGGCGGACGGCAAGGTGCGCCTGGACGAGGCGCGCGGCAAACAGGTGATTGAAATCATGCGCGAGCAGAGCCAGCGCATGCAGTGGCTGATCGAGGATTTGCTGGTATTGTCGGCGCTCGAGGCAAGCACTTCGCCGGCGAGCGAGGTGCCGATCCCCATGGTTAGGCTGGTGGAAACGCTGGTCGAGGAGGCGCGCGCGCTGTCCGAGCGGCGGCACAACATCGTCGTCGAAGCGCTGACCCCGGGCTGGCTGGAGGGCAACGAGCAGGAGTTGCGTTCGGCTTTCGGTAACCTCCTCAGCAACGCCATCCGCTACACGCCGCAGGGCGGCGCGATTTGTCTGTCGTGGACCATGCGCGGCGACGAGGGCGTGTTCACGGTGCGCGACAGCGGCATCGGCATCGAGCCACGGCATATTCCGCGCCTGACCGAACGGTTTTACCGCGTTGATTCGAGCCGCTCGCGCGAGACCGGCGGCACCGGTCTCGGTCTTGCCATCGTCAAGCATGTGCTGACGCGGCACCAGGGGACGCTGGAGATTCGCAGCGCCCCGGGTGAGGGCTCGAGTTTTTCCGCGGTTTTTCCGGCGCGGCGTGTCAAGGCCGACCCGACGGCTGCAGTTGCGGCCTGAACCGTGGCGCTCGCACGGGTTTTATAAGTCTGGGTTCCGGCTGCAAGTGTATTCAAGCGCGCGCGGTGAAGTTGGCGCGGTCGTAATCGGCGCCGCGCCCGAGCAGTCCGAACAGGCTGACGACGAAGGATTCATCCTCAAGCTGCAATTCCACTTCGCGGCCGTTCTGGTACCAGCCCGAGGGCAGCACCAGGCTGGGTGCGAGCCCCGGTGCCACCGGTAGCAGGAAGGCCGGCGAGTACGGGTCCTTTTGCGAAGCAAGATCCGATTTGATACGCACCAGGCACGCGCGGGCGATGCCCGGCAGCGCCCTGGCGCCAACCGACAGTGTGTTGTCGTGCCCCGAGACCAGCCAGCGCACCTCGGCCAGGATCATGCGTTTTGCGCCCTGCGGACGCAGCGCCACCAGTTGCCGGTGCTGCAGTCGCGTACCGGGGCCGCTGCGGCGCATGCGAAAACCGGTGGCGCTTTCGTCGAGCGTGTCCCATTGTTCGAGCAGCAGCGTGGCCTGGTGCAGCGCCGCCGCCCTGTCTGCAAGCGCCGGTGCGTGCTGGAAAATATGGATGTGCTCGGCGTCGCGGCGCGAATAGTCCCACTGCTTGAGATTGGTTTCCAGGAGTTTGCCGCTGATGGCGTGATGGATGGCGGCGAAACCGGCCACCAGCTCGGTCGGCGCCACCTGTTGGCGGCGCGGAAACTGCCTCGCCTTGGGAACGTCCAGCCAGGTGTGTGCCAGTTGCGACAGCAACTCGCCGCAGGTCGCCTGGGTGCAATCGGTACCGAGGCCCAACTCGGCCGGCATGGCGCCGCCGCCGAGCAGGCGTTGCCGTCCCCGCAGGCTGCGTGCGAGTTCGCCCATGTCAATGTAGCGTAACGTCGCGCCGGCAGCAGGCGACGTGGCGGTGCCGCCGCCCGGCGCCGCAGTGGTGGTCCAGCGCGCGCCTTCGCTGCCGGCGAGGTCGATGCAGTACGCACCGCTGCGGCCTTGCGCAGTGAGCAGCCGCGGTTTGTGCGACCAGCGGTAAGCCCAGCGCCGCATCAGTTGAAAGTCGCGCCCGGAAAGGCCGTAGGGTTGCGCCAGTTGCAGCAGGATCGGGCGCATGTAGGTCGAGGTGCAGCTTTTTATTGCCGCGATGTGGGCGTTGGTGTTGGCCGCACCGGTGCCGGCTTTGGCGAGGTTGAGGTTGGCAAAGCCGCGCGCTTCCGCAATGGCGTACAACTCGTGCAGCAGCGGCCACAGGTCGGGGTCGATCTCGCGCCGTGCCTGCCAGAACGCCGCGAGCAGTTCACCAATGGCTTCGAGCGAGCGCTGGCACAACAGCGGCAGACGGCCGGCGAGTTCGGGGTGCGTGTTCTTGAGTGCGGCGCGAAACAGCCGGCGGTAGCCGCGCATTACCGCGCGCCACAAGTCGTAAGCCTGTTCAAAAGCGGCGTTCTCGATGTGGCCGAGTGGCAGCGGCTTGGACAGGAATTTTTTGGCCAGTTCCTCCTGCGCCGCGCCGAGGGGCTTGCGCAGGCGCTCGAGAATGTCGAGGTAATCGTTGTGCCGTGGTGGCGCCTCTTCAAGTTGCTCGATCAGCAGCGTGAACTCGTGACAGGCCTGGCGCGGATCGGACAGGTAGGCCGAGGCCAGCCATTGTTCACAGCTTTTCGTATCCGACAGCAGCGGCCGGCTGGCGGGAAGAAAATCGCTTTGGGTGCTCATATGGGCTCCTGGGCGCATGGGGGAGGTAACGGTCTCCCGGGTGCCGCCGGTGGCGGCAGGGACAGACTATGACGAAGTCATAATGCGCCCCGGGCGACCTTGCGGGGAGGAAATAATTGGCAATTCCAGCACGATGCCCTGTCGTGCCAGTCCGACAATCAGCGTCCTTGCGGACGGATGGGGGCGGACCGTGTCGGGGCGGACCTGTCGGGGCGGACCTGTCGGGGAGGACCGTGTGGGAGCGGACCGCGCGACCCTCAGATCGCCTCGTAAGTGACGCGCTCGAAATCGTTGCCGCGCTCGAGGATGCCGGTCAGCAGCAGTTGTTGCGGCGCTTCGCGCCAGACCTCGACCACGCGTTTGGGCCGGAACCAGCCGTTGGGCAGGATCAGCGACGCCGGTGAGCGTAGCGCCGCCACCTCGGGCAGGGCCAGGGCGGGGATGTATTTTTCGGCTGTGGCGTTGATGCCGGTCGGCTTGACGGCGATGGTTTGCGGTACGCCGGGCATCAGTCGCACTCCGGCATTGAGGTCGAGTTCATGCGTGGACAGCAGCCAGCGTATCGTGCCGAGCATGAAATTGCGGCTGTCGGCCGGCCGCACGCCCACCAGTTGCGAATGCGCGAAGCGCGCGCCGTCGGTGTCGGCTGGGCGACACATGCGCAGGCCGGTCAGGCTCTCGTCAAGCAGCGTCCAGACCTCGATGGTGTAACCCTGGATCTGACTGAAATCGCTTTCATCGCGTGTGGCGATGCGGCCGAAGGTGGCGATTTCCTGGCGTTCCTTGGCCGACAATTCCTTGACATTGCCCGGCTGCTTGAACGGCAGCCCGCAGATGTAATGATGGATCGCACCGATGCCGCTGCTCACCTGCGCCTTGGCCGCGCCGCTTTGGCGCGAATGGTCGCGGGTGTTGCTGGCCTCGCACAACTGGCGGTACAGCAGCGTCAGGTTTTGCTCGCAAAAGGGCTGCACGCATTCGTCGCCGAGCTTGAGCGACTGCGGGCTTTCGCCTTTGCGCAGCAGCATGATGCGCTTTTTGAGGCTGGCGCCGAGCTCGTCCATGCCGAGGTAGCGCACGCCTGCGCCGCCGGTCGCCTGACGCGCCACGCCGGCGGCGCCCTCAAGGTCGACGGCAAGCTGCGTCAGCCCGGTCTGGCTTGCTTCACGGCTCACCGTCACCCGCTCCGTCCAGCGTTCAAGCCACTTGGCGATCATCGCCAACTGGCGCGGTGAGTGCTCGTTCGGGTTGGCGAGGTTGAGCAACAGCGTGCGCAGCCAGGTCTGCTCCGGGGTGGTGAGCGTGGAGGCCTTGCACTGTGCGTCGGAAACGTCGATCTGCTCGAGGTGGCGTTCCTCGGCGAAATGGTAGATGACATGCGCGAGGCGCCAGTCATCGGGCTCGATGTCCTGGCAGGCCTTGTAGTGCTCGTTGATTTTCTGCGCGACGCAGTCGAGCGCACGCTGGCAGGAAACCGCGCCCTGCCCGATCAACTCACCGGCGGCAACCGCGGCGAGGCAGTGCTGGTAGCCCTTTCCCAGCGCGTCCCACAGCGCGGTGACGTTGAGGAAGATGTCGCGCTCGAGCCGGCCCAGGGGCAGCGCACGGCCGGAGAACTTCTTTGCCAGTTCGGCCTGCACGAAATAAACCGGCTCGCGCAGTACCTCGAGGATTTTCAGGCGCTCGCTTGCGGGCAGTTCAAAGGTGTTGAGCTCTTCGATATGCCCGAGCAGCGCACCTTGCGCCGGGGCGACGTTGATCAGCGGCAGCGTTTGCAGCCATCCGGCGCAGGAATTGGCGTCGGCGAAGCCGGGGTGGTTCTGCGCGCTGGTCGCCGGAAGTTCGAACAAGGCCATGTCAATGCGCTGGCGAGAAACGCCGCGCGCCCCTGGTCAGGCACGGCGTGAACGCGGTGGCCTTCAATGTGTTCATCCCCATCAACCGGTGCTTGCCGTGTTGTTCTTTGGACCGGGACAGGCCGCTCCCTCGCGGCTTGTCATGCTGTGCGAAAGCATAGCGCAGAAAGGCCTTCAGAGCAGTACCCGCTCGATGCCGCCGTGGTTGGCCATTTCGACATAATTGCGCATCCAGTCCGGGCCGAGCACGCTTTTGGCGACTTCGACGACGATGTAATCGGCGCTCACACCGGTGTCGTCCGAGTAACGGGCGAGTCCTTGCAGGCAGGACGGGCAGGAGGTGAGGATTTTCACCTCCCCCGTGAAAACATCGCCGCTGTCTGGAGTGGCGCGCAGCGAGGTGACGCCCTTGCGCATCTCCTCTTCCTTGCGATAGCGGATCTGCGTGGAAATGTCGGGGCGCGTCACCGCCAGCGTGCCCGATTCACCGCAGCAACGCTCGTTCTGCGTGACGCCGCCGCCCATCAACTGGTTGACCACCTTCATCGGCTGGTGGGTCTTCATCGGCGTGTGGCAGGGGTCGTGGTACATGTAACGCACGCCGGCGACGCCCTCCAGCCTGACGCCTTTTTCCATCAGGTATTCATGGATGTCGAGCAGGCGGCAGCCGGGGAAGATTTTGTCGAACTCGTACTTCTGCAACTGGTCCATGCAGGTGCCGCAGGAGACGATAACCGTCTTGATGTCGAGGTAATTGAGGGTGTTGGCGACGCGGTGGAACAGCACGCGGTTGTCGGTGGTGATGCTCTGGCCCTTGTCGTGGTCGCCGGCCGCCGTTTGCGGGTAACCGCAGCAAAGGTATCCGGGCGGCAGCACCGTTTGCGCACCGACGTGATAGAGCATGGCCTGGGTGGCAAGGCCGACCTGGCCGAACAGGCGCTCCGATCCGCAGCCGGGGAAGTAGAACACCGCCTCGGCATCTTCCGCCGCTTTTTGCGGATTGCGGATGATAGGCACGACCTTGTTGTCTTCAATGTCGAGCAGCGCGCGCGAGGTGCGCTTGGGCAGGCCGCCGGGCATCGGCTTGTTGATGAAGTGGATGATCTGGGACTTGAGCGCCGGCTTGCCAACGCTGGAGGGCGGGCGGCGCGTCTGCAGCCTGGCGAGGCCGAGCATGCTGGCGAGTTTGTACGCCGCGCGTTGCGCCTTGAAGCCCCACTCGATCATCAGGGTGCGCGTGAGCTTGATGGTGGCGGGATCGGTGGCGTTGAGGAAGAACATCGCCGCCGCAGTACCCGGGTTGAAGCGTTTTTTGCCTTCCTGGCGCAACAGGTTGCGCATGGCAATGGAGACATCGCCGAAGTCGATGTCCACCGGGCAGGGGTTGGCGCACTTGTGGCACACCGTGCAGTGGTC
>CAYLPI010000066.1:0-18836 GCA_964385505.1 uncultured Bordetella sp.
TGCTGGCGCAACAATTCAAAGAACGCGGCAAGATCGGTCGGGAAGAGCATCGGTCGTAAAGAGCAATTGCGAATGCCAGGTTCCGAAACGCTGATCATAGCGTACCTGGCCGGCATCACTTATCGGTTAGTTCACGCTTGCTCGCGCTTTCGAAGGCTAAACCGCGTTCTCGATCCGGGGCAAAAAATGAAACATTCGACATTCATCACTGCGGTTCTTGTCACGGGACTCGCCGCGCTCGCATTGCCGTTTACCACATTTGCGCAAACCGATTGGCCGCAGAAGCCGGTCACGATGGTGGTGCCGTATCGGCCGGGCGGGGTGAACGACGCCGCGGCCCGCGTTTATGCCAACAAGATCGCGGCCGAATTCGGCAAACCGATGTTGATCGACAACCGCGCGGGCGCGGCAACGACCGTTGCCTCCAACTACGTCGCCAAGGCGCCTGCCGACGGCTACACCATCTACGCCGGCGGCACGTCGCTCGTGATCAATCCCACGCTTACCGGCCAGGTTCAATACGACCCGCAAAGGAGCTTCGAGCTCGTGTCGCTGATGTCGTTCACGCCCTTTATCCTGCACCTCAACACGGCTTTCCCAGCCAGGAACATGGCCGAACTGATCGCCCATGTGAAAGCGAACCTTGGCAAGTTCAATATCGCAAGTTCCGGCATCGGCGTCACCAATCACCTGATCGCGGAGCTGTTCAAACTGCAGGCCGGCCCCATATGTGCGGGCCAACCTGCAAGCGCGTTCGCCGCGCCCGCCAAGTCAGCCTGGGCGCGGCTCATCCGCAAGGTCTACGAGGCTGATCCGCTCGAATGCGCGAACATGTCACGGCCCGATGCGTATCATCGCGCTGATCGACGACCCGTTGGTGGTGCGGCGCATCCTCGAGCACCTGGGGCTGTGGCAGCCAGAGTCGATGGAGCGCTCCGCGCCGCTGCCCCCTGACGCATGGCCCGTGAATAGCGTCATGCCCCTGACCTACCAACCCGTTCCCGACATCGCGTAAGGAAGACGTGAGCACATCGAGACCGGGAACGGAGTTTTGTGGGGTTTGGGGGTCATCACCCTTGCCAAGTGCGCGGTACTGCGGACAACCTACCCCCGAACTCGACACGGCCAGTTCACCGTTGGGCTCAGGAGCGCTGCGGCCGGCGCCTGTGCGCGAAAGGAGCGGGATTGATTTGCCTATCCAGTCCCCCACGAATAGCGGCACCGCGTCGTACTCGGTACACTTCTGGCATGAGCATGTACGCCCTGCTGGCCACGCTTTTGTGAAGGTAAAGTTGACTACGTCCTGGTCGGCGGACTTGCCATCGCCTTGCACGGTTATCAGCGCGTCACCATGGACGTTGACGTTGTGTTGTCCTTGTCTGATTCGAATCTTGCGCAGTTCGTCGATTGCCCCCGCAATGCGGGGCCAAGCCCCCTGCTGCCGGTGCCCATTGACGCCCTGCGCGACGCTGCGCTGATCGACCAATGGCACCGTGACAACGGCATGGTGGCGTTCTCCTTGCGCGGACCGGACACGACGGCGACGGTCATTGACATCCTGGTACGCCCGGTGGTTTCGTTCGATGAACTCAAGCGCAGGGCGGTGACGCGGCGCATCGGACCGCTAGCCGTTGCCGTGGCTTGTATCGATGATCTGATCACCATGAAAACCGGAACCGGGCGCAGCAAGGACGCGCTGGACATTGAAGAGCTGCACCGGATCAAGCAACAGGAGGCGGAGGAATAATATGGCGAGAACCGCATTGACCCCCGAGGAAAACCCGCGCCTGCTGCAAAAAATTGAGGAAAACCGCGCCTTTCTCCTGCTCGCCTACCAATCCGACAGATCCTTGCTAAAGCATCCCGACCCGGAAATCAGGCGTTTGTTCGAGAGCACCGACCAGCAAAACACCCGACAGGACAGCTAGAAAACCCCGCCGAGCATGCTCAGCGCGGCTTCGGGCCCCATCCAAAGGAGCGGAGCCCGCAAGCTTCAGGACATCGCCAGCCCGGCCTTGACGTTTACTGCCGCCGCCTCGGGCGAGGCCAGAGCGCGAACCAGCGCGGCGGACGGCGGCCGCGTGCAGGTTGCGCAGGCGCCCTGCACGGCACACCAAGCTGGACCATAATTGCACCCATGGAAGCGACATCAAACAATACCGCCCCGCCGCTGCTGTCGCAGCCGGTGCTCCGTGCCATCAACCACCTGCTCGGGCGCGAGGAGTGGGCGCGGGCGCGACTCAAGCCGTTTGCCGGCAAGCGCGTACTGTTTCGTCCGGCGTCGCTGCCGGCGCTGCGCCTGGCGGTGACAGTGGACGGCATGGTGGTCGCGGCGCGCGAGGACGACGCGATTGACCTCACCATTGTCATCAAGCCCGGGGCGCTGCCGCACCTGGTGAGCGGCAGCGATGCGTTGCTGCAGCATGTCGAGATCAGCGGCAACGCCGACCTCGCCGGCACGGTGCAGTTTTTGTTCCGCAACCTGAAGTGGGATGTCGAGGACGATTTGTCGCGTGTGGTCGGTGACATCGCCGCGCGCCGCATCGCCGGCGCCGGTCGTGATTTTTTTGCCTGGCAAAAAGAGGCGCTGCTGCGCACCGGGCAGAACCTCGCCGAATATTGGACCGAAGAAAAACCGCTGCTGGCGCGGCCCGAGGAAGTGGCGCAGTTCAGCCGCGAGGTGGAGACGCTGCGCGATGACCTGGCGCGGCTGGAAGCGCGGCTGGCGCGGCTCAATCCCTAGCGCCAACCGGCTGGAAACGCCCGACTGGCGGGCATTTCCAGCCGGTGGTGCAGCTAGACGTGGCTGGAAAAGTCGAACCCCGTGCGCTTTTGCGCCGCCTCCAGCAGGCGCCGCGCCGCGGCGTTGGCACCATCGAAGGCGCGCATTTCATCGACGTCCACCATGCGCCCGTCGCGCACCCGCACTTTGCCGTTGACGATGGCGAGCGACGCATAAGGGTCGCTGCCGGCCATCAGCAGCGCGGCGAGCGGGTCGAGCACGGCGCCGGCCAGTGACAGCCGGCGCAGCGGAAAAGCCGCCACGTCGGCGCACTTGCCTGGCGCAAGTTCGCCGATGTCGGTGCGGCCGATTGCACGTGCGCCACCGCGCGTCGCCATCCACAACACATCGGCCGGCGTCAGCCATTGCTCGGCACCCTCACCGTCTTCATAGCCGCCGACACGGTGCAGCATCATGGCGAGACGCATTTCATTGAGCATGTTGCTGGTGTCGCTGCTCGCCGGGCCGTCAACGCCGATGCCGACATTGATGCCGTGGGCGCGCCAGTGTCCGAGGCGTGCGGCTTTTTTGCCGAGGCGGATGATGCAATGCGGGCAGTGCGCGATGCTGGCACCGGCGCCGGCGATCGCCGTCATTTCTTCGCTGTTGAGCAGGGTCGAATGCGCGAACCAGGTGCGCTCCCACAGCCAGCCCGAATCGCGCAAAAAATCGATCGGCTTGCCACCCTGCGCGCGCATGATCTCGTGCTCATCGGGACGCGGATCAAAGTGCACATGCAGACCGCAGGCATTGGCGCGCGCGAGGTCGGCAAAGCGGCGCATGAACTGCGGGCGCATATAGGTCACGCTGGTCGGGCCTATCGCCACCTGCAGCATCGAACCTGCAGAGGTGTCGTGGTAACGCGCGATGGTTTTTTCGAGTGCCGGAAACAGCGTTTCCTCGCGATCGAGAATGCGGTCAAGCTGCGCCCCCATCAGCGGACGCAGCCGCGATTCGAGGTCGGCCTCCACTGTCGGCATGCCGCCGCGCGTCAGCGTGAAGCGCATGCCGGCTTCGCGCACGCCGCGAATCTCCTCGGCCGCCATTTCGCCGTCGGTCTCGGGCATGAGGTAGGCGAAGTCGGCGTTGGTGGTGCAGCCCGAGGTCAGCAGCTCGCAACTGTTGGCAAGCGCCGCCCAGTAATACGCATCCGGATCAATCTCGGCCCACACCGGGTAGAGCGCATACAGCCAGTCGAGGATGGACGCGCGGTTGGCGAGCGGCACCGCACGCGTCAGCGTCTGGAACAAGTGGTGATGAATGTTGACGAGGCCCGGCGTCACCAGGTGTCCGGCCATCGAAATCTCTTCATCGACCACCATCGCCGGTGCCGGTTCGGGGCCGACCGCGGCAATGCGCCCGTTCTCGATCAGCACATAGCCGTCGCGAATGACGCTTCTCGCGTCATCGCAGGTATGAATGGCGTCGGCGTGACGCAGCAGAATGCGTGACATGGGTGCGTTGGGTAACGTGCGTGAGGTGGCTTAGCGTTCGGCCAGCGACAGCAGGGTTTCGGCCAGCACGCGCGCGCCGTCGTACAAATCGTCGGCGGTCGCCGACTCGGCTTCGTTGTGGCTGATGCCGTCTTTGCAGGGCACGAAAATCATCGCCGTGGGACAAATGCCGTGCAGGTAGCGCGAGTCGTGGCCGGCGGCCGAGGGCAGGTCCATGCTGCGCAGCCCGAGGCGTTTTGCCGCATCGCGCACCTCGGCCTGCATCGTTAGCGGAAATTCGAGCGGCATTGCCGTCACCAACTCATCGACGACGACCGCGCACGGTC
Organism: uncultured Bordetella sp.; assembly: GCA_964385505.1. Lineage (GTDB taxonomy): Bacteria > Pseudomonadota > Gammaproteobacteria > Burkholderiales > SG8-39 > CAITSH01. Next base: position 4,563 of record CAYLPI010000066.1, read on the forward strand.
CGGCGTTGGCGGCGCAAATACCGGCCACGCGGTCGCCCAGTTCGCGCAGACGTGATTCGACCGGGTGGCGCAGGTCGATGGAGAACTGCGCATGGCCCGCCACCACTGACGGCGCATTGGGTTTGACTTCAAGCCGGCCGACGGTGAACTTGACGATATCGGCATCGTCGTGCAATGCCTTCGACAGAGCCTGGATGATTGCCGTCGCGGCGAGCAATGCGTCCTTGCGATCGTGTAGCGCCGCCGTGCCGGCGTGTGCGTCCTCGCCCGTTACCGCGACGCGAAAAGTGCGTTTGCCCTGTATGCCGGTAACCACGCCTATGCCAAAGCCCTCTTTTTCGAGCACCGGCCCTTGTTCGATATGCGCCTCGACGTAGGCGGCGACAGGACGCCCCAGCGCGCGCTCGGGCACCTGCGGAAACGCCCGCGCCATGTCGGCGAGGCCTTGTTCCACGCTGATGCCCTCGGCATCGCGCACCGTCAGCAGGTCGGTGAGCATCGCGTCGCCGGCGTAGGCCGCCGAGCCCATCATGCCGGGGGCAAAGCGCGAGCCCTCTTCGTTCATCCAGGCGACGACCTCGATCGCGCGCCCGGGTGTGACACCGCTCTCGCGTATCGCCTGCACCGCCTCGAGCGCCGCCAGCACGCCATAGACGCCGTCGAACTTGCCGCCGGTGGGCTGGCTGTCAAGATGTGAGCCGCTCAGCACCGGCGCGGCGGCCGGGTCGCGGCCTTCGAGGCGCAAAAAAAAGTTGCCCGCGGCATCGGTGTGCGGCGTCAGGCCAAGCTCGGCACCCCACGCAATCAGTTCACGCCGTGCGGCAATCTCCGCCGCCGACAGCGCCTGGCGGTTGACGCCATTGGCCGCCGTCGCGCCGTGACGCGCCAGTTGCATGTGCCGCTGCCACAGCCTGTCGCGGACGACATGGTCTGCGACGCCGCTGTTGGATGGGCTCACGAAGTCTTCATGATCTGCTGCGGCATGGCGCGCGGATCACGCGGCAGCCAGCGGCCGGCCTCTGCAAGGCCGATGAAGTCGGCGACAAAGCCGTTGAAATAGCCGGGCTCTTCGAGGTTGAGCGTGTGGCCGGTCTTGGGCAGCACCAGCAGGCCGCAGGCGGGCAGGGTTTTTTTCATGAAAATCCCCGGCTGCAGGCAATGGTCGTCCTCGTCACCCACCATCACCAGCGTCGGCACCGTCATGGTTTTCATGCGCGCCTCGAGATCGTAGATGGACGGCCGGCGCGCCTGCACACCGCGCATGGTGTTGGCCGCGCCGAGCGACGAATGCTCGCCAAGCTGGGTGGCAAATTCCTGCCAGCCGCGCGGGTCCTTGTTCTGGAACTGCACACGCGAAGCACCGAGTGAGTAGGTCCTGGCAAAGGTCTCGCTGCCCTGCGCCTCGAACTGGCGCGCCACGTCGAACGAGACTTCGCGAAAATAGGCTTCATGCTGTTTCTCGGCACCGTAGCCGGCGCCCGCCACCACCAGCGACAAGGCACGGTCCGGATGCTCGAGGCCGAAGTGCAGCGTGGCAAAACCGCCCATGGACAGGCCGACGATGTGCGCTTTCCTGACGCCCGCCGCATCCATCACCGCGATGATGTCCTCGACGGCGCGCAGTTGCGAGTACGCATCGGCCGAAGCCGGCACGTCCGAGGGCGGATAGCCGCGTGCCGCGAAGGTGATGCAGCGGTGCTCGCGCGAGAAAAAGCGCACCTGCGCTTCCCAGCTGCGATGGTCGCCGCCGAACTCGTGCACAAACACCACCGGCGTGCCGCTACCGGCCTCTTCGTAGTACAGCTTCACGCCGTCGTCGGTTGTTGCGTATGCCATGGTTGATCTCTTCGTTGACGTCTGTCTGTTGCGGAACGCCGGCTTCCGTACGACCTGTCATTCCGAGGGCACAGCCCGAAGAATCTGCTTTACCAGGTTTTGAAAGCGGATTCCTCGCTACGCTCGGGATGACAGCCATCCTATTCTATAAACCGTTCCGGGCCGTTTGAAAACCGCTAAAACAACGGCCCCGGATTCTTGATGCCACGCGCGCGCTCCACCATCGCCGGCAGCAGCGCGCACAGCGCATCGTTCCAGTCCTCGGGCACGGTGGTGGCAATCTTGACAAAGCGGTGGCCGAAGGTCGGCGTGTGGTACGCGCCCTGGCGGATCATGATGCCCTCGGGACGGAAGGCCTCGCACAGCGCCTCGGGCGTGATGCCGGCATCGATGCACTCGACCACCAGAAAATTCGCCTGCGACGGATAAACCGCGACCTTCATGCCGGGAATGCGATTGACCGCCTCGTAAATCTTTGTCTGGTTGCGGCGCTGGCGGCGGTTGATGTCGGGCATCCATTCGCCCATGACCTTGAGGCCGGCGATGGCGGCGCGCTGCGAAATCACGTTCGAGCCAAGATTGTTCGGCGGCGAGGCGGCGAGGCGCTCCACCAGGTCCGGGTGCGCGACCAGGGCGCCGACGCGCAGGCCGGCAAGGCCCAGCCATTTCGAAAAACTGTAAATGGTGACCGTGCGCTCGGGGTAGTAGCGCGCGGCGAGGGTGTGCTGGTCGGCAAAATGCTTGTACGTGGCGTCATGCAGGAAGTACGCACCGACGCTGCGCGCGATATCGGTAAAGGCCTTGATTTCATCGGCGGTGTAGCAAACGCCCAGCGGATTGTTGGGATCAACAAGGTAGATGATGCGCGTCTTGTCGGTGACCGCAGCCTTGAGTTGCGCCACTGTCAGCCGGTAACCGTTCTCTGGCTTGTAAATCGGGATCTCGACGATGGTGGCACCGGAGGCCTTGGCGTACAGCATCGGCCATTTCCAGCCCGGATCGGTGGTGACGAATTCCGAGCCCGGCTCGGACAGCGTGCGACAGACGTTGTACAAGGCTTCGACGGCACCGTCGGTCACCAGCACCGCGGCATCGGTTGCAGGGAGGCCGAGGTCTTGCAGGATCAGCGTGCGCAACGCCTCGATGCCGATGGGCGGCGCGTAGGCGTGGAATTCCTCGGCGTCGATCGAGTCGATCATCGCCTGGCGCACCGCCGGATGCGTCTTGAAGTGATTGGTGTTCTGGCCGAACCATTTCAGGCCGGGCGTATTGAACAGCCGGTCAAAGTGCTGGTTGCGGAGTTCGAAGGATTTCATTTTTGCTCGCTCCGTTCCTTGATCACCGACCCGCGGGCGGCGATGCCGCCGTCAATAGTGACGATGGTGCCGGTGATATAGCCGGCGCGCGGCGAGGCGAGAAAGACCATCAGGTCGGCGACCTCTTCGGCGCTGGCCGGACGGCCGCCCGGATACATGTCGCGCAACTCGGTCCAGCGGCTCTCGTCGCCGTACCAGTCAATGGCGCGGCGCTTGTTGATCTTGACCATGCGGTCGGTTTCCACCGGCCCGGGGTTGACGCCGACCACGCGCACGCCGAAATCAAGACTCTGCCCGCCGAGGGCCTTGGTAAAGGCCATCAGCGCCGCATTGGCGGTGCTGCCGGCAATATAGTTGGCGTCCCAGTTCTCGCCCGAGTTGCCGATGTCGTTGATGATGACGCCGGAGCGGCGCGCCTTCATGCTCTTGTACAAAGCCTTGGTCAGCAGGATGTAGCCAAAGAGTTTGAGGTCGTAGCCGCGGCGCCAGTCTTCCTCGGCCAGCGACTCGATCGGCCCGGACGGAATTTCGCCGGCGTTGTTGACGAGGATATCGACATTGGCGCAGCGCTCGCCGAGCTCGGCCAGGCTCGCCGATTTGCCGAGGTCCATCGGATAGATGTCAACGGCGACGCCGTATTGCCGGGTGAGCGCGTCGCGCGCCGCCGCCAGCGCGTCGCCATTGCGCGCGGCGAGGTGCAACGCGCATCCCTCGGCGGCAAAGGCGTGCGCCGTGGCGAGGCCGATGCCCTTCGATGCGCCGGTAATGAGCACCGACTGCCCCTTGAGTCGCAAGTCCAATTTTTTCTCCAAACCATGTATACGATCCTGAATGTATCGCATACAATATTTCGATGTCAACGCAAAAGAAAATCGCCGGCCCGAAGACGGCGGCCCTCAAAACGCCGGCGGCGAAGGCGCGTGGCGCAAAAACACGGGTGCTGAACATCCGCGCCTCGATCGAGCACGACATCGTGTCGGGCAAGCTCACCCCGGGCATGAAACTCGACGAAGTGGCGCTTGCCGCCAAGTACGGTGCGTCGCGCACGCCGGTGCGCGAGGCCTTCCAGCAGCTTGCCTCGCAGGGCCACATCGAGCTGCGACCGCACATGGGCGCCTTTGTCGCGCAGCTTGGCGTGAGCGAACTGGGGCAGATGTTCGAGACCATGGCCGTTCTTGAGTCAGCCTGCGCCGAGCTGGCCGCGCTGCGCCATACCGCCGAAGACCGGCAGCTGCTGGCCGGTGCCCACGAGGCCTGCGTCAGGGCGGCAAAGAAAAAGGATCCTGCCGCTTTCTATGACGCCAATGCCCATTTTCACGAGCGCATCTACGCCGCGAGCCACAACGATTACCTGTGCGCCGACGCGCTGCGCCTGCGCAACCGCCTCGAAGCCTACCGCCGCGCCTCGACCTTCCATGCCGGCCTGATGGCGCTGACCATCAAGGAGCACGACAAAATCCTGCAGGCGATTCTCGACATGGACGAGGCCGCCGCGGCAAGCCTCATGCGCGGCCACCTCGACACCTTGCGCGATGACGCGGTATCGATGGCCAAGGCGCTCAAACGAGCGACCGAAAGAAAAGCCGCATGAGCCTGTCGCCCTTCTGGTCACAAGTGTTACAACTGCTACAACTGCTTGCAGCGGCTGTTGACAAGCGCAGGAAGGGCGGAAATCGCCTGATGCTTGTACCCGCAGGGAGGAAAACCCATGGACGCTGCTAAGCAGCCGGCCGGGGTCGAAATTCCGGTCATCGACATCGGTGATCTCGTCGCCACCGGAAGTGACCCTGCGGTGATGAAAGCTGCCGCCCAGATTCGCAGCGCCTGCCTGGGAAGCGGCTTTTTCTATCTCGCCAACACCGGCGTTTCTCCTGCGGTGGTGGCGGGTGCGCTGGACGCAAACCGGCGCTTTCATGCACTTCCCCTGGAAGATAAAATACCGCTCAAGCGAAATACCTGGCACCGCGGCTATGTGCCGGTCGGCGGCAATATCTCCACTTCTTCGCAGCGCTTCCAGGCGGCACGCCTGCCCAATCAGATCGAATCGTTCAATGCCCGCCACGAAGTCGATCCGGCGCATCCGGATTTCAAGGTAAAGGCACTGCAGGGTCCAAACCAGTGGCCGCACGACCCCGCGTTCAAACGTGATTTCCAGCGTTACGAGGCGGCCGTTCGCGACATCGGGCTCAAGCTGCTGCACCCGGTTTCGGTGGCAGTAGGCGAGCGGAGGGACTTCTTCGACAGTTTTTTTTCGCCGCCGTCAACCAACCTGCGGATGATGCACTACCCGCCATCTCCGCCGGTACGGCCCGAAGACATGTTCGGCATTCATCCGCATACTGATTACGGCTTCCTTACCATCCTGACCCAGGACAGCGTTGGCGGGCTTCAGGTGCAACGGCCGGATGGTTCGTGGATAGATGCGCCGCGGATTCCCGACACCTTCGTCGTCAATGTCGGCGATATGCTGGCGCGCTGGACCAACGACGGTTTCAATTCGACACCGCACCGCGTGATCAGCCCGCCGGTTTCGGTGGACCGCTATTCGATGGCAATGTTCTTCGATCCAAACGTGGACGCAAATATAAGCTGCCTGCCGCAATTTGTCGGAGCGGGCGAGGCGCCCAGGTACGCGCCGATCCGTTACGGCGATTATTACTCGATGCGTCTTGACACCAATTTTCAGCGCGCCGGCACGAAAGCGGCCTGATGAAGCCGTCCCTCTGCCCGGTAGCTGTAGAAGGAGCGTCCGGATCGTGTGAAATTTTCGGGAGCGCTTGACCAATGAAAACTGTGAATTCCGTGCGTCGTTCCGTCCTCAAGGGTTTGTTCGCTGCGGCAGGCGCTGGCTTGCTGCCCGCGTCGGTGCGGGGACAGCAAGCCTATCCGAACCGACCGATCAAGCTGATCAGCCCGTGGACGGCAGGCGGCACGAGCGATATCGTGACTCGCGCCTTCGCCGCGAGTGCGGCGAAATTCCTCGGCGGCACCATCATTGTCGAGAACAGGGCCGGCGCCGGTGGAACACTCGGGGCTGTTGAACTGGTCAACGCACGGCCGGACGGCTACACCCTGTCGCAGTTGGCGCTGAGCGTGCTGAGCGTGCCGCACATGCAGAAGGTGCAGTTCGACCCGCTCAAGGACATCACTTACATTGCTCGCGTCAGCGCCTATACCAACGGCCTGGTGGTGCGCGCCGATTCGCCCATCAAGTCCATCAGGGACCTGATGGACTACGCGCGCGCCAATCCGGGGAAATTTACCTATGCATCCTCCGGCGTCGGCTCATCGCCACACCTGTCGGTGGAAGAGCTCGCCTTTCGCGGCAAAGTCGAATTCCAGCATATACCGTACAAGGCCGACTCCGAAAGCCTGCAGGCCCTGCTCGGTGGCTCGGTAATGGGCATCAGCGGGTCCACCAGTTGGGGACCGCAGGTTGACGCGGGAACCATGCGCCTGCTTGCCACCTACGGCAGCAAACGCACCAAGCGCTGGCCCAACGCGCCGACGCTGCTCGAACTCGGCTACGCCGTGCCCGACACACCTTTCGGGTTCGGCGGTCCCAAGGGCATGGACACGGCGATTGTCGCGCGTCTCGAAGACGCCTTCCGGCAGGCCTTGTCGGAGCCGACGGTGCTCGCCGTCCTCGACAGGAGCGATATGCCTTCGACTTACATGTCCTCCATCGAGTACACCAAATCATCGTTCGACATGTTCGAGGCGCAGCGGATCATGATCACGCGGATGGGTTTGAAAGCATGAACCGCACCGGCAAAAACAAAACACCAGCAGACGCTGGCGTTTTGTCGGGGCGAAAAAGCCCGGTGCTAGGCGGTGGCCACGTCCAGCTCTTTGCCGTTGACGGTGTCGATGGATTTGTATTCGGCCGGCGATACCACCTCGACCATTTCGAGGTCATCGGACCAGCCGGTGACGCTGTGCGCCAAACCGGGCGGAATGACGTGGCAGGAGCCGGCCTTCATCGTGTGTTCGCCATGGCCGACGTAATCGAACTTGACCCAGCCCTTGATGACATAGACAAAGAGGAAGTCGATCTCGGTGTGCTTGTGCTCCGGGACCGGTGGTGGCACGCCGGGCACGCCCCGGATCACGTGTGCGTTGTAGTCCCCGCCGGTGGCCTCACTGACGCCCAATTCGCGATATTCGAACTGGGGACGCAGACCACCCCCTGCGAAATGGGTGTCCTCAACATGCGAAACCAGAAGTTTCTGCTTGGATTTTGTCGCTGCCATGGTTCAGCCTCCGCTCGAGTGGTGGGATTGCCGCTTCAATGCCTTACGCTAGCACGGGGCCGGCGGCGAAGGCAATATTGTGCGCAGGCAAGGTATGCCGGCGCCTAGCGCACAATGGCACAATGGCACAGGGCTTGCTTGTTGTAACTGGACCATGAATAAGTTTTCCAAATTTTGCATCAAGTCGACCATGCTAGACTCAAATTGCCAACTTTACCGAAGGGATCCGATCATGAAACTGAAACTTTTTGTCGCTGCTGTAGCACTCGCGTCCGCCGGCACCGCCGCCGCACAGGACACCGTCAGGATCGGCCTGGTTCAGCCGCTGACCGGCCCCGTCGCCTATGACGGCAACGGCTATGCCAACACGGTAAAAATGCTGGTCGAGGACATGAACGCCAAGGGTGGCGTGCTGGGCAAGAAAATCGAACTCATGGTCGAAGATGGCGCCTGCAATCCGGCGCAATCGGTCAACGCCGCAGAAAAGCTGGTCACACGCGACAAGGTCGTGGCGCTCATCGGCGCGTTCTGCAGCACCTCAACCGCAGCCATGATGGAAGTGGCGCGCAAGCACAAGGTGCCGCACATCACCGCGGTTTCCACCGCAGCGCAGCTGACTGAACAGAACAACCCGTATTTCTTCCGTGCGGTGGCCACCACGCCGATGCTCGGCAACTCATTCGGCGGCGAGTTGCCCTCGGCGGTCAAGGGTAAGCGCTTCGCCTTCCTTGTCATCAACGATGACTGGGGTCGCAGCATGGTCGCCTCCTATCCGGCCACACTTCAAAAGGCCGGTGGCACCATCGTCGCCACCGAGTTCTTCCAGTCGAGCGAACTGCAGTTCCTCTCGTTGATCACCAAGATCAAATCCTCGAATCCGGATGCGATCATCCTCGCAGCCAACTCGCAGCACGCGGCGGCCTTGTCCAAGCAGATTCGCGAGCTGGGCATCACCGTGCCGCTGATCGGCGAGGGCTCATGGACCAGCGACAGTTATTTCAAGCTCGCCGGCCCGGCCGCAGAGGGCGTGTACGGCCTTGTCGAGTACGTCTACACCGTCAAGAACCCGATCAACGAAGCCTTCGTCAGGATGTCGCGCGACAAGCTCAAGGAGAACCCCTCGAAGTTTTCCGGTGCGTCACACACCGCCTTCAACATCATGGTTGACGCCATTCGCCGCGCCGGCGCGGCCGACCCGGAAAAAATACGCGCAGCCCTGACGCAGACCAACTACAACGGCGTGGTCGGCAACATCCGCTTTGACGAAAAGAACCAGGCTTACGGACAGGACGTGTACCTGGCAATAATCAAGGGCGGCGTGCCTGAGGTGGTGCGTACCGCAAAGATTGCCAAGCCGTAACAGCGCAACGACAAAGGGGGGCGAAGCCCCCCTGTGCATGCCACAGACGCCTTCCACAGACCGGGGGTCGCCCGGATGCAGTCGTGTCCGGCCTCCCGCAACCTCTTATCGCTCACCGGTTTTTTTGAACCGCCCGCCCCGCTATGCCTGAACTGGCAATTTTCGGACAGCACCTGCTCAACGGCTTGTTGATCGGGTGCGCGTACGCGCTGATCGCCATCGGACTGACGATGATCTTCGGCGTGATGAACATCGCGAATTTTGCCCACGGCGAGTTCTACATGATCGGCGCCTTCGCCACGTTTTACCTCGTCAGCCTGCTCAAGGTGAATTACTTTCTTGCGCTGCCGCTGGCGGTGGTGATCGTGCTGGTGCTCGCCATCGTCATACAACAGGTTATTTTCAAGCGCCTGCGCGATGCGCCGGTGATGACGACGACGCTCGTCACCATCGGCCTGTCGCTGTTGCTCGAGCACCTGGCGCATCTGCTGTGGGGCCCGCAGCCGCAGACCATTCCCAATCCGTTCCCGACGGCACCGCTCAGCTTCGCCGGCATCTACACCACGCCGCTGTACCTGTTCGCGATGCTCGTGACAGCGGCCTTGATCGTCATCGGTCACGTACTGATCCAGCGCACGCGCATGGGCAAGGCAATGCGCGCCACCTTCCAGAACAAGGAAGCCGCCGCGCTGGTGGGCATACGCATCGACAGTATTTACCTTTACGCCTTCGGTTTTGGCGCGGCGCTGGCGGCGGCGGCCGGCGCCGTTCTGGGCGGCTTCATCCCGGTCGAACCAACCATGGGCGGCGTGGCGACGCTGAAGGCCTTTGTCGTCGTCATCCTCGGCGGCATGGGCAGTTTCGTCGGCGCCATCGTCGGCGGCCTGCTGCTGGGCCTCGCCGAGGGCCTGGGCGCCGGTTATATGTCATCGGGCTGGAAGGACGCCATCGGCTTTGTCGCGGTGATCCTGCTGCTGCTGTTCCGGCCGGACGGGTTGTTCAAGCGTGGCTGATACCCACAGCCGCCGCTCCCCGCTCGCAACTGCCGCAACGGCCGCAGTGCTGCTGGCCTTGTTCGCACTGCCTCAGGTGGTGCACAACGAGTACCTGCTGCACCTTTGCATCGTGTCGGCGATTTTCGTCATCATCGCGCTCGGCCTCAACCTCATCGTCGGCTACGTCGGCCAGTTGTCGCTCGCCCACGCCGCGTTTTTCGCACTCGGCGCCTATGTCTCGGGACTGCTGTTCATCAAATTCAAATGGTCGATGTGGATAGGCCTGCCGGCAGCCGCGGTCATCACCGGCCTTATTGCGTTTGCGCTCGGTTGGGTGATCCTGCGCGTGCGCGGCCACCGCTTTGTCATCATCACCGTCGCGTTTGCCGAAATCATGAAGCTGGTGGCGACCAACTGGATCGATGTCACGCGCGGCTTCATGGGCCTGCCGGGGCTGACCATACCGGCGCTTTATATTCCGGGCATCGGTGCCATCGACCTCAGCTCCAAGGAACGGTTTTACTACGTCGCGCTGACCGCCGCGATCATCACCTTCTGGCTGTGCGCAAAACTGGTCGGCTCATCGATCGGACGCGCCTTCGTGCTGGTACGCGAGAACGAGGTGCTGGCCGAATCGCTGGGCATTTCGGCCTTTCGCTACTGCATGATCGCCTTTGTCGCCGGCGCCGCGATGGCCGGGGCGGCCGGTTCGCTATACGGCCACTACGTCGGATTCGTCAGCCCCGACCTGTTCAACTTTTCGTACATCACCATCATGCTGATCATGGTCATCCTCGGCGGCAAGGGCACGCTGCTCGGGCCGGTGCTGGGCGCAGTGATTTTCACCTTCCTGCCCGAACTGCTGCGCGAGGCTTCGCATTACCGCATGGTGATATTCGCCACCATCCTGATTCTCGCCACCATGTTCATGCCGCGCGGCATCATTTTCCCGCTGGTCGAGCATCTGGTTCCGAAGCGCTGGAGGAACAAGCCGTGACGGCCTTGCTCGAGGTAAAAGACGTTTCGGTGCGCTTTGGCGGCCTGATGGCCCTGAAGGACATCAGTCTCGCCGTGTCGGCCGGCGAGGTGCTGAGCGTCATCGGCCCGAACGGCGCCGGCAAGACGACGCTCTTTAACGTCATCACCGGCCGCGTGCGGCCGACCACCGGCGAGGTGCGTTTTCGCGGCGAGGCCATCCATCAGATGCCGGCCTTTCGTATCGCGCAAATGGGCGTGGTGCGCACGTTCCAGAAAACCGAGGTGTTCGGCGTGCTGCCCCTGGTCGAGGGCGTGCTCGCCGGCGCGCTCGCACGCGGCGACGCCGACCCGGAGGCGCGCGCGCGCGAAGCACTCGAGGCGGTGGGACTCGCCGCGAAAATGCATTTTCGCGCCGACCAGCTGTCGTATGGCGACCAGCGCCTGCTGGAAATCGCCCAGGCGCTCGCCGCCAATCCGACGGTGCTGCTGCTCGACGAACCGGCCTCGGGCATGAATCACCAGGAAAGCGCACAAATCGTGCGTCTCATCGGCGCGCTGCGCACGCGCGGCTTTGCCATCGTGCTGGTGGAGCACAACATGCACGTGGTGATGAGCATTTCCGACCGCGTCATCGTACTCAACTACGGCGAGAAAATCGCCGAGGGCAGCCCCGAGGCGGTGCGTGCCGACCGCAACGTCATCGAAGCCTATCTCGGCGTGCCGCATGCCGACGCCCCCCAAGACACAGACAAAGACACGGCCAATGCTGGCGCTCCATAACGTCACCCTGCACCGCGGCAACACGCGCGTGCTCGACGGCGTGTCGCTCGAAGTCGCCGAGGGCGAACTGGTGGCGCTGATCGGCGCCAACGGCGCCGGCAAGACCACGGTGTTGCGCACCATTTCCGGCCTGCTCACCCCGAGCGCCGGCAGCATCACCTTTCGCGGCAAACCCATTCACGGCGGCGATTCGGACGCCATTGTGCGCATGGGCATCGCCCACTGCCCCGAGGAGCGCAAGATCTGGCCGGAGATGTCGGTCTATGAGCACCTCGAACTGGGCGCCTTTGTACGCAAAAAAGGCAAGGACATCCACCAGGACATCGAGCGCGTGTACGAGACCTTCCCCATCCTGAAAGAGCGCCGCACCCAGCTTGCCGGCACGCTGTCGGGCGGGCAGCAACAAATGGTCGCCATCGGCCGTGCGCTGATGTCGCGGCCGGCACTGTGCATGTTCGACGAGCCGTCGATGGGCCTCGCACCGATGATGGTCGAGACCATAGGCAACATGATCGCGGCAATACGCAAACAGGGCACCACGGTGCTGCTGGTCGAGCAAAATGCCTCGCTGGCGCTGCGCCTCGCCGACCGCGCCTATGTGCTCGAGACCGGGCGTGTGATGCTCTCCGGCCCGGCCAAGGCATTGATGGCCGACCCCGAGGTACATCGCGCCTACCTCGGCGGCTAGCCGGCGGCACCGGTTTCAGCAAACAGAACAAATTTGCCAAGGGAAAAACATGAAACTCGAAACACTGACCGGCGCAGACACGCCCAAGCCGATGGCACACTACTGCCAGGGCGTCGTCGCCGGCGACACCATTTACGCCGCCGGGCAGATTGCGTCCGACTACAAGACCGGCGTGCCGCCCGATGCACGCCAGGACCCGGCGTTTCCGTTTTACGGCTCGGACATCCAGAAGCAGGCGCGCTACGTGCTCAACAACATCCGCAGCGTGTTCAAGGCCGCCGGCGCCGACTTCAAGGATGTGGTCAAGTCGCAGGTCTTTCTGACCGACCTCGATGATTTTCATTATTTCGACCAGGTGTGGAAAGAGTTTTTCCCGTCGCCGCCGCCGCGCACCACGGTGCAGGTCAGCGCCCTGCTGGTCCCCGGCTGCAGGGTCGAGATCGACTTGTGGGGCGTCAAGCCGGCGGTGCCGCGCCAGACGGCAACCGGCGCCAGCACGCCAAAGCCGATGGCGCACTACACCCAGGGCGTGCTGATCGACGGCGTGTTGTACGCGGCGGGGCAGATCGCCTCGGACTACAAGACCGGCGTGCCGCCCGAGGCGCGCCAGGATCCGGCATTCCCGTACTACGGTTCGACCATTGCCAGGCAGACGCGCTACATCCTCAACAACCTGAAAAGCGTGTTCGACAACGCCGGCTGCGACTTCAAGGACGTGGTCAAGTCACAGGTCTTTCTGACCGACCTCAACGACTTTTACAACTTCAACGAGGTTTGGAAGGAGTTCTTCCCCTCGCCGCCGCCGCGCACCACGGTCGAGGTCAGCCGCCTGCTGGTGCCCGGCTGCAAGATCGAGATCGACTTGTGGGGTGTCACGCCCGGCACCAGGAAGCACGTCGTCGCCGACCCGGCATCACCGCCGCCGGGCGCACACTACTGCCAGGGCATGCTGGTCGGCGACACCTTGTACGCTGCGGGCCAGCTCGCCTCGGACCAGACAACCGGCGTCGCGCCCGAGGCCATGCAGGACCCGGCCTTTCCGTTTTACGGCTCGGACATCCAGAAGCAGACGCGCTACGTCCTCAACAACTTCAAGGCGCTGTATGCCGCGGCCGGCTGCGAACTCAAGGACACGGTCAAGTCGCAGGTCTTTTTGACCGACCTCAAGGATTTTTATTACTTCGACCAGGTGTGGAAGGAGTTCTTCCCGTCGCCGCCGCCGCGCACCACGCTGCAGGTGAGCAAGTTGCTGGTGCCCGGCTGCAGGGTCGAGATTGATCTCACCGCCGTCAAATCTTCCTAGCCGATGGCTGGGAAGCCGCGCCAGTAGGGCGTCTCCAGCCGATTACCCCGCACCGCACGCGGCGCAGCAGCACGCGGGCGGCGGCACACCGGCTCGCAGGCGCCGCAAGCGCCGGCGAGCCGGTGTGCCGGTTCTGGTAAATTTCGGGCTTCGTCTCTTCCTGCAACCTTCCCCTTGATCCGTCTGTTGCGCCTGTTACGCATCATTTCCGTCGCCCTGCGTTTCGGTCTCGAGGAGTTTTTGCTCGCCGCCGCGCCGGCCGGGCGCCTCGCGGTGTTCATCAAGGCGGTATTGCCGCGGCGGCGCTTTGCCGAGCCGCGCGCGGTGCGGCTGCGCCAGGCCCTCGAGGCGCTGGGGCCGATTTTCGTAAAGTTCGGCCAGGTGCTGTCCACGCGTCGCGACCTGTTGCCCGAGGATATCGCCGAAGAACTGGCCAAGTTGCAAGACCAGGTGCCGCCCTTTCCGGCGGTCGAGGCGCGCGCCGTCATCGAGCGCGCCTTCGGCTGTTCCATTGAGGACATTTTCACCGACTTCCAGGCCGAGCCGGTAGCCAGCGCCTCGGTGGCACAGGTGCATTTTGCCGTGCTGCGCGAGGGCCCCAACGCCGGCGCCGAGGTGGCGCTGAAAATCCTGCGCCCGGGCATTGCGCCCTTGATAGAAAAGGATGTCGCGCTGCTCGACATCGCCGCCGGCCTGATTGAATCGCTGTGGGCCGATGGCAAGCGTCTGAAGCCGCGTGAAGTGGTGGGCGAATTCGGCAAGCAC
>CAYLPI010000066.1:18846-19803 GCA_964385505.1 uncultured Bordetella sp.
AAGGACGAGCTCGACCTGATGCGCGAGGCGGCCAATGCCTCGCAGTTGCGGCGCAATTTCGCCGGCTCGCCACTGATGGCGGTGCCCGAGGTCTATTGGGACTGGTGCCGCGCCGATGTCATGACGATGCAGCGCATGCACGGCACGCCGATCAGCCAGGTGGACACGTTGCGCGCCAAGGGCGTGGACATCCCGGCGCTCGCCCGCGCCGGCGTGGAGATCTTTTTTACCCAGGTGTTCCGCGACGGCTTTTTTCACGCCGACATGCACCCGGGCAACATCCAGGTCGCCACCGAGGGCGAAAAGCGCGGCCAGTACATCGCGCTCGACTTCGGCATCATGGGCACGCTGACCGACACCGACAAGCACTACCTCGCGCGCAACTTCCTGGCGTTTTTCAACCGCGACTACAAGCGCGTGGCCGAGGTGCACATCGAATCGGGCTGGGTGCCGCCGGACACGCGCGTCGATGAACTCGAATCGGCGATACGCGCGGTGTGTGAACCGATATTCGACCGGCCGCTGTCGCAGATCAAATTCGGCATGGTGCTGCTGCGCCTGTTTCAGACCTCGCGCCGCTTTGGCGTGGAAATCCAGCCGCAACTGGTGATGCTGCAAAAAACCCTGCTCAACATCGAGGGCCTCGGCCGCGACCTCGACCCCGAACTCGACCTGTGGAAAACCGCCAAGCCCTACCTCGAGCGCTGGATGGACGAACAACTCGGCTGGCGCGGCCTCGCGCGCACGCTCAAGCAGGAAGCGCCGGCCTGGGCGACCATGCTGCCGCAGGTACCGCGACTGGTGCACCGCCTGCTGGCCGAAGACCGCAGCGGCCCGGCCCGGGAATTCAACGCCCGGCTGCTGGCCGAGCAAAGCCGCCAGTCAGGCGCGCTGATGTGGATTGCCGTGCTGCTGGCGCTGCAACTGGGGATCACGCTGTACCTGCTGCTGAACTAG
>CAYLPI010000067.1:0-6182 GCA_964385505.1 uncultured Bordetella sp.
CGGCCCCTCTCCCCCAAGGGGGCGAGGGGAGGGTCGTGCCGGCCGATGGCCGGCAGGCTCGGACGGAACCCAATCTTGCCGAGTTGCTGGATCTCGTCGCCCTTGGCACGGTGGCCGACGTGGTGAGGCTTGATGCCAACAACCGCATCCTGGTGAAGCAAGGCATCAAGCGCATCCGGGCCGGGCGCATGCAGGCCGGCATCAAGGCCTTGTTCAGCGCCGCCGGGCGCGAGCCGTCGCAGGCCTCCGGTTTTGACCTCGGCTTCATGCTCGGCCCCCGCCTCAATGCCGCCGGCCGCCTCGCCGACATGAGTCTTGGCATCGAATTGCTGGTCACCGACGATGCCGGCCGCGCGCTCAACATCGCGCGCGAACTCGATACCCTCAACCGCGCGCGCCGCGGCATCGAGGGCGATATGCAGGCCCAGGCCGAGACGCTGCTGCGCGACTTTGTCGCCGCCGACAATGCCAGCGTCTGCGTCTATGACCCGGCCTGGCACCAGGGCGTGATCGGCATTCTTGCCTCACGTATAAAAGACAAGCTGCACCGCCCGACGATTGCGTTTGCGCGCGGCGAGAACGGCGAACTCAAGGGCTCGGGCCGCTCGATCAGCGCGCTGCACCTGCGCGATGCGCTCGATTTGGTGACCAAGCGCGAGCCGGGGATATTGCTGCGCTTTGGCGGTCATGCCGCCGCCGCCGGACTGACGCTGCTCGAGGCCGACTATGCGCGCTTTACGCAGTGTTTCGAGACCGTGGT
Source organism: uncultured Bordetella sp. (assembly GCA_964385505.1). Lineage (GTDB taxonomy): Bacteria > Pseudomonadota > Gammaproteobacteria > Burkholderiales > SG8-39 > CAITSH01. The sequence continues at coordinate 761 of CAYLPI010000067.1, forward strand.
GCGCGAGATGGTCGGGCCGGCGCAACTGGTGCGCACCATAGAAACCGACGGCACGCTCGATACGAACGACTTCAACCTTGACCTGGCGCAACGACTCGACCAGGAAGTCTGGGGCCAGGGTTTTCCGCAACCGCTGTTTTGTGACGAGTTCAGGGTCACCAGCCAGCGCGTGGTGGGTGAAAAGCACCTCAAACTCAAACTCGCGCGCGAGGGCAGAACCATGGAGGGCATACGCTTCAACGCCGCCGAGCCCTGCCCCGATCGCGTGCGCGCCGCCTACCGCTTGTCGATCAATGACTTCAACGGCGTGCGCAGCGTACAGCTCATTGTCGAGGAGTGGGAAGCGGCCGGTTAGCTACTACTTCCTGAACAGCAGCGGCGTGGCGATGAAGGTGACGAGCAGGATGACAAACCACACCAATGACCATTCCGGAATCGACAGTGCGAGGAACTTCCACGGCTTGATGGTGCACAGCCCGTCGTACTGCAGCAGTGGCGGAATCATCTTGCCGATTTTCGAGGCGTCGAGAATGCGCTCCACCGGCGAGCCGGCGCAGGCCATGGCGCGCACCGGGTCGCTCTGGATCCAGATGTGGTACCCGGCGGCGGCCACACCGGCTGCCGCGACAAGTCCGCCGAAAAACGCATAAATGGCGGTACCGATGTTGCCCGGCCGGTGCAACGCGGCGACCAGCGCCAGCAGGCCGATGCCGATAAAGCCCAGTCTTTGCACCACGCACCAGGGGCACGGATCGAGTCCGTCAAGATGCTGCAACACCAGCGCATAGGCGAGCAGGCCGATGCACACCATGAAGATGGCCGTGAACACCGGTGCGCTCTCGCCGCGCGCCGACCCGCTCCGCCTGCCAAATCCGTCCATTGCCATGTTTGTTCGATTTCCGCCGCGATTTGAAGTTCCAGCAGGGTAGAGCAAGCCGGGGCAAGCTGCAATGCCTGTATAATTAGGGCCTTGGCATACGCAAGGCGGCATGCGATGCCGGCGCCCCTGCAGACGCGCCGTCGAACCTTACCTGGACCACCCCCGAAACATGGAAGCAGAACGCATCAACGCCCTCGCCGGCTCCCTCGCAGACCTCAACGCTCGTTCGCTCGAGTTGCGGAGGTATCTTTGACTACGACGTCAAGCAATCGCGCCTCGCCGAAGTAAGCCTGTCGTTGGAAGACCCCGGCGTCTGGAGTGACGCCAAACGCGCCCAGGACCTGGGCCGTGAAAAAAAGGCCCTCGAGGCCACCGTCGGCGCGCTGACCGACATCGATTCCGGCCTGCGCGACGCAGCGGAATTGTTCGAGATGGCACGTGCCGAAAACGACGACGATACGCTTGTAGCGGTGGAAACCGATGTTGCCGGCGTCGGCAAGGCCGTTGCCGACCTTGAGTTCCGGCGCATGTTCGCCAATCCGCTTGATCCCAACAACTGTTTTCTCGACATCCAGGCCGGCTCCGGCGGCACCGAGGCGCAGGATTGGGCGCAGATCCTCGAGCGCATGTACCTGCGCTACACCGAGAAAAAAGGCTTCAAGGTCGAGATCCTTGAGCACACGGACGGCGATGTCGCCGGCATCAAGAGCGCCTCGCTCAAGGTCAGCGGCGCTTACGCCTACGGCCATCTGCGCACCGAGTCCGGCGTGCACCGGCTGGTGAGAAAGTCGCCCTTTGACTCGAATGCGCGCCGCCACACCTCGTTTGCCAGCGTGTTCATCTACCCCGAGGTCGATGATTCGATCGAGATCGATATCAATCCTGCGGACCTGCGCGTTGATACCTACCGCGCCTCGGGCGCCGGCGGCCAGCACATCAACAAGACCGACTCGGCGGTGCGCATCACCCACCTGCCGACCAATATTGTCGTGCAGTGCCAGAGTGATCGTTCGCAGCACCGCAACCGCGCCGAGGCCATGGCGATGTTGAAGTCGCGGCTGTTCGAACTGGAAATGCGCAAGCGCAACGAGACCAAGCAGGCGATGGAAGACTCCAAGACCGACATCGGCTGGGGCCACCAGATCCGCTCCTACGTGCTCGACCAGTCGCGTATCAAGGACTTGCGCACCAACGTCGAAACCGGCAACACCCAGTCGGTGCTCGACGGCGACCTCGACGGCTTTATTTCGGCCAGTTTGAAGCAGGGCGTGTAAAAGCATGCACCAGCATGAATAATGTCATTCCGGGTGCAACGAGGGATCTGCTGTTAAGCCACCATGCGAAGCTACTGGGTCTATATTCTGTCCAGCAAATCGCGGCGGGTGTATGTCGGCGTTACGAATGACCTCGAACGCCGGGTCTGTGAGCACAAAAGCAAAGCGATGCAAGGATTCACTAAAACCTACAACATTGACCGCCTCGTTTATTTTGATGAAACACCGGACGTGCGTAGCGCAATTGAGCGGGAAAAGCAGATCAAGGGCTGGCGAAGAGACAAGAAAATCGCCCTGATTGAATCAAACAATCCCACGTGGGATGACCTGAGCAGTGAATGGTATGAAGCAGATTCCTCGCTACGCTCGGAATGACAAAAATTGAAAGCTGGCGTGAGCAAACAGGAACCGATCATGATTGAACCACAAAGCACCCCGATCCCGCAGGACGAAAACCAGATCATCGCCGAGCGGCGCGAGAAGCTGGCGAAGCTGCGCGAAAAAGGCATCGCCTTTCCGAATGATTTTTCGCGTGAAGACGAGGCGGCGGCGCTGCACGCCGCGCACGCCGACAAAACCAAGGAAGAGCTCGAACCGGCCGGCCTCAAGGCGGTGATGGCCGGGCGCATGGTGTTGAAGCGCGTCATGGGCAAGGCGAGTTTTGCCACGCTGCAGGACGGCACGGGGCGCATGCAGATCTATGTCACCAATGACGGCGTCGGCCTCGAGGTGCACGACGCCTTCAAGCACTGGGACCTCGGCGATATCCTCGGCGTCAGGGGCACGATGTTCCGCACCCGCACCGGCGAGCTTTCCATCCACGCCAGCGAAGTGCGCCTGCTGTCCAAGGCCTTGCGCCCGCTGCCGGAAAAATTCCACGGTCTCACCGACCAGGAGATCAAATACCGCCAGCGCTATGTCGATCTCATCACCAACGAGGACGCGCGCAAGACCTTTTTGACACGCAGCCGCATCGTGCAGGAAATCCGCGCCTTCATGGTGGCCAGAGGCTACCTCGAAGTCGAAACGCCGATGATGCATCCCATTCCCGGCGGCGCCGCGGCGCGCCCGTTTGCGACGCACCACAATGCGCTCGACATGCGGCTTTTTTTGCGCATCGCGCCCGAGCTCTATCTCAAGCGGCTGGTGGTCGGCGGCTACGAGCGCGTGTTCGAGATCAACCGCAATTTCCGCAACGAAGGCATTTCGGTCCGCCACAACCCCGAGTTCACCATGATGGAGTTCTACGAGGCCTATCGCGACTACCGCTACCTGATGAACTTCACCGAGGAGCTGATGCGCGAAGTCGCGCTCAAGGTTCTTGGCACGACGATGCTCCCTTACGGTGAGCATATGGTCGATTTGTCCAAGCCCTTTGATCGCATCACCGTGAAAGAGGCCATGCGCAAATACCATGCGCCGTATGCCGGCGAAACCGCTGCGCCGCTCGATGACCGCAACTTCCTCACCGCCGAGCTGAAAAAGCGCGGCGTCGAGGCCAAAGCGTCGCAGGGCGTGGGCGCGCTGCAACTGGCGCTGTTCGAAGAGACGGTGGAGTCGCTGCTGATCCAGCCGACCTTCATCATCGATTACCCGGCCGAGACCTCGCCGCTGGCGCGGCGTAACGACGCCAATCCCGAACTCACCGACCGCTTTGAACTGTTCATCACCGGCCGCGAAATGGCCAACGGCTTTTCCGAACTGAATGACCCGGAAGACCAGGCGGCGCGTTTCCAGGAACAGGTGCAGCAAAAGGACGCCGGCGACCACGAGGCCATGCATTACGACGCCGATTACATCCGCGCCCTGGAATACGGCCTGCCCCCCACCGCAGGCGAAGGCATAGGCATCGACCGGCTGGTCATGCTCTACACCAACAGCCCGAGCATCCGCGACGTCATCCTGTTCCCGCAAATGCGGCCTGAATAGCCCGCGGCGACGCCCACCGGCCGACCCTGCGCGCCGATGCCATCCGACCGGCTCATGCGTGTGGTCACCACGCCAATCGCCATTGTCATTGTCATTGTCATTGCCACTGCGGCCTGGTTTCCGGCACGGCAGGCGTGGGCGCAGGGCGACGCCGACGATGAAGAGCAGTCCGCCTGCAGGCAGCAGTTCGACCCAGCCACGGTCAGCGTCACCGCCCTGCCCATCCAGCCGTCGATGGACTTGTCGCTCGATACCCGGGCACTGACACTGATCGAGGGCAAGAGCGCCAACCAGCGCGTGCTCGGCCGCACCACGGCGCGCCTGCGCAATACCACGCGCTTTCAAACACGCGCGCACAAGCTGCCGAGCGGGCGTGCCTGTCTGAAACCCACCCTCGCCGTTACAGTGACCTTTGAGCCGATGGTGATTTTTGTTGGCAGCGAGTATGCCCACGGGTCTTGCGAGTACCTGAAGATTCTCGCTCATGAACAAAGCCACGTGGACGTCTATGCCGCACATTTGTCCGAACTGGTCGCGCCACTGCAGCAGGATTTGCGCGACTACTTTGCCGCGGCGAACCTGGTCACCGCCGTCCCGGCTGAAAAGCGGCGCATGCTGCAGGCGGGTATCCAGGACACCATCCGCGCGCGCCTGAGGCAGATGGCAGAGGGCTTGCATGCACGGCAACGCGCGGTTGACTCGGCGGAAGAACTCAAACGCCTGTCCGACCTGCACAAATCCTGCGCTGCCCAGCGCGCGGCGCCGCCGGTCGCGCGCTAAGCAGGGTGTTGCAAAGGGGGGCGACGCCCCCTTCATATTCCCGGAATCAGATGTTGTCGGGACGGCTGCATACTCGATACGCCACCTCAATCCCGGGTATGTATTTTTTTCAACCGCCTGGCATAGGATGCGCCTTCACGTGCACGGGGACTATTCGCAGGCGGGCGTGACTTTCGTCACATCGGTCGAAGGTATTTTTCACGTTTGTCACACACTGTTACAGCCTTACCGGTCAACACCGCGATAATGAAAGCGTTATATCTACAGCAACATCAGCAACATTCACTCTGAAGGGAGCAACACCATGGAAACATCAGCCACCCGTAGTTCCACCCACCCGATGCTCATCATCGCGGCGATTGCCGTGACCCTGCTCAGCGCCGCCGGCATTGGCGCCATCATGGGCTGGATACCCAACTCCAACAGCCAACAGGCGGCCACACCGCTGGTCGCCGAGACACCCAAGGCCGTCGAACCAGCCAAGGTCGTCGCAGCGCCCAAACCGGTCGCCGCACCGGCCAAGCCGAAAACCGTCGCCAGGACCGAACGCCAGCCCGAA
>CAYLPI010000067.1:6282-12260 GCA_964385505.1 uncultured Bordetella sp.
CCGAACGCCAGCCCGAATACAAGACTGAGCACAGGGTCGCGTCCTCGCAAGATTCGCGGCCGGTGGACTACTACCCGCCGGTGCAAGTCGCCGCCGCCCCGCCGGTAAGGCAGATTTGCTACGACTGCGGCGTGGTTGATTCGGTGCGCACCATAGAAAAGGCCGGCGATGGTTCCGGCCTCGGCGCAGTTGCCGGTGGCGTTGCCGGTGCAGTACTGGGTAACCAGGTCGGCGGCGGCAACGGCCGCACCGTCATGACGGTGCTCGGTGCGGTTGGCGGCGGACTCGCCGGCAACCAGATCGAAAAGACCGTGAAAAAGAGCAGGAGCTACGACATTACCGTGCGCTTTGAAGACGGCACCACCCGCGTCTTCAGCCAGGCCACCGAACCGTCCTGGCGTGCCGGCGACAAGGTCAGGGTCAACAACGGCGTTCTCGGTTCCAATAGCTGATCATCGCGACACCGGTCGCTGCACACCGCACACGGTACGACGGGCGCTTCGGCGCCCGTCGTCGTTTTGAGCGCCGCTGCCGCAAGATACCCCCGATCTCGGGCGCTCCCAGGAGGTGGCGCTGCTAAAATCGGCTTTCTATGGCCGAGCTTCTGCCCCTGCTGGAAAAAATGCATCTGATCGGCCGCGGCGAAATCCCGGTCATCACCGCGCTCGCCGGCGGCGTGTCATCGGAGATTTATCGCGTTGACGCTGCGCGCGGCGCGTTTTGCGTCAAGCGCGCGCTGGCCAAACTGCGCGTCAGCGCCGACTGGAGTGCACCGGTCGAGCGCAATCACTACGAGGTGGGCTGGCTGCAACTTGCCACCCGCATCGCCCCCGGCGCCGTGCCCCGGGTGCTGGCCCATAGCCTCGATGACGGCGTGTTCGCAATGGACTATCTGTCGCCTGGGGCCTATCCGGTCTGGAAGACCTTGCTGCGCGACGGCGATATCAGGCCGGCAACGGCGGCGGCAGTGGGCGATCTGGTGGCCAGAATTCACGCCGCCACCGCCGCCGACGAGCGCGTCGCGGCGCGCTTTGCGTCCGACGCGATATTTCATGCCTTGCGGCTCGAACCCTACCTGCTGGCTACGGCACGGGTCCATCCCGGCTGCGCCGCGGCGCTCGAACAGCTCGCCGGGCGCACGGCATCGACCCGGTTGGCCCTGGTGCACGGCGATGTCAGCCCCAAAAACATTCTGGTCGGCAGTGCCGGCCCGGTACTGCTCGATGCCGAATGCGCCTGGTACGGCGACCCGGCCTTCGACCTCGCCTTTTGCCTGACGCATCTGTTGTTGAAACCGCTATGGCGGCCGCAATGGCGGCCGGCCTATCTCGCCTGTTTCGATGCGCTCAAAGCCGCTTACCTCGATCAGGTCCGCTGGGAGCCGCCCGCAGCGCTTGAACAACGCGCCGCACAATTGCTGCCGGGCCTGTTGCTCGCGCGCATAGACGGCAAATCGCCGGTGGAATACCTGAACACAGACGAAGCCAGGGATTGCGTTCGCAGCAGGGCGATAACACTGCTTTTGCATCCGCCTTCGCGGCTTGACGAAGTGGCTGTGGCATGGCGTTGACTATCCGGGAACAGCAAATGGACACCAGCATTGTTTCAATCTGCGGCAGGCGCCTCTGGGATTCGCGTGGCCGTCCCACCGTCGAGGCCGAGGTGGCGCTCGCCTGCGGTGCGACCGGCAGGGCCATCGCGCCGGCCGGCGCGTCGCGCGGCAGCAACGAGGCCATCGACCTGCGCGATGGCGGCGCGCGTCTGGGCGGCTACGACGTGCGCCAGGCCTGTGCCGCAGTCAATGGTGAAATCTCACGCACCCTGCGCGGCATGGACGCAACAGCGCAGATGGCGGTGGATGCGGCGCTGATCGCGCTCGATGGCAGCGGCAACATGGCGCGCCTTGGCGGCAACGCCACGGTGGCGGTGTCGATGGCGGTGCTGCATGCGGCCGCCGCAGCGGCGGGTGTTCCGCTCTACGCCTACCTTGCCGCGGGACGGCCGCCGCGCCTGCCGCTGCCCGAGGTGCAGATATTCGGCGGCGGCGCCCACGCCGGGCGGCGCATCGACATCCAGGACCTGATGATCATGGCGCCGCGGGCAAAGAGCTTCGATGAAGCCATGGTCATCACCGCCGAGGTCTATCGCGCCGCCGGCGCGCTGATGGCCGCGCGCGGCGGGCTTTGCGGTGTCGCCGACGAAGGCGGCTGGTGGCCGCAATTTGACAGCAATGAAGAGGCGCTGCAGGTGTTGGTCGCAGCCATTGAGCGCGCCGGCTTTGTGCCCGGCGAGGAGGTGGTGCTGTCGCTCGATATCGCCGCGTCGGAGTTGTACCAAGACGGCTTTTACCAACTGGGCCTGGAAAAAAAACGTCTCGATGCCGATGCCATGAGCGAGATGCTGCTCGACTGGATCGCGCGCTACCCCATCGCCTCGATCGAGGATCCGCTGGCGGAACATGACAGCGCCGGCCTCGCGCGCTTCACCCGGGCGGCGGGCGGAAAAATACAGATCATCGGCGATGACTTTCTGGTCACCAGCGCAACACGTGTTCGCGCTGCGGCTGCGGCCGGCGCCTGCAACGCGGTGCTGCTCAAACCCAACCAGGCCGGCACCGTCAGCGAAACACAGGCGGCACTGGAGGCGGCGCGCGACGCGGGCTGGGCGACCATCGTGTCGGCACGCTCGGGTGAAACCGAGGACACCACCATCGTTCACCTCGCCACGGGCTGGGACGCCGGGCAGTTGAAGGTCGGCTCTTTTGCTCGCGGCGAGCGCATGGCAAAGTGGAACGAGGCCTTGCGCATCGAGGAGTCGCTCGGCCCGGATGCCCGCTTTGCCGGCGGCGCGGCCCTCGCCGGGTCGCGCTACAAAACCGCGCCTTGACACCCGCATCCCATCACGCCAATCACCTGCGCGGCATCCTGTACATCATGGTTGCGGTGAGCTTTTTTGCCATGCTCGACGCAACGGCAAAATACCTCGCCCAGTTTTATCCGGTGGCGGGCATCGTCTGGGCGCGGTATTTTTTCCAGGTGCTGCTGATGCTGCTGGTGCTCGGGCCACGGCTTGGCCTTGGTCTCGCGCGCACCAAACGTCCCGCTCTGCAAATCGCCCGCGGTACGGTGCTCGTCGGCGCATCGATAACGTTTTTTACCGCGCTCGCACTGATGCCGCTGGCGGAGGCCTCGGCCATCACCTTTACCGCGCCGCTGCTGCTGATGGCGCTGTCGGTGCCGCTGCTGCGCGAGCGCGTCGACGGCCCGGCCTGGATTGCCGTCTGGCTGGGCTTCGCCGGCGTGATGCTGATCATCCGGCCGGGCAGCGGCGTCTTCACCTGGGTGGCCCTGCTGCCGCTGGTGACGGCACTTTGCAACGCCTTTTACCAGATCCTGACGCGCAAGCTGAGCGGCACCGACCCGACGCTGACCACGCTGTTTTACGGCGGTCTGGTCGGCTCGGTCATCATGTCCGCGGCGCTGCCCTTTTACTGGACCACGCCGCAAAGCCTGTTCCACGCCTTGTTGTACGTGATGCTGGGGGTGCTGGCCGGGATAGGCCACTTCATCCTGATCAAGGCGTTCGACCACGCGCCGGCCTCCACCATCGCGCCGTTCATCTATGTGCAGATGGTCGCCGTATTGGTGCTGGGTTTCCTCGTTTTCGACAGTTTCCCGGACGGCTGGTCGCTCACCGGCATGGCGGTCATCGTCGCCAGCGGCATTTTCGTGGCGACACGCCAGGCACGGCGCATGCTGAGCGCGCGCGCCGGGTCACCCGCTAAATGAATTTGGCCTTCCGGGCTTGGCGAGGAATCTGCTGTTGAATTAAATCTGCAGCAGATTCCACGCGCTTTGCCCTCGGCATGACAATTATTGCAGGCAGGCCTCAGCCCGCGGCGACCAGCGGACTGCGGCCGGTGAGCGGATAGCGCGGGTCGTTGTAGCCGGGCGTCGAGGGGTGGCCGCTGTGCACCAGGCTGTCGATGAGCGCCTCATCCGCGGCGCCAAAGCCGTGTTCCAGCGCGCCAAGGTACTCGGTCCACTGCTCCAGTGTGCGCGGACCGGCGAGCACCGAGGTGACGGCGCCGTTGTTGAGCACCCAGTTAATGGCGAACTGCCCTGCGGTCATGCCGCGCTGCTCGGCATGCGCCTTGATGGTCTGCGCCATGGCGATGGACTCGGCACGAAATTCCGTCTGCAGCATGCGCGCGTCCTGGCGACCGGCGCGCGAGTCGGCCGGCGGCGCGTTGCCCGGCCGGTATTTGCCGGTCAGCACACCGCGCGCCAGCGGGCTGTAGGGCACCACACCAAGGCCGTAGTGGGCGCACGCCGGAATGACCTCGGTCTCGGGCATGCGGTTCATGGCGTTGTAATACGGCTGGCAGACCACCGGTGGCGGCACGCCAAGTTCGCCGGCGAGGCGTACCGCCTCGGCAATGCGCCAGCCGCGAAAATTCGACAAACCCCAGTAACGCACCTTGCCCCGGGCGATCACGTCGCCCATCGCCGCCACTGACTCTTCAAGCGGTGTGTCGGCGTCATCGATATGGAAATAATAGATATCGACGTAATCGGTATCCAGGCGATTGAGGCTCAAATCGATGGCGCGCAGTATCCAGGCGCGCGACAGGCCGCCATCATTTGGCGCCGCGCTCACCGGATTGCCGACCTTGGTCGCCAGCACCCAGCGGCTACGCTCAGCGGCGATGAGTTTGCCGACGATACGCTCGGATTCACCCCTGGCGTACTGGTCGGCGGTATCGATGAAGTTGACGCCGGCCTCGCGCGCCGACGCAAGTATGTGGCCGGCCTCGGCGGCGTCGGTGCGGTCGCCGAACATCATGGTGCCCAGACACAGTTTGGATACCTTGAGGCCGCTGCGGCCCAGATTGCGGTATTCCACGCCTACATCCTCTCGAAAATCGCCGCGATGCCCTGACCACCGCCTATGCACATGGTGACGAGAGCGTATCGCTTTTGCGTGCGTTGCAATTCGTAGATCGCCTTGACGGTAAGGATTGCGCCGGTGGCGCCGATCGGATGGCCGAGCGCCACCGCGCCGCCGTTGGCGTTGACTTTGGCCGGATCGAGTGCGAGGTCGCGCGTCACCGCCATCGCCTGTACCGCAAAGGCCTCGTTCGATTCGACCACGTCCATGTCGGCGGGCTTGAGGCCGGTTTTCTCGAACACGCGCCTGACCGCAGGAATGGGCCCGAGGCCCATCAGTTGCGGTTCGACGCCGGCGTGGGCGTAGGCGACAAGACGCGCGAGCGGCTTGAGGCCCTGCTTTTCGGCAACCGCGCGATCAGCCAGCACCACCGCCGCCGCCGCGTCGTTGAGGCCGGACGCGTTGCCGGCCGTTACCGTGCCGTCTTTCTTGAAGGCGGCGCGCAGCTTTTGCAAATCCTCGATCTTCATGCCGCGGCGCACATGCTCGTCGGTGTCGAACATCACCGTACCCTTGCGACCCTTCAGCTCGATGCCTGTGATCTGGCTCTTGAAATGACCGGCATCGATCGCCTTTTCGGCGCGCCGGTGTGATTCGAGCGCGAACGCGTCCTGCTCCTCGCGGCCGATACCGTACTTGGCGGCGATGTTCTCGGCGGTGATGCCCATGTGACCGTGGCCGAAGGGGTCGTGCAGGGCGCCGGTCATGGCGTCGATGACACCGATGTCACCCATGCGCTGCCCCCAGCGCGCCGCCGGCATGATGTAGGCGGCGCGGCTCATGCTCTCGGCGCCGCCGGCAAGGGTGATGTCGCAATCGCCGAGCAGTATGTGCTGCGCGGCCGAGACAACGGCCTGCAGGCCAGATCCGCACAGGCGGTTGACGGTGAGGCAGGGGGTGCCCTCGGGCAGGCCGCCCTCGATGGCGGCGACGCGCGACAGGTACATGTCGCGCGCCTCGCCATGAATCACGCTGCCGAACACGACGTGGCCGACCGATGCGGGGTCGATGCCGGCGCGGGCCACGGA
>CAYLPI010000067.1:12270-19272 GCA_964385505.1 uncultured Bordetella sp.
TTGTTGATTACGGCGGAGCCCTGAAGGACATGGCACCGACGGCGCTTGGCGCGACGGTGCCATGTCCTTCAGGGCTCCGCCGTAATCACCAATCGCGGTGCGCACTCCGGACAGCACCACTACTTCGCGTTGCGCCATGATTTTCTCCTCGTATTCAAGCTCTAAAAATCTGCACCACGGACAACACAGAGAACACAGAGAACACAGAGAAAAAGCAATCCAGATTATTGCGTTCTCTGCGCACTCGGTGATCCAAGCAGTTGCGTTTGGTCTTTTACCAAAACACCACGCAGGTCGTGCGCGTCGCTGCCGGTTATGGTCACGTCCGCCCAGTCCCCGGCTTTCAACGCCCCACCCTTTGCAATGTGCACCACGCCATCGATCTCGGGCGCATCGGCGGACGAACGCGCCAGGGCGACACCGTCGCTGATTTCATCGACCAGCACACGCATGTCGCGGCCGATCTTGCGCGCCAGCCGCCGTGTGCTGATTTGTTCCTGGACGGCCATGAAACGCGCCTGGCGCTCGTGCTTGAGTTCCTCGGCGACAGGACCGGGCAATGCGTTGGCCGCCGCGCCATCGACATCCGAATAGGTGAAGCAGCCGACGCGATCGAGCTCCGCCTCTTCAAGAAAGGCCAGCAATTGCTCGAACTCCGCCTCGGTCTCGCCGGGAAAACCGACGATGAAGGTGCTGCGAATGGTCAGCTCCGGGCAGGCCGCCCGCCAGGCGCGGATGCGGTCGAGGTTTTTCTCGCCCGAGGCCGGCCGCTTCATCAGTTTGAGGATGCGCGGGTTGGAGTGCTGAAAAGGCACATCAAGATAGGGCAATACGCGGCCCTCGGCCATCAGCGGAATCACATCATCGACCGACGGATAGGGATAGACGTAATGCAACCTCACCCAGACATCGAGTTCCGCCAACGCACCGACCAGTTCGTTCATGCGCGTCTTGACCGGACGCCCCTGCCAGAAACCGGTGCGGTACTTGAGGTCAACGCCGTAGGCGCTGGTGTCCTGCGAAATGACCAGCAACTCCTTCACGCCGGCCTTGACCAGGTTCTGCGCCTCCTGCATCACCTCGCCGATGGGGCGGCTGACGAGGTCGCCGCGCATCGACGGAATAATGCAAAAACTGCAGCGATGGTTGCAACCCTCGGAAATCTTGAGATAGGCGTAGTGCGCCGGCGTGAGCTTGATGCCCTGCGGCGGCACCAGGTCGGTATACGGATCGTGCGGCCTGGGCAGGTAGGCGTGCACGGCCTTCAGCACACCGTCGGTATCGTGCGGGCCGGTGACCGCGAGGACCGAGGGATGGGCGGACTGCACCACACCGTCCCTGGCGCCGAGGCAGCCGGTGACGATCACCTTGCCGTTCTCGGCCAGCGCCTCGCCGATGGCATCGAGGGACTCCTCCACCGCTGAATCGATGAAGCCGCAGGTATTGACGATGACGATATCGGCGCCGCCATAGGAGGGCGACATGACATAGCCCTCGGCACGCAGTTGCGTCAGGATGCGCTCCGAATCGACCAGCGCCTTGGGGCAACCGAGCGAGACGAATCCAACCTTCGGGGCCGCCGGCTTTTTTTCAGGCTTCATGGATGGGCTTTTAGCACTTGCGCCGCGCGCGGCGCGGCGGCGAAACTGGGATAAAACTCGCGGCTGTCACCTTGGCCCGGGTGCGGCCTCGCGCCCCGGACACCGGCTCAGGATTTGTCTTTTTTGGCGCCGTCGCCGTCGTCCTCGCCCGGCGCCTTGGGCTGCGGAAATCCGGGAAAAGGAAAACCGGAAAACATGCTCTTGGTCTGGTTCTGCAACTGTTCCTGCATTTGCACGAACATGTTCTTGCTCTGGTCCATGTAGGCCGACATCAGGCTGTTCATCGCCGGCCCCTGGAAGTTCATGAACTGCGACCATAGCTGCTCGTTGACCTTGCTCGGGTCGCCGTAGAGCACCTTGGACTGGTCGTGGATGCGTTTCTGGATGTCGGTGAAGGCATCGACGTTTTTTTCAAGGTAGGCGCCCATCATCCCCTGCATGGCGTTGCCGTAAAAGCGGATGAGCTGCGACAACACGTCCGACGAGAACATCGGCACGCCGCCGCTCTCCTCTTCGAGAATGATCTGCAGCAGGATGGCGCGCGTCAGGTCGTCTCCGGATTTTGCGTCCACAACCTGGAAGGTTTCCTGCTTGAGAACCAGCTCCTTGACGTCGGCAAGCGTGATGTAGCTCGAGGTTTTGGTGTCATACAGACGCCGGTTCGGGTACTTCTTGATCAGTCGCAATGAATCGGTCATGGCTGCTCCAGTAAAATTCGGATGGTGCGAACAGGCCGGGTTTCCCCGCCCGCAGGCCCGTATCACTGCATATGCTGTCCGCCATTGATGGCGATGTTGGCGCCGGTGACGAACGCCGCCTCCTCGGAGCACAGGTAAATGATCAGCCCGGCGACTTCCTCGGGCTTGCCAAGGCGCCCGACGGGGATTTGCGGAATGATTTTGGTGTCGAGAATTTCCTTCGGAATCGCGGTCACCATCTTGGTGCCGATGTAGCCCGGGGAGATGGTGTTGATGGTGACACCCTTGCGCGCGACCTCAAGCGCCAGGGCCTTGGTAAAACCGTGCATGCCCGCCTTCGCGGCCGAGTAGTTGGTCTGCCCGAACGCGCCCTTCGATCCGTTGACGGAGGACACGTTGATGACCCGGCCCCAGCCACGCTCGACCATGCCGTCGCAGACCGGCTTGGTCATGTTGAACACGCTGTCGAGGTTGGTGTGCATCACCGCATCCCAATCCACCTTGGCCATTTTCTTGAAGGTCATGTCGCGTGTAATGCCGGCGTTGTTAACAAGGATATCTACCGGCCCGACGTCGGCCTGGATTCGCGCCACCGCCTGCTGGCAGGAATCGAAGTCGGCGACATCGACGGCGCAGGCGTGAAAGGTGTAACCGCGCCCCTTCATGTCCGAAATCCACTGGGCGGCGCCGGTGTTTCCCGGCGAGTGCGTGACCACCACCTTGTACCCGGCATCGGCCATTTTGGTGCTGATCGACTCGCCCAGCCCGCCCATGCCGCCGGTAATTACCGCCACGCGTTGCGCCATTCTTCCCTCCTCAGAGACAGCTATTTGTACTGTCACCGATTATGTCACCAAATCCAAGCCCGTCAATAAACTGCACCCGGTCCGACGACGGGAACGCACCTACTCCATGTGCAGGCCGCCGTTTATCGAGATATTGGCGCCGGTTACATACGCCGCGTCGTCGGAGGCGAGGTAGGCGATCAGCGCGGCGATTTCCGACGGCTGCGCCAGCCTGCCCATCGGAATCTGGGCGACGATCTGGTCGCGCACTTCCTGCTTGATCGCCATCACCATGTCGGTGGCGACGTATCCCGGGGAGATGGTGTTGACGGTGACGCCTTTCTTGACCACCTCCTGCGCCAGCGCCTTGGAAAAGCCGTGCATGCCGGCCTTGGCGGCGGAGTAGTTGGTCTGACCGAACTGACCCTTGAGGGCATTGACCGATGAGATATTGATGATGCGGCCCCAGCCGCGATCGGTCATGCCCTCGACCACCTGCCGCGTGACATTGAACACCGAGTTGAGGTTGGTGTTGATCACCGCGTACCAGTCGCCGGGGGACATGCGCTTGAACAGCCCGTCGCGCGTGATGCCGGCATTGTTGATCAAAATGTCGATCGGCCCGATGGTTGCACCGACTTTGTAAAACATTTCGGCGCAGGAATCAAAATCCTCGACATTGCCCTCGGCTGCGTGCACCTGCAGCCCGGCGGCCCGCATCATCTGCAGCCAGGCTTCCTTGCGCTCGTAGTCGGGCAGGCAGCCGGCGACGACTTTGACACCGGTGCCGGCAAGGCGCCTGCACACGGCGGTACCGATCCCGCCCATGCCACCGGAGACAAAGGCGATGCGTTGCGCCGCGGGTTTCACCGGCACGCCCGCGGCCCGGGCCGCGGGCGCATTTTTGTCGGCGACATCGTTGGCCATCAGTGCGGTCCTTCGGTCCGTCGCATCAGCGCTCAATGGCAAGGGCAACGCCCATGCCGCCGCCGATGCAAAGCGAAGCGAGGCCTTTTTTTGCGTCGCGCCGGATCATTTCGTGAATCAGCGTGACGAGGATGCGGCAGCCGGACGCGCCGATCGGGTGGCCGATGGCGATGGCGCCGCCGTTGACGTTGATCTTCGAGGTATCCCAGCCCATTTCCTTGTTGACGGCGATGGCCTGCGCGGCAAAGGCCTCGTTGATCTCCATCAGGTCGAGGTCCTGGGCGCTCCAGCCGGCCTTGGCAAGGCACAGCCTGGAGGCGGGCACCGGCCCCATGCCCATGATCTTCGGATCGACACCGGCCGAGGAGTAGGCCTTGATGCGTGCCAGCGGCTTGAGCCCCAGTTCATCGGCCTTTTTCGCCGACATCATGATCACGGCGGCGGCACCGTCATTGATGCCCGAGGCGTTGCCGGCCGTCACCGTGCCGTTCTTGTCAAAGGCCGGCCGCAGCGCGGCGAGCGATTCCACAGTGGTACCGTGTTTGGGATACTCGTCGGTGTCGAACACCAGCGCTGCGCCCTTTTTTTGCGCAATTTCCAGCGCCAGGATTTCATCCTTGAACTTGCCGGCCTTTTGCGCCGCTTCGGCCTTTTGCTGGCTGGCTGCGGCGAACGCATCCTGCTCGGCGCGCGTGACGCCGAATTTGGCGGCGACGTTCTCGGCGGTGACACCCATGTGGTACTGGTTATAAACATCCCACAGCCCATCGACGATCATGGTGTCGATGAGCTTGGCGTCGCCCATGCGAAAGCCGTCGCGCGAACCGTTCATGACGTGCGGCGACGCGCTCATGTTTTCCTGGCCGCCGGCAATGATGATCTCGGCGTCACCGGCCTTGATCGCCTGCGCCGCGAGATGCGTGGCCTTGAGACCCGAACCACACACCTTGTTGATGGTCATCGCCGGACACATGTCGGGCAGCCCCGCCTTGATCAGCGCCTGGCGCGCGGCGTTCTGGCCGACGCCGGCGGTCAGCACCTGGCCGAGGATGACTTCGGAAATCTGCTCGGGCTTGAGCCCGGCCCGCGAGAGCAGGCCCTTGATCACGTGTGCACCGAGGTCGGCCGCGGCAATTTTTGCCAGCGTGCCGCCGAATTTGCCCACTGCCGTCCTGCCTGCCGCAACAATCACTACGTCTGTCATGATGGTCTCCGTCCTTCTGTTTTATGTTGTCGATATGCCAGGGGTCAGTCGTGTTTCGCGTGTTGCATTGACGTGCTGTGCTCAGTACTCCAGGACAGCGGCCTAGGCCCGTTCCTTAACATAGCGTCCGGGCGCCGGTTCGATAGCCTTGAGTCCACGGCCGCCGGGCTTTTTTGGCGCGGATTTCTCACCACCGGCAAACTGCTTCAACCAGCCGTCCCAATCGCTCCACCAACTGCCCGGCGTTTCCGTCGCCGAGGCCAGCCATTGGTCCGCGCCGGCAGCGGCTTTGCCAGCCTGCCAGAAACTGCGGCGGTTCTTTTTCGCCGGATTGATGACGCCGGCGATATGCCCGCTCGCGCCGAGTACGAATCGGACATCGCCACCGAGCAGCGCGATCGAGCGGAAGGCGGTCTGCCAGGGCACGATATGGTCCTCGCGCGTTGCCAGGATGTACGCCGGGATCTTGATGGCGGACAGGTCCACGGGTACGCCGCACATCGACAGCCTGCCCGGCTCGCGCAGGCTGTTCTCGAGGTACATGTTGCGCACGTACCAGCAATACATCGGGCCCGGCAGGTTGGTGCTGTCGGAGTTCCAGTACAACAGGTCGAAGGCGTCGGGCGTCCTGCCCTTGAGGTAGTTGTTGACGACATACGACCAGACAAGGTCGTTCGCGCGCAACGCAGAAAACGCAAACGCCAGTTCCTTGCCCGGCATCACGCCGCCTGCGGCGAGCGCCTGCTCCTTCGCCGCCACCGATTTCTCATCGACGAACAGGCCGATCTCGCCGGTGTCCTCGAAATCGAGCATGGTGGCGAGCAGCGTAAGGCTGGCGACATCGTCCTCGCCGCGCGCCGCCTTCACCGCAAGCGCCGAAGCGAGCAGCGTGCCGCCGACGCAAAAACCGAGCGCGTTGACTTGTTTTGCGCCGCTCGCCTTGCGCGCGGCGCCGATTGCGGCGAGCACGCCTTTTTCGATGTAGTCATCCCATCCGACCTGTCCGAGTTCCCCGGTGATCTGCCGCCAGGAGACCATGAACACCGTCTGTCCCTGCTCCACGGCATGGCGCACGAGTGAATTGTCCGGCTGCAGATCCATGATGTAGAACTTGTTGATGCATGGCGGCACCATCACCAGGGGTCGCACCGCCGCCTTTGCCGTCAGCGGTTTGTACTGGATCAACTGGATAAGCTCGTTCTCGAACACCACATCGCCCGCAGTGGTGGCGATATTGCGACCGACTTCGAACACCGATTCGTCGGTCATCGAGATGCGTCCGCGCTCGAGGTCATCGACGAGGTTCTGGATGCCCTTGCCGAGTGTTTCGCCGTTTGACCTCACGGCAAGGCTCAGCGCCTCGGGATTGGTCGCGGCGAAGTTGGTCGGCGCGAGCGCATCGATGTACTGGCGCGTCAGGAAGCGTAACTGGTCTTTTTTCCGCCCCTCGATGGCGGAGGTCTCGACGATGCCGTTGAGGAAGTGCGCGTTGATGAGATAGGACTGCTTGAGGTAATCGTAATAGGGGTTGTCGCGCCATTCGGCGGCGGAAAAACGCCGGTCGGTGCGATCGGGCGACACCAGCGGCGTGTAGGTCTGGCCGGCTTCGCGCGCCAGCATGCGTGTCCATAAATCCACATGTAGCTGGAGGCAACCGGATTGCAATGCGGCGGCGCTCGAGGCCAGTTGCTGCAACATCAGCGCCTTTGCTTCGCCGTCGGCAGCGGCCCCGGTCGCCTCCTCCCCACCCACCCCTGCGAGCCAGTTTTGCAGCCAAGCCTGCGCCG
>CAYLPI010000068.1:0-17088 GCA_964385505.1 uncultured Bordetella sp.
CTACCCAGCAGGAAATGCAGCGCCGGCAGGCCCGGCTCGATTGCAATGGCGGCGCGTGCGTGCATCGCAGCCTCGGCGTGGCGCCCGGCATCCCAGGCGGCGGCACCCTCGCGATACAAGGCGTCCACTGTGTTCCCGGTGCCCTCACTCATCGGTGATACGACGCGTTCGCACGCTCAGGAATTCTTGCCGGGGCCGAAAACGCGTCCAGGCGAATCGCGCAGGCTGCCGGCGCCCGAACCCGGGCTTGCCGCCGTGGGCGCGCGCTTCAGTGCTTCGAGTTCCGCGCGCAAGGCGTCGATTTCCTGTTGCCTGGCGATCAGCGCTTGCTCCAGTGAGATCGATTTTGACATGCCCAGCAACACATCCTGGGCGAGCGAGGAGCCGGTGACCTCAAACAAGGCCAGGCTGAACAGGATTTTCTCGCCGGCGGCCCCGGCAAGGCCGGCGTCATCGCCATGGCGATGCAGGCAGTCCATCGCAAACAGGAAGTATGCGGACGACAGTGAACTGCTCATTGCACATTCGAGCGCGTGCCGGGCGATGCAAAGATCACGACTTGGCGCGGCCGGCTGCCAGGTGAACAAGGGATCGCTTTGCAGCGGCGCCGCGGCCAGCGTAGCGGCGGCGTCGCCCTCGGCAAAACGGCCGAGAACGCGGTAATACTCATGGGAAATACGCGCGTACGAGGCCATTGACGCGCCGGAAATATTGACCCCGCCCGCATTGACGCGGTACTCGACGACGCGATCGGACGACAATCGGATGTCGAATTTTTGCAGCAGGCGCACCCAGTAATCAAGGTCCTGCAATTGCAGCATCAGCGGGTCGAATTCCCCGGTCGCCCTGACGGCATCGGTGCGCAGCAGCGGCGAGGTGGCGCACAGGCAGTTGCCCTTGCGAAACAGCCACAACAGCCATTGCCGGCGGTCGAAGCCTTCGCCGCCAAAATCGGCAGCCAGTTCGTTGTGCGCCGTATCGGGCAGGCGCGCGCCCTGCGCGTCGATGAGCCAGGGCTTGCCGAACAGCGCGGCGACGCCGGGGTGCGCCTCCATGAAGGGCAGTTGCAACGCGAGTTTCTCCGGCAGCCACAAATCGTCGGAGGCGCACAGGGCAATATACTTGCCGCGGGCGCGGCGCATCGCGGCGTTGAGCGTCACGCTGGGTCCGGAGCGAAAATCCTGGCGCTGCGCCTTGATGCGCGGATCATCGTAGGAGCGGATGACCTCGTAAGTCAGGTCGGACGAGCAATCGTCGTTGATCAGCAGTTCGAAGTCACCGCGGGTCTGGGCGAGGATGCTCTCGATGGCAAAACCGACATAGCCGGCGTGGTTATAGGCCGGCATGCATATGCTTACAAGGGGGGCGCGGGTGGTGTCGCTCATGTCAGTGTCCTGCCACCTTTGCGATGCTGTGCGCGACTGCGGCGGTGTCGAAGTTCCAGCCGATGGGCAGGCTCAGCACTTCATTCGCCAGCCGTTCTGCACGGGGGAATGCCCCGGGGCCAAAACCCAGCGACGCATACGCTCCCTGCAGATGGGGCGGCTTCGGATAATGGATCAGCGTGGCAATGCCGGCGTCGCGAAGCTTTCGCTGAAGGTGGTCGCGTTCGGCGCTGCACACCACGAAAAGATGCCATACCGGTTCGGTTCCCTCTTGGGTACCTGGCAATATGAGTCTGCTTGAGGCAAGCGCACCAAGATACTGCGTTGCCTGCCGCCGGCGTCGTGCGTTGCCGCTGTCAAGGTGTGGCAGTTTGACGCGCAGGCAGGCTGCCTGGATTTCGTCGAGGCGGGAGTTTCCGCCCTCGATGGGGTGGACATAACGCTCGGTCGAGCCGTAGTTGCGCAAAGCGCGTATCTTCGCCGCCAGCGCAGCGTCGCCGGTCACTACGGCGCCGCCGTCACCGAGCGCGCCAAGGTTCTTGGCAGGATAAAAACTGAATGCGGCGGCGTGCCCCAGCGCGCCGGCGCGACGGGACCGGTACCGTGCGCCGTGGGCCTGCGCCGCATCCTCGAGCACGAACAGCCCGTGCTTTGCGGCGACGGCGTTGATCGCGTCCATGTCGGCCGGTTCGCCGTAAAGGTGCACCGGTATGATGGCGCGCGTACGCGGCGTCACTGCGGCGGTGATGCCGGCCGGATCGATGTTGAATCCATTCTTCTCCGGTTCGACCGGAACGACCGTTGCCCCGCAGGCGGTCACCGCCAGCCAGGTGGCGATGAAGGTGTGGCTGGGCACAATGACCTCATCACCGGGTCCGATGCCCGCAGCCCGAAGCGTCAGGCTGAGCGCATCCAGACCATTGCCGACACCGATGCACTGCGATGCGCCGCAATACGCTGCGAACTCGTGCTCGAAAGCCTCGAGCTCTGGACCAAGGATGTAGTGCGAGGCGACGCGAACGCGGGTCAGTGCCGTGTCGAGCTCGGCGCCGATTTCGGCGTTGATCGCGGCGAGGTCAAGAAAGGGGATGGTCATCGGCGTCGGCGGCGGCGCGGGTTGGCGCGCCTCTGGTGATGGGGCTGGCGGGATCGTGCCGATTATGGCGGATTTGACGCGGTAACCCGCAATCAGCGAACTGCCGCGGCATTGATCGAGCCTGGCGGGTAGTCGGCGGCGATCAGGCTTTTGGTGATAACGCACCATTCGTCAATCGATGGCACGAGAATTTGCACCGGCCCGCCGCTTTCCTGGTTGAAAACCGCCTTGCCGGAAAAAGTCAGGTTATTTTCATGTTTTTTCAGAAAACGCTCCTGGTAAACATTCCAGGCTTCGTCGAATTTTCCGTGGGATTCATGGATCATCAACTGATCGTTGCAGACGGCGACACGAAAGCCCCTTACGTGCGCGGAGAAGGTGAAATCTATGTCGTATAGATGCCATCCGTCGAAAGTATGCTCGTCGAACGGCACCGCCAGTGCGACGCTGCGCTTTGCCGCGAGGAAGAATCCGTCCAGTACCTGCACTTGCGAGGCGAGCTGGTCGTGCAGTCCGAACACATAGGCAGTCACGCCCGGTCCCGGTTTCACCGGCATGCCGAACTGGCCGCGAAGATACGGCCAGCCGCTGCCGAACCAGGTCGCACCGCAGGCGAAAGTCGATCCGACCACGCCGACCACGTCGTTGGCCTGAAGGCTGGCAATCAGGCGTGCAGCAAAATCGGGCGTGACGATCTCGACATCGTCGTGCGAAAAGACCAGCAGATCCCCGCAGCTTTGCCTGACGCCGCGGTTATAGCCTTCGCATAGGGACGTGGCGTCGTGAATGCCGATGATCTCGTGCGGAACGCCCTCGAGCAGGCGGTGGTATTGCGCCACGGATTGCGCATAGCGCGCTTCGTTGATGCTGCAGATGATGACGGACACGCAGGGCGGGTTTTGCGGCAACGCGGGTGCCGGCAGGTAGGATTTTTCTCCTGCCTCAAACGCGATTCTGGCCGTCGCTACCGCGACGAATACCTGTGCGTGGAGAATATGGGGAAACTGCGACGACCGCTCGAGTGCCTTGCAAAACGCCGCATGCGCCTCGTGCAGTTGTCCCAGGCGCATCAGGTAGCGTCCCAGCAGGAAGTAGCCGTCCGGGAGGTGGGTGGCCGATGCGATGGTCTTTCTCACCAAGGCGACCGCCTGTTCCCTGTCGCCGCTTTCCCACTGCGCTTTCGCGCCAAGAAGGGCATCCTTGACCCGCTGTGCCTCGCGCGCGTCGAGGCCCGATTTTAGCGCCTTTAGAATGCGCATTCCGGCCATTGTGATGTGTACCGCAATCCGCGATGAGGCGCACTCATGCGCTTTTGGCCGCTTCCATGAATGTCGCGTAGGTGCGGAAGTAATCGGACTCGTCATAATTTTCGGAAGCGAGCGCCATGCATACCGCACCTGACGAAAAATTATCGATCTCGCGCCAGATCATCGACGGAATATACAAGCCGACATAGGAGCGGTTGAGATGGAAGGCGCGCTTGTTTACGCCGTCATCGAGGTGAACGTCGAAGCTGCCGGACATGGCGATGATCACTTGCTGCAGTCGCTTGTGCGCATGCCCGGCGCGGCTCGCGCCTCCGGGGACGTCGTAAAGGTAATAGACGCGCTTGAACTCGAACGGGACATGCCGGCCTGACTCGACAAAGGTCAGGTTGCCGCGCGCATCCGGGACGCGTGGCAGTTCGATCAGGCGGCACAGGTCAAGGCTCATCGCTCATTCCACCCTGCCGGCGAGGACGCCGATGTTGGCGAGCAGTTCCATCGGCAATTGCGGTCCGATCTGATTCATGGCACCAAGAAGTTCGGTCGAATAGCCGAGCATCATCGAATTGGCGACCGGCTTGAGGAAGAATCCGGTCTTTTCCGTAAGCGTGTATCCACCCGCGCGCAAATCCTGCTCCAGGGTGGCGTGCGAGTAGACGCGCTGGTGTCCGACCAGTCGGTCGCGTGCGCCCAGAGTGTCGAGCGCAGGCTGCAAGCCCATCAGTACGGCAAGGCGACGATGTAGCGATTCCTTGTTGGGTACGACGATGACCAGCCGCCCCCCCGGCGCAAGCCAGCCGGCCATGCGCCGCAGCAGTGCGACCGGGTCGTCGACATGCTCCAGTACATGTGAGGCGATGATGGCGTCAAACGGCGCGGCTGGGGAGAACTCTTCGAACAAGGCGTGCACGGCGTGCACCCGCGAGCCGAAGACCCCGGTGAGGGCATCATGCAAAAGCTTCGCCCCCTCGACCACGGTGACCTCGCGGCCCGCCGCCAGCAGCATGCCGGTGATGATGCCCTCGCCGTAACCGAGTTCGAGCACGCGTTTCGCCGGCCCGGCGGCCCGGACGATCCACTCGCCGCAGTAACGCTGGCACATGTCCTCGATATGCTTGTCCCGGATATCGGTATTGGCGTGGTAGTCGCGCGCGATGCGGTCAAGCTCGGATTTGCTCATTCGCGCCCCCCCAGTTCGGCGCCCAGTTTGAGGCCTTGCACGATCTGGTCGTTCATGGCCCCGGCGTAAAATCCGGCTGACAGGCCGGCGAGTTTTACCGCCGGCAGGTGGCGGCGCAGCCAGTCCCGCTGTTGCCGGAACGTGTCGCGATTGGCGGTATCGGGGATCATCAACGCGTTGTTCAGTATCTTGATTGCGCAGTATGCCACTGACTGCGGCGTGGCGATGAGGCCCAGCGCCACCAGTTCGTGCACTATTGCCTGTTGCTGCGCGGTCGCATCGTTAAGGCCACGGCGACCAAGCGCGCCCGGGCTGAATTCGACGACAAGCCGGTGCTCCGCCGCGGTGATGCCGGCGCAGTTCTCCTGGTCGGTGATTCTGTAAATGGCGTACTCCGGGTCGGCGACGAACAGCGTACTTACAGCCATTCTGAGCTGTTGTTGCGGCAGCGCGATGAAGCACATGCCTATGCTGGCACGCGCATGATCGGCGCGGGTTGCGGCTGGATCTGCAGCCGCGATGAGCGAGCCCGGGTCGAGCGTCCACACCATATTTGCGGCGGCAACACCGCTACCGTCTGCCATATCAACTGACGGTAGTGCGATTTTTCGCACCGTAGTGCGCAGAATGCGTATGCGCGGATGCGCTTCTACCGTGGCGCCCAATACGCGGGCGAGGGCACTGGCCGTTCCCTCCGCCGGGTAGTGAAACCGGGTTTGCGGCAGGCGCTGAGGCGCAGGGCCGAACTGCGACAACAGGGTTTCCGGGTAAAACAGCGGCAGCCACGCAGCGCGGTGAAAGGTGGCGAGAATTTCAGCGCAGCTGACGCCGAGAATTTTCCGGCACAAAGGTTCGAACAGGGCCTCGTGCAGCGTCCTGCCATGATTGGCGATCGAGACAGTGGCCAAGTCGGCGGCGGCAAAGCGCGGCTCGAGTGTCTTGCGCGAAGCGTGCAGTCGTCCGGGGCCGTCGGCACAAATGGCCGCCAGTTCGTCGCGGATGCGATCACGCGTCGGCCCGTCCAGCAGGGCGAGCGCCTCGATGCGGTTGCTGATGACCATATCGGGAAGCACGCGGCCGCCGAGCCACATGGCCGGTTGCGGCACTTCCACCGTCAGGACGCGTGTGCCGACGTAGCGGGCTACGAGCGCGGCAAAGCGGCCGCAGTCGTTGCGCTTTTCCGCGTCGTAGCCGAGCACGTCGGGATGCGGTTCATTGTTGAAGGCGCTGAACTCAAACAAGACCATGCCCGGATCGAAGCGGCGACCGTCGAGCTCAATTCCGGCAAAATGCGCCCCCCAGTGGGGCGCCGGATTGACCAGCGTGACCTCTGTCCCCGCGTCGGCGATGGACTCTGCGGCCACCATTGCGGCCAGATTGCTTCCGGCGACCATTACCGGCCCGGCCATGTCAGGGCTTCCTGCGAGCGACGGCGTAGAGTTCGGAGCCGGCGTCCGGAAGGTGCCGGCTCAGGCCGTATAGTCCGTCGAGCATGAGATCAGGGAGCAGCCCCTTTTCGCGCAGTTCCGCCATCTGGGCGTGGGTAAAGGGCTTGATGAAAAAGCTGCCGCTTTCGATGACGTCAAAGCCGCTCGCATCGAGCAGTGCCGCCAGGGTGTCGCGATCGTATGTTGCCGATTGCTGCATGCGCGCCTGTGTCGCCGAGACCTCGTGCACGTCCTTGATGAGTCCCATTTCCAGCGCGAGCAGGCGGTGAAAGGAGCGTGCGTTGGGGACGTAAACATGCAGGGTGCTGTGATCCGGGCACAGATCCCGTGCGCAGGCGAGCAGGGCGCCCGGGTCGGGAATCTCGTGCAGCAGGCTGCTCATGACGATGCGGTCAAAATGCCTTGGTGCGAGTTGCGGCGCCACTTGCTGCAGGCCTCCCAGCAGCACGCCGACATTGGCGCGGCCATGCGCCGCGGCGAGGGCGCGCGCGTGGAACTGCGCCGCAGGCTCAACGACCAGCATGCTGCGATACGCCTTGTAGTGCAAAAACAGCGCTTCGGTGCCGCAGCCGACTTCGAGCACGTCGCCGCCGCCAAAGCGGTCCAGTGTCTCGATGACGTGACGCCTGCGATAGGCCGCCTGGACGGCCTCAAAGGGCAGCGTCTCGTAATCGGCCTGGTAACGCTCGAGATCACGCATCGCCGGAAACGTCCTTGCCCATGGTCAGTCTTGGCGATTCGCGAAAGCCCAGGCTGCGCTTGAAGCGGATGAGGCCGTGGTTGGGCTCGCCCGCTTCGGTGCCTATGCCGGTGTCGAGAATGGAAAAGCCCTCTGCCTGGCAGTGTTCGTAGATGGCCGCGGCGAGCGGGACGACCGGCGAGTACTCCTGCATGCCCTCCGCGTCGCCCCAGTAGAACACCGACATCACCCGGGTGCTGACGGCGATGCAGACGGCGGCGGCGGCCAGCATGCCCTCACGCCTTACGCCGAAAAACCGCATCCTGTCGCCGAAGCGATCGACCATGACCATGATTGCCGGGAAGTCCATGGTCACCGGATAGCCCTTGCGCCGGCGGTTGGCGGCAATGAGAAGGTAGGCCGATTCATACTGGCCGGCATCAAGGCGCACTGCGGCAAAGCCCTCGCGCAGGCATTTGTTGAGGCGTTTGCGATTGCCGTAATCCATGCGTGCGCAGAGTGGCTCGGCGGTTACGGCAAGATCGTAGTTGATCTCCTGAGCGACAACGGTAAAGCCGCGGCGGGCAAACACATTGAAGCATTTGGCATGCAGGGCCAGGTCATGGCTGGCCGGCGGCATGACGATTTGCAACCGCGCAGCGCCGTCGGCGCGCAGCACGGCTTCGATCGCGTCGGCGAAGAACTCGATTTGCTCCAGCGAGAGCTCGCCTGGGGCGCTGATGCCGCCGAAGGTGCCGCGCGCAGGACTGCGGTAACAACCCGGACCGGTTTCGGTGAAGTGCACTTCGGCCAGCACATCGCCGCTCTTGCGTTCGACGAGCTGGAAGTAATGACCCCTTGCCTTGCGCTCTGTGGCGTGCAGGCTGAAGAAAACAGGGCTGTTGAAAATATGCGTCGGCTGGCCCGCGACAAACGCGTCGACCAGAAGCGCGAGCTTTTCGCCCGGCCCCCGGACATCCGCCGCCGCGTCGCCTGTCTGCAGCACGGTCAGCGGTCGATTCCGCCGATGCACAGGTACTTGATGACGAGGAAGTCCTCGATGCCGTACTTGGAGCCCTCGCGCCCTATGCCCGATTCCTTGACGCCGCCGAATGGCGCGACCTCGGTGGAGATGAGGCCGGTGTTGATGCCGACGATGCCGTACTCCAATGCCTCGGCGACCCGCCAGATGCGGCCGATGTCACGGCCGTAAAAATACGAGGCCAATCCGAATTCCGTGTCGTTGGACATCTGTATCGCCTCGGCCTCGGTCTTGAAGCGAAACAGCGGCGCGACCGGGCCGAAGGTTTCCTCGCGCGTCACCTTCATACTGGTATCGACCCCGCCCAGTACGGTCGGCTCGAAGAACAGTCCGCCCAGCGTGTGGCGCTTGCCGCCGGTCAGTACCTTGGCGCCCTTGGCCAGCGCGTCGCTGATGTGCTCTTCGACCTTGGTCACCGCCGATTCGTCGATCAATGGCCCGGTGGTGATGCCCTCCTCGAGGCCGTTACCGACCTTGAGCGTCTGCACTTTGGCCGCCAGTTTGGCGGCAAACGCGTCGTAAACCTTGTCCTGCACCAGGATGCGGTTGGCACAGACGCAGGTCTGGCCGTTGTTGCGGAATTTGGAAATGATCGCGCCCTCTACCGCGGCATCCAGGTCGGCGTCGTCGAACACGATGAAGGGCGCGTTGCCGCCCAGCTCCATCGAGGTTTTCTTGACGGTCGCCGCGCACTGCGCCATCAGTTGCTTGCCGATTTCAGTCGAGCCGGTGAAGGTCAGCTTGCGCACGACGGGGTTGGAGGTCATTTCGGCGCCGATGGCTGCAGCCGATCCGGTGACCACGGACAACACGCCTCTGGGCACGCCGGCGCGAGCGGCCAGTTCGGCCATCGCCAGCGCCGAGTAAGGCGTTGCGGTGGCCGGCTTGACCACCATGGTGCAGCCGGCGGCCAACGCGGGGCCGGCTTTGCGCGTGATCATGGCGGCGGGAAAATTCCATGGCGTGATCGCGGCACACACGCCTATCGGTTCCTTCAGCACGACAATGCGCTTGTCGGACTGGTGTTGCGGGATGGTGTCGCCGTAGATGCGCTTGCCTTCTTCGGCAAACCATTCGATGAACGAGGCGGCATAGGCAATTTCACCGCGTGACTCGCTCAGCGGTTTGCCCTGCTCGGCGGTCATCAACTTGGCGAGGTCTTCCTGGTGCTGCATCAGCAGTTCGAACCACTTGCGCAGGATGATGCTGCGTTCCTTGGCGGTTTTGGCGCGCCAGGCGGGGAATGCGGCGTTGGCCGCGGCAATCGCGCGGCGCGTTTCCGCCGTGCCCATTTTCGGCACTGTGCCGAGTATTTCGGCGGTGGCCGGGTTATGTACGGCAACAGTCTTGCCGTCGTCGGCATCGGCCCAAGCGCCGTCGATGTAGCACTGCTGGCGGAACAGTCCGCTGTCTTTCAGGCCGAGCGATGCGACGCCGGCGATTTTGGGTGCGTTCATGAAGCCTCCGGTGAAACGGTAACGGATACGACGATCAATTGGATCAGCGCAACGAAGTGTAAGGTATTCCCGACGGCGCTCGACTCCAGGCGGATTTTATCCTTCCCCAGTGGGGGGCGGTTTGCCGCTGCTGCGCGGGGGATCACGCAGCAGCGTCGAGCAGGCCTTGCAGGGCGGTCCGAAACGCGTCCGGGCTGTGGTGTTTTAGGTAGTGGCGGCGCGCCGCCTCGGCGCAGGCGCGCAGGCGCGCGCCGTCCATGGCGAGGCATTGCTGCAAATCGTCCAGTCCGCTCCAAGCCAGTTCGCGCGATGCATACACTTCGTCGATCTGGAAAAGGTGCGGCTGGTCCGGGTGCTTGAAGTAGGCCACCGGAAAGCCGCAACCCTGCGCCTCGATTGCCGCGCGGCCGCCGGCGACCGGCGCCGAGGCGACGTAAAAGTCCGCGTCCACACTCTTCAGCGCCTGCCATAGCGAGGGCACGCTGCCGAGATAGACAAAGCGCCCGGGATCGATGCCGCGCGATTGCAGGCCGGCGCGAATATCGCTCACCCAGTCGCCGGGAAGCGTCCCGATGTGGTGGTGACGCCCCTCGATCACAGTCAGGATCCGCGTCAGTGTTTTGACGTAGGCGAACTCACCCTCGCGCCGAAACTTGCTGGCGCTGCCGGCGGTGACTGTGGAGCATATTTTTTGCGGCCAGGCCCGCTCCGGCCTCGGGCCGAGATCGGGCGCGGTGAGGGGCAGCAGGTGCGCGGCGCGCCCCAATTCGGCCGAGCAGACGCCGCGCAGGTACTCGGTGCAGTCGACGTGAACGAATGACGCCAGGGTCATGCCCAGCGCCGGGTTGTGGTCGGCATGATGGACGAGGAATTTTCTCATTGCCGGGCTGGTCTGCACCGAGGCGATACCGGCAAACGCGACCGGGTCGGAATGGTGGGTGAGTACGAGAACATTGCGCGCATCCAGCGAGCGGCATACCTGGTGCAACTCCTGCGCCTTGTTGATGAACATGCCGCGCGGGATGACTACCACCAGGGCCTGGGGAACGCGCTCGTAAAACTGCGCCAGATCGAGCCTGCCGTCGGCATAGCTGTCGTAGGCGTCGGTGAGTATCAGCAGCGGGTTCGGCACCGCCTGGCAAATGTCCTCAATGACGCGCGAGTGGCCGCCCTGCGATTCCATTTGCGTTGCCACCACGACCACGTCCCACGGCGTTGCCGGTTTCGGGCAGGGCGCTGCATTGGCGTCGATCTGCGCCGCGATGGTCGCGAGCACCTTGTCGAGGCCGGGAAGATACAGTGCGCGGCCGTTGTAGGCGGGGTCTGTACACAGCAGGTTGGTTTCGGCCACGATCAATTGCAGGCAGGCCTCGCGCTTTCCCTGCGCCAGCAGGCCGGCAATGTGCGCCTCCTTGTCGGCGAACTCCAGCGACGGGCGAAAGGGGGGGGAAGTCATTGCACAGCGTATGCAATCAGCGGCGGTGTGCCGCACATGACCGGGCTGCGCCCAGGCGCGCGCCGTCCCCCGGAATGCAGATTCAGCCCATTTGCGACGGAATCCAGGTCGCAATCCAGGGAAACAGGCATAGCAGCAGCAGCCGGATGCCATCGGCGAACACAAAGGGTGTTATGCCGCGAACGATGGTGCCCATGGGAATGCCGCAGGTGCCTTGCAGCACAAACAGGTTCATGCCCACCGGTGGTGTGATCATGCCAATCTCGGCAACGGTGACCACCATGACGCCGAACCAGATCGGATCGAAGCCCAGGGTCGTGATCAGCGGATATACCGCGGAAATGGTCAGCAGGATCATCGAAATGCTGTCAAGAAAGCACCCGAGCAGAATGTAGAACAGCATCAGGATCAGCATCACCGTCCAGCGGTTGAAACCCTGGGTCTGCACCCACTCGACGGTCGCCTGGGTGAAACCGGTGGCTTCAACAAAAAAATTGAATATATTGGCGCCAATGAGGATCATGAAGATCATCGCCGACGTGGTGGTGGTCTCGATCATGCATTGCTTGAGCATGACGCGGTTGATCTGGCCGCCGATCCAGGCGAGCAATATGGCGCCGGCCGCGCCGACCGCGGCGGCCTCGGTCGGCGTGAACCAGCCGAAATACATGCCGCCCAGCACCAGCGCGAACAGTGCGGCGACCTTCCAGACATTGCGCAGCGAGGTGAATTTTTCCGCCCAGGAGAGTCGCGGACCGGCGGGACCGGCGGCCGGGTTGCGCAGGGTCGTCCAATAGACCGCACCCCAATACAGCGCGATACCCAGGATGCCCGGGAGAATGCCGGACAGGAACAGTTTGCCTATGGACTGCTCGGTCATCAGCGCGTAGATGACGAAAATGATGCTCGGTGGAATCATCACGCCGAGCGTGCCACCGGCCGCTATCGATGCGGCGGCGAGGCTGTCGTTGTAGTTGAGGCGTTTCATCTCCGGCAGCGCGACACGACCGAGGGTGGCGGCGGTGGCAAGTGATGAACCGCAAATCGCGCCGAACAGCGCGCAGGCACCGATGGTGGCGAGGGCGAGTCCTCCGCGCAACTGGCCGACAAAGGCGGCAACGCAGTTATACAGGCTGCGCGACAGTCCGGCGTGCCCGGCGAACACCCCCATCATGACAAACAGCGGCACCACCGACAGGTCATAGGGAAACACGGTATCGAACGGTACCTTGCCGAGGATGAAGGCGACGCTGTCCCAGCCGTTGGTCAGGCCGAAGCCGACGGCACCCGTGACGCCCATGGCGATGGCGACAGGCACGCGCAGAAAAATCAGCGCGATACACACGGCAAAGCCGATCAAGCCGAGGGTGGGACCTTGCATCGGGGAATCCTAGATTTGCACCGATTGGCCGCTTGTCGTGGAACCGGTGCCGAACAATCCAAAGCGGGCATAGCGCAAGACCTGCAGCAGGCTGGCGACGATGCCGAGTGTGAAGCCGAAAAGCAGAGGCACCCAGTTCCAGATGAAGGGGATGCCTATGGTTTGCGATGCGTCGCCGTTTTGCAGTTGCTGCTGGGCGCGGAACAGGCAGTACCAGGTCAGCGCGACCATCAACGCGGTTGCGGCAAGGGCGCCCGCTGCCCTGACCAGGGCGAGGGTGCGCTTGGACAAAAAGTCGGTGACAAACTCAACCGAGACGTTGGCCTCGCGCGTGAAGGCGAAAGGGATGGACAGATAGACGAAGCTCATGACAAAAAGCTGTGTGATATCGACAAGGCCGGGCACAGACCAGCCGACGGAGCGGCGTGTGGCGATATCGAGCACCGTGACCAGCATCGCGCAGGTGAGCAGCGCGAGACCCGCCCAGGCCGCACGGCGCGTGATCGTTTCGGACCACGCGCAGAGGCGGTCGAGCACGTTGATGCCCATCGGCGGTTGCAGCCTGAACCGCGTCAGGCTTTTTTCGGTGCGAATTTTGCGGCGGCGCGCTGCATCTCGATGTAAATCTCGCGCGCGTTCTTGATGCCCTGGCCCTCGTATTCGATCATCACCTTGTTATAGGTCGGAATCAGCGCGTCGGCCCAGCGTTTGCGCTCGGCCGGGTTGAGCGTGATGATGGTGTTGTTGCGCGCGACGGCTGCGGCCCTGCCGGCTGCATCCCACTTGTCCCACCAGCCCTGCATACGCGAGGCGAGATATTCGCCCGAAACGTCGTCGATGATTTTTTTGACCTCGGCCGGCAGCGCGTTGTATTTTTTCTCGTTCATGCCGAACCAGAATGCAGCGGTGTAAAAGCTCGCGACAGTGTGGAACTTGGTGACCTCGTCGATCTTGAATGCGCGCACCGGATCCCAGGGGAAGCAGGCGCCATCGATGACACCCTTTTGTATCTGCTCATAGGCAGCGCCCGGAGGCATGCCCACTGGAACCGCGCCCAACTGCGTCAGCATCGCTGACACGGTGGGGCTGGGCGTGCGCAGGCGCAGGCCCACCAGGTCTTCCAGTTTCTCGACTTTCTTGTCGCGTGTATGGATGTGACCGGCATTGTGGGTCAGCAGGCACAACACTTTGAGGCCCTTGTACTCTTCCTTCAGGTACTTGGGGTAGGCCGACATCAGCGTGCGCGTGCCTTGTTCGGCGGTTTCAATCAGGAAGGGCATTTCGACGATGAGGCTGCGCGACAGGCGGCCGCGCGGGTTGCCTGACAGGCCGAAGGCAACGTCAACGATGCCGTTCTGCACCTGGTCGAGCTGGTTTTCGGCCTTGCCGAGGGGGCTGGCGCCGGCGAAGATCTTGTGAGTGACGCGGCCGTTGCTGCGCTTCTCGATCTCCTTGGCCCAAGGCTCGATGAAATCGGTCTGCAAACCGTGCAGGGCCGGCACGTAGTGGCTGATCTTCAGTTCGATCGGCGCCTGTGCGCGCAGGATGGACGGAAAGCCGGCCAACGTGACCGAAGCCGCGGTGGCCGCACCGGCCTTGATGAATGTGCGCCGGTTGGTTTTTTGGCCAGCCGTCATTTTTGCCGCCGTGTTCGTTGTCATGTGCCGACTCCTCCTCAGGATTGATTGTGTGCGCAGTATATTGGAAGCCGGCCTTGGCGGGAAATATGCCCCGGTCCGGGCCGTGGGCCTTACTTCAGAATGCCGTAAACGTCGCTGTAATCGTCGGTCCACAGCCGGATGTCGGCTTGCGCTTCCAGCGGCTTGGCCACCGAACGCAGCGTGTCGTTGTCGAATGCCGCAGCCGCGGGCGACAGCAACAGCCAGTCCGCACTGAATACGCCAATCTCGTAATTTTCGGCTGAATAGACCTGCCTCAGCTCAAGTGAGAGCTCGCGTGCGGCCCGCGCCACCACCGGCAACAGGTCAAGGTAACGGTTGGAGACATGGATGGCGAGGATGCCGCCGGGCTTGAGGTGGCGGACATAGGCGCGGAACGCCTCCACCGTGAGCAGGTGCACCGGTATCGAATCGCTGGAAAAGGCGTCCACGGCCAGCACATTGAACTGCTGCGGCCGTTCTCGCTCCAGCGTCAGCCTGGCGTCGCCGAGCGCGACTTCAATGCCCGCCTTGCTGTCGTTGAGAAAACCGAACTGCTGCTTTGCCAGGTCCACCACCTGCGGATTGATTTCGTAAAAACGCATTACGTCGCCGGCGCGGCCGTAGGTGGCGAGCGTGCCCACGCCGAGGCCGACGACACCGATGCGCCGCGCCGCTGCGGTCGATTTTATGGCGAGCGCGACCCCCGACATCGGACCGTAGTAGGTGGTCGGCCAGGCGCGGCGGCCGGCGTCAAGAAACTGGCTGCCGTGCTGGATTGTGCCGTGCTTGAGTTCGCGCGTGGCGTCCTCGCCGACGCCCGAATCCTCGACTTTGAGCACGGCGTAAAAATTGCGCACCGCAGAAGCATTGGTGCCGCCCTTGCTGAACACGCCGTAGCTCCACGCGAGGGTGCCGGCCATGGCGGTGACCAGTGCCGCGGCGAACGCCTGCGAGGGCAGCGCAAAGCGCCGGTGCAGGACGCTGGCGCGGTCGCGGTACAGGGCCGCAAACGACAGCGTGGCGAGCGCAACCAGTCCGAGCGGCAATTCGTACAGATCATTGAATAGCTGCGGCGCGACCAGCCCGACGAACAGGCCGCCGAGCGCGCCGCCGAGGGCGAGTTGCAGGTAAAACCCGGTCAGGTACTGCGGGTGCGGTTTGGCGCGCGCCAGTTCGCCGTGGCAGACCATGCAGGCGCAGAACAGCGTCACCGCATATAGCGGCACCATGACGTACACCGGCGGATGCAGGTGCCCCGGGGCGAGCGTGTAGGTGACCCCGGCGAGGCCGGCGACGAGTAGCGTGAAGTACACGTCGCGCCGGTACCAGCGCGGCGCCTCGAAACAGACGATGAAACTCAGCAGGTAAAGCAGCAGTGGCAGCACCCACAAAAAAGGAATGGGCGCGATATTCAGCGACAGGTGGCTGGTGAACGCGAGCAGCAGTGTTGATGCGCAGGCGGCGAGCGCCGCCCACCAGATTTTCAATCCCGCGGTGGGCGCTGCGTGGCTGCTGGTGTCGGAGGACGCGACGGCGGCGAGACCGCCCGTCGATTTCCAGGCGAGCGTGGCGCACACCAGCGCGAACAAGGCGAAGCCCGAGGACCAGGCGATGGTCTGCCAGTACGCCGACAGCCAGGGTTCGACCAGTAGCGGATAGCTCAGCAGCGCGAGCAGCGAGCCGAAGTTGGACAGCGCGAACAGGCGGTAGGGGTAGGCGCCGATATGGCTGCGCGCATACCAGGCCTGCACCAGCGGCCCGGTGGTCGAGAGCACGAAGTAGGGCATACCGACGCTGAATGCGAGCAGGCCCAGTATGCGCAGGGTCGGGTCCGCGCCATCGACCGGTTTCCAGGCCGCATCCGGGACGATGGGCAGCAGCAGTACGCAGATGCCAAGCAGCACGCAGTGGATGATTCGCTGGGTGGCGGGCCTGCGTATGCCCATCAGCGCATGCGAATAGACATAACCGGCAAGCAGCAGCACCTGGAAAAACAGCATGCAGGTGGTCCATACCGCGGCCGATCCGCCAAACCAGGGCAGGATCAGTTTGGCGATGAGCGGTTGCACCTGAAACAGCAGAAATGCGCTTAGGAATATGGTTGTGGCGTAGAGGATCATTGCGTGCTCAAGGCCGGCCCCGGAGCGTGTCCGGGCTGCCTGTCGTTCCGTTGGGGTTGTCGGTGGGGGTTGGTCAGAAAGTACCGGGGAAGGCGCCACCGTCGAGCAGGATGTTCTGCCCGGTGATGTATCCGGCCTGCGTGCTGCAAAGATAGGCGCAGGCATCGCCGAATTCAGCCGGATCGCCGAAGCGCCCGGCCGGACTGGCCTTCATGCGGTCGGCGTGCAGCAGGGCGGCGCTGTCGCCCGTTTCGCGCGCCTGCTGGTCAAACACCGCCCGCAGCCGGTCGGTTTCGAAAGCGCCCGGCAGCAGGTTGTTGATGGTGACGTTGTGGCGCACGGTCTGGCGTGCGAGGCCGGCAATAAAGCCGGTGAGTCCGCTGCGCGCGCCGTTTGACAGCCCCAGTGCGTCGATCGGCGCCTTTACCGCGGCCGAAGTGATGTTGATGATGCGGCCGAAACGTCGCTCCATCATGGCGTCCACCGTGGCTTTGATCAGCTCGATCGGCGTCAGCATGTTGGCGTCGATGGCCTTGAGCCAGTCCTCGCGCATCCAGTCACGAAAGTTCCCCGGTGGCGGGCCGCCGGCGTTGGTGACAAGGATGTCCGGGCGCGGACAGGCGGCGAGCGCCGCGTGGCGCCCCTCCTCCGAGGTGATGTCTGCGGCGACCGCGGTGATGCTGGTGCCGGTGAGGGCGCGCAACTCGTCCGCGGTTTTTTCAAGCGACTGCCGGTTGCGCGCGACGATGGTGACCAGCGCCCCCTCACGCGCGAGCGACAGCGCGCAGGCGCGACCCAGCCCCCTGCTCGCCGCGCAGACCAGCGCCACCCTGCCCTTGATGCCAAGATCCATTTATTGCCTTCCTGTCGCCATTATTGCGGCGCTGCTGCGTGCGCTGCTGCGTGCGCTGCTGCGTG
>CAYLPI010000068.1:17188-18726 GCA_964385505.1 uncultured Bordetella sp.
GCGCTGCTGCGTGCGCTGCTGCGTGCGCTGCTGCGTGGTTTGCCGCGCGCCTCGTAACGATTGATCATGCCCGGAGTTTTCATACCTTGGGTATCCATACCCCGGGTTTTCATGACTTCGGTTTCAAGGTTACCAGCAGCACGCCAGAGAGCACCAGTGCCGCGCCGAAAATCTGCGCGCCGTTCAGGCTCTCGCCGAGCACCACCCAGTCCACCGCCATGGTGGTGATCGGGCCGACTGCGCCGATCACGGCGAAGCGCGTCGCGCCGATGCGTTTGAGCGCCTCGCCGATCATGAATACCGGTAATACCGTATGAAAAATGGCCAGCACGGCGAGCCAGCCATAGGCGGCGGGCGGCAGCACCAGCGCATCGAGCGGGCGCAGCGCAAAAAACTGCAGGATGCCGGCAACGCTCGATACCGTCATGGCATAGGCCGTGAAGCGCATCGAACCGATACGCCTGATCACCTCGGTCCCCGCCACCAGATAAATGGCGTAGGCAAAGGCGCTGCCAAAAACAAGGGCGGCGCCCAACTGCAGGTTCGATCCGCCGAGTTTGCCGGCGGACAGGAACACCAGGGCGATGCCGGCATACGACAGCAGGATTGCGGCGACGTCAACGCCGCGGGCGCGCGCCTTGAGAAACACCATCGAGAGCAGCAACACCAGCGTCGGGTAGAGATAGAGCGTCAGGCGTTCGAGCGTCGCCGAGATGTAGAGCAGCCCGAGAAAATCGAGAAAGCTGGAGAGGTAGTAACCGAGCAGCCCGAGTACCAGCACCAGCCACAGGTCGCGCCGCGACAGCGGTGCCGCCGCGCCGCTGCGCCCCGACCATGCTGCGGCGAGCAGGAAAAACGGCACCGAAAACAACATGCGCAGCGCAAGCAGCGTCACCGCATCGGCGCGATATTCATAGATCAGCTTGGTGGTGACACCCTTGAGCGAAAACAGCGCGGCTCCGAAAATTGCGAGGGCGATGCCGATGGCGCGATAGGAGGCGCCGTTCAACGCCCGGCCGGATTGCAAGGAACTGGTTGCAAAACGATGCCCGCAGAAATTGTCATTCCGAGCGGGGCGAGGAATCTGCTGTTGAATCCGCCCCAAAGCAGATTCCTCGGGCGGAGTCTGCCCCGAGCGCAGTCGGGGGGGCCGCGCAATGACATTTCCGTTTGCAGCGTGATCGAACCCGCCTCACCGGCGCTTGCCGCCGAGGATGGAGCCGAGCACGCCGCGGATGATTTCACGCCCGACCTGGGACCCCACGGCGCGCGCGGCGCTCTTCGCCGCCGACTCGAGCAGGCCGTCGCGATGCGCGCCGCGCGGGCCGGTGCTGCCGCCAAGCAGCTCGCCTAATCCACCAAGGGAGCCGAAAAAGCCGCCCCCTCCGGCCGCAGGCGGTGCCGGCTGCTCTGCGCTACCGGTCGGTACTGCGTCGGCCGGACCCTGGCGCGACACGGTGCGCGCATTGAGTTTTTCATACGCCGACTCGCGGTCGACGATTTTTTCGTAGTGGCCGTAGATGATCGAGGACTTGATC
>CAYLPI010000068.1:18736-19048 GCA_964385505.1 uncultured Bordetella sp.
GACTTGATCACGCCGTCGCGCTCGGCCTCGCTCGCCGGTCCGATGCGTGAACCGGGCGGCAGCACAAAGGCGCGCTCGACGATCGTCGGCCGGCCTTTTTCATCGAGCAGCGACACCAGGGCCTCGCCCACCGACAGTTCGGTGATGGCGGTCTCGACGTTCAGTTTGGGATTGGCGCGCATGGTTTCGGCCGCCGACTTGACCGCCTTCTGGTCGCGCGGCGTGAAGGCGCGCAGCGCGTGCTGCACCCGGTTGCCCAGTTGGCCGAGCACGGTGTCGGGGATATCGAGCGGATTCTGCGTCACGAAATAC
>CAYLPI010000069.1:0-18989 GCA_964385505.1 uncultured Bordetella sp.
GCCGGCGCACCGGGAGCGCGCAGCAGGTCGGGATAAACGGCCTTTGCACCAGCCAGAAACGCCGTGATGGCGTGGTCGGCGCTGGCGGCGAAGTCCTGTTCCACCGGGGCGCGGTAGATGAAGCGGCGGATGGCGTAATAAAACATGCCGCCGTGCAGTTTCCAGACAAACTCGATTTCGGCGCGCGACACCGGCTTTTTGCTGCTTACGCCGCAATGCCGGCGCAACTCGCGACAAATCGCCGTCAGCAGGCGGCGCTGGATGAGGCCGATGTAGCGGCGGTTGAAGCCGGTGTCGGACAGGCCCGCGTACATGTAAATGCGTATCCACTCCGGGCGATAGGTGGCGTGCGCATAGGCCTGGTAAAAGCCGAGCAGGCGCTGGTGCAGACTGCGGCCGGGGTCCTCGATGTCGAGCAGCCAGTTCGGGTTCCAGCGGCCGAGGAAGACTTCCTTGAATACGCGCTCGATCAGCGCCTGCTTGGACGGGAAGTAGCGGTAAAGCAGCGGCTGGGTGATGCCCAGTTGGCGCGACAGTTCGCGCGTTTGCCCGGAAAAACCCACCTCGGCAAAATAAGCGATGGCGCCCTCGACTATTTTGCGCTCGCGTTCCTCGGGGCTGAGCCGGCTGCGCGCCGGCGCTTTGGCCGATGGTTTGCGTTTTTTGGGCGAGGAGGGCACGGTGGCGTCTGGATTGTGGTCAGCCGCGAGGACGGCTCGCGGATGATGCTAGCATGCGCGCCCTCGCCCTCAAAACAGAACGCGCCGACCGACGGCGGCCGTGAATTCTTTTCATCCGGACGCTCGCAACAACTTGGCGTTCGATAAAATACGTCCGCAGTCCTTTTTTTCTACCTGGATACCACATGAGCACACTCTCCTCCGGCGGACCCGCCGCCCGGGCTGACCAGACGCTGGCCCTCAACATGAAGCTGATTTCGCATCACGAGCTGGACGGCTTCGGCGGCCTCGGCGAGGGCATCTCAATGCAGGTCGCCAACGACGGCCGTCGCATTTTGTGGCTGGCGCATGAAGCCGCGCCGAAAAATTTCACCGGTGTCGATGTCACCGACCCGCGCAATCCCAAAGTCGTGGTGCAGACCGACCTGCCGCACATGCGCGTGCGCTCCAACTCGCTCGATGTCGTCGGCAACCTGATGGCGGTGGCCTACCAGACCAAGGAGCCCGGCCTCAAGCCGGCGGGCTTTGACTTGTTTGATATCAGCGTGCCCGAGGCGCCCAGGCACATTTCGCACTTTGACTGCTCCGGACCGTATTCGCGCGGCGTGCACGCGTTGTGGTTTGTCGATGGCAAGTATGTGCACATGGCTTCGGGCGCCGGTGATTTCCAGCCGCGCAACCAGCTTGATGACCAGTTCTACATGATTGTCGATGTGTCCGATCCGTCCAAGCCGGTCGAGGCCGGCCGCTGGTGGCTGCCCGGCACGCGCGAGGGTGACGCCGAACCCGCGCCCAAGCGCCTCCCGGCGCCCTTTGACATGGGTTTTCGCGCCCATAACACCAATGTGTTCCCCCAGCGCCCCGACCGCGCCTATGTCGGCTATATCGACGGTGGCGCGTTGATCCTCGATATCAGCGACATGAAAAACATCAAGCTGGTGTCGCGCTGGAGTTATTCGCCGCCATTTAACGGCTTTACGCACACCGTGCTGCCGCTGTTCAGCCGCGACCTGCTGGTGGTAAGCGACGAGTGCGTGCTCGATGACGGCGCCGACTGGCCCAAGCTGGCCTGGGTGGTCGATGCGCGGCTGGAGACGAATCTGGTGCCGATCGGTACGTTTCCGGCGCCCCCCTACGAGGCCTTTGCCAAACGCGGCGGACGTTTTGGCGCGCACAACGTGCACGAAAACATTCCGGTCGCGACCTCGTTCAAGTCGGACTCCATCATCGTCGGCACCTTTTTCAATGCCGGCGTGCGTGCCTACGATATTTCCAATCCCTACCAGGTGCGCGAAATCGCCTACTACGTGCCGGGTGCGCCCAAGCTGTCGCCCGCGGGTAGCATCCAGCTCAACGATATTTACGTCGATGAAAACCGCTTGGTGTACACGGTGGACCGCTTTACCGGCGGGCTGTATATCCTGGAAATGACCATTTGAAGCGGTACATTTGACGCGGTAACGCAGCGCGTGAAAAAAAGGGATGCGTTGTCTCCCTTTTTTATTTGGGCATTGCAGCGGTCTCAGCGTCCGGCGTCACGCCAGTAGGCCGGCAG
Source organism: uncultured Bordetella sp. (assembly GCA_964385505.1). GTDB lineage: Bacteria > Pseudomonadota > Gammaproteobacteria > Burkholderiales > SG8-39 > CAITSH01. Next base: position 2,236 of record CAYLPI010000069.1, read on the forward strand.
ATTCACGACATCGGCCTCGCCCATGCCTTCGGCCGAGACTTCATCGAATACCTGCAGCGCCCGCGCCGTCACCGGCAATGTCACACCGCGGGTCGCCGCCTCGGCCACCATGGTGCGCAAGTCCTTGCGCACGCCGTCGATGTGGATGGTCACCGGTGCGCTATTGTCGCCGCCGAGATTGGCGATGATGGCCGGTCCGCGCGTGCGCAGCGTCGCCGGCGCACCCGAGGTGTCGCCGAAAATATCGATCAGGCGTTGCGGCGACAGGCCCAGCGGCTTGACCAGCGCGAGCGCCTCGCCGAAGGTTTGCCAGAACACCAGCAGCGGCAGGTTGATGGCAAGCTTCATCAACGAACCGGAACCGACCGGCCCGAGGTGTTCGACGCGCCGGCACAACTGGTCTAGTAACGGTTTGGCTTCGCCGAACGCGGCCTCGCTGCCGCCGACAAAGGCGAACAGCTTGCCGTCGCGCGCCGGACCGACGGTGCCGCCGACCGGACTGTCAACAAAGCGTGCGCCCTTTGCCTCGGCTTCCCCGGCTAGTGCGATCTCTGTGTTGGGCAGCACCGTGCTCATCTCGATGAACAGTTTGCCCGGCGCGGCGCCGGCAAGCAGTCCGTTGGCGCCGCGATAGGCGTCCTCCAGTGCTTTGTCGTCGGTCATGATCGAAATGATGACGTCGCAATCGCGCGCGAGGTCGGCGGCGGTGGCGGCCACGCTGGCACCGCTGATGGCTTCGGCCTTGGTGCGGGTGCGGTTCCAGACGCTGACCGGGTGGCCCAGCAGCAACAGGCGCTGGGCAATCGCCGCACCCATGCGGCCGATGCCGCAAACGCCGATTCGTGATGTCGTACTCATGCCTTGCTCTCCATGCTGGGTTTTTGACTGCGGTCCGGACGGCCGGGCTGCGGGTTTGCGTACTCAGGTTTGCGTACGCAGGTGAGCGTGCGCAACGGTGCGTGCTAGACTCGCCCCGCTATTTTGGCATTATCCGGGCACGTTTTAGCGCCTCATCGCCGCGCCGTTCAAAAAAATGAATCAGATCGCCTCGCAAGTCGACCCGCTTGCCACCAAGCTGCCCGTCACCATCATCACCGGCTTCCTCGGCAGCGGTAAAACCACGCTGATCAGCCGGCTGCTGACCCACCCGGACATGAACCGCGTCGCCGTGCTCATCAATGAAGTGGGCGAGATCGGCATCGACAACGACCTGGTGCGCATGTCCTCGGAGAACGTCACGCTGCTCGCCAACGGCTGCCTGTGCTGCACCGTGCGCACCGACTTGCAGGAGACATTGCGCGAGTTGTTCGGCCAGCGCCGCGCCGGCGAGATTGCCGACTTTGACCGCGTCGTGGTCGAGACCACCGGACTCGCCGATCCGGCGCCGGTGGTGCAGACCCTCGCCAGCGACACCATGCTGGCGGCCTTGTACCGCCTTGATGGCGTGGTGACCCTGGTCGATGCGGTCAACGGCGTTTCGAATATTGAAAACATGCCCGAAGCGCAAAAGCAGATCGCGCTTGCCGATCGCATCATCATCAGCAAATCCGACCTCGCCAGCGAGGCCCAACTGGAGGTGTTGCGCCAGCGCATCGCGGCGGTCAACCCGCGCGCCGATGCGGTGCTGGCGGTGATGGGCGACATAGCCCCCGTGCTGCTGACCGGACTTGGACTGGCGAGCGCGCGCGCCGGCATCTCGACGCTGGATTTTCTCGGCGAGGGGGCGAAACCTCACGGCGCCGGCGAAGCCTACCTTGGCGCACGCCTGCCGGCACGCCACGATGCCGGCATTCGCACCTTGTCGCTGCGCTTTGACAAGCCGTTTTCGTGGGAGGCGTTTTCAGCGGCGATGGACATGCTGGCGACGCTGCGCGGCCCCGACCTGTTGCGCGTCAAGGGTATCGTCAACGTCGATGGCAAGCCGGTGGTGGTGCAGGGCGTGCAGCACATATTCCACCCGGCGCTGCACCTGGATCGATGGCCGAGCGAGGACCGCGACACGCGCATCGTATTCATCAGCCGCAAGCTCGACGAGGCGATGATTCGCGGCCTGTTCAGCGCCGTCGGCGCGCTGGTGCCGGGCGGCTAGGGAAAAAAAAGGGCTGCACGCAATGCGGCATCCCTTTTGGGTCGTGCCGGTCCGGCCTAGCGACCCTTGATCTTGATCTTGAACAGCTTGCGCGCATTGCCGCCCATGATGCGCTGGCGGTCGGCGCCGGACAGGCCCTTGACGCTCTTCACCAGTCCGACCGGATCGTCCTCGCCCATGTCGTAGGGGTAGTCGGTACCCAGCATGACGCGGTCGGAGCCGTACTTGCGCACCAGGTTGGCGAGCATTTCCGGGTCGAAGGTGATGGTATCGAAATACATCTTGGCGAGGTAGCTCGAGGGCGCCTTCTTGATGACGCTGCGCAGGTCGGCACGGGCGCGGTGGGCGTGGTCCATGCGCGCCCAGTAGTGCGCGAGGTACGCGCCGCCGTGGGCGATGACCACCTTCAGCCTGGGGTTGCGCATCATCACGCCGTCGAGGATCAGGTGGCTGACGGCGATGGTGGTGTCCATCGGGTTGCCGATGACGTTGTTGAAGTAATGGTCAACGAGGCGCTGGCCCTCGGTAAAACCGACCGGATGCAGGAACAGCGGCATTTCGAGCTCTTCGGCGCGGCGGAAGAATTTTTCCAGCTTCAGCTTCGGGTCCGTGAGATCCATGCCGTTAACGTTGGTGTTGAGTTCGACGCCGCGCAGGCCCAGCACCTTGTGGGCGTATTCGAGTTCTTTCACCGCCATGTCGGCGTTTTGCAGCGGCACCGAGCCGATGCCGACAAACCGGTCGGGATGGTCGGCGACCACTCTGGCGATGCCTTCGTTGACTTCGCGCGCCAGCGTGCGCCCGAGCGAGGCCTCGGCCCAGTAGTAGTACTGGAAGGGCGCCGGCGATACCGCCTGAATGTCTATGCCCATCTTGTCCATGTCACGCAGGCGCACGTCGATGGACGACAGCTTGGGTGCGCGTGAGGCCATTTGTTTGACGTTGACCTCGTTGGTGAGGGCATTGGCGTAAATCACGCTCGGCTCGTACTGCCCCGGTTTGAGGTGAGCGACCTTGGCCGCCACTGCGGTGTTGAGGTAGTGGCAGTGCACATCGATGCGCAAGTCCGCGGTCTTGCGCTTTGTCTTGGTGACCGAGGCGGCGCGGACCGAGGTCACGGCCTTGCGGCGGGTCGCGGCGGCGCGGCCGTGCCGGTGCGTGGGGTCGGTGCAGTTCGGGGAGCAGGTATAGAGCATTGGGACGGTCCGTTTGTTGTTGTGGGAGTGTTGTTGGCGGACGACACCGCCGCAACGGCGCGTAGTTTAGCGCAAGCCGGGTTCGCTCCCCAACTGTGATAGCGTGCGCCTCTGGTTCCGGCTTGCCGGAAGTGATTTCTGGAAAGGCTTGATATGGCACTCGGGTGGCTCGCGATGTTGAAACATGTTCCCTGGGGCGAGGTCGTCAGTAATGCGCCGGTGGTCACCGAGGGCGCGAAAAAGCTCTGGAACGCGGTAGCCAAGCGAACGGCACAGGCCGGCACCGCTGAAACCGGCCCCGAGCCGGCCGCCGCCGAGACGGTCACCGTCTTGCAGGCCCGGCTCGATGCCGCTGAACTGGCCATGTCAGAACTGCGCGCGCAGTTGCTCGCTTCGTCGGAACTGATCGGATCCCTGGCCGAACAAAACACCCAGTTGATTGCACGCGCCGAACTCAACCGGGTGCGGCTGCTGTGGCTGGCCAGAGCGACAGGATTGCTGGGCGTCGTCGCGGTGCTCGCACTGGTTGCGGCGTTGTTGCGCTGAGCGCGCCGGTGACGATGCCGCAAGGATGTAATATGCCCTTTTTCTTGCGTTAAACTGCGCTTCGCAATAGAGCGTAAGAGCGCGGAGCAGCAGGCTGGAAACGCCCGTCTGGCGGGCATCTCCAGGTGATTCCCTATATAAAAGCCATTTCCGGAAAGTCGTTTTATGTCCCTTCAGCAACCCGCAGCACAACCGGCAGAGGCGATGCCGGATACGGTCTCGCTCGCTGTCGCCGATTTCAGCGCGACCGAGATGTATGTGTTCTTGCGCGACGCGGTGGTGCCGCGGCCCATCGCCTGGGTGTCCACCATCAACGCGCAAGGGCAGAGCAATCTCGCGCCCTTCAGCTTTTTCAATGTTGTCAGCCCTTATCCGCCGACGCTGGGCTTCAGTTGCGGCCCGCGCGGCGACAACCACAACTCGGACGTACGCGAGCCCAAGGACACCTTGCTCAATATCCGCGCCCTGGGCGAATTCGTCGTCAACATCTCGCCGGCGTCGCTGCTCGACGGCATGGTCAGGACCTCGGATCCGCTGGCGCACGGCAAAAGCGAATTCGCTCATGCCGGACTGGTCGAGGTCGCCTCGACCCTGGTGCGCCCGCCGCGCGTGGCCGGTGTGCCGGTGGCGTTCGAATGCCGCACTTTCGACATCATCGAAGTCGGCGTCAACACCTGGATCATGGGCACGGTGGTGCACCTGCATGTCGATCGGCGCGCTTACGTCGGCTCCACGCCGGAACTGAAGCACCGCATCAATGTGCTCGCCGACGCCGCCGGCCGGCCGGTGGGCCGTCTCGATCGTGCCAATTACACGCGTGTGTCGGACGTCGAGTTTCACCGCCGCAAGGAAGGGCCCAACTGAGTGCGGTCGCGTTGCAACGCGACGCAAATTTCGGCGCTGCGTCTGCTGCCGGATTGGCGCAACCATGGGTAAATTGCTGATCGTCTGGCTTATCAATGCGCTGGCGCTGCTGGCGCTGCCCTATGTCGTGCCCTCGGTGCAGATCGACGGCTTTGCCACGGCGCTGGTCGCGGCGCTGGTGCTGGGTCTGGTCAACACCCTGATCCGACCGGTGCTGGTGGTGCTGACGCTGCCGGTCACCCTGCTGACCTTGGGCCTGTTCATTTTTGTCATCAACGGACTGATGTTCTGGCTGGTGGCGTCATTTTTGCGGGGCTTCCATGTCGCCGGTTTCTGGTCGGCGGTGCTGGGCGCGCTCGCCTATGCGCTGATTTCCTGGGCGGCCAGCGTACTGGTGTTCGGCGCATCGGGCAGGCGCTGAAGGCAAGGCGGGCGTTCGGCGCTGGCCAGACGCCGCAGCGCGCATAACGCCGCAGCAAGGCCGTGCCGGCCGAGGCAAGGCGTTATGTGCGATGGCGTACATACACGCGGGCGGAATGTTTGGATACTCCGCAGACGAAAACCATTCATGGAATCCAAATGAAAAAACTGATATCGGCTGCAGCTTGCATAACGGCCTTCGCCGCCGCCCCGGCATTTGCACAATCCTACGTCGGCGCGGGTGTCGGCGCCGCCAAGACGGATACCAACGAAACCTCGTACAAGCTGTACGGCGGATTCCAGTTCAACCCGACCTGGGGCATGGAAGTCGCCTACAACGACCTTGGCCGTTATCGCGGCGCCGATGTCGACTCCTGGTCGATCGCCGGTACCGGCACGGTGCCGCTGGGCACCAACTGGTCGCTGCTGGGCAAACTGGGGGCCACCTCCAACCGCCCGAAATTTGCCGGTTCCTCGAACAAGACCGACGTGCTGTATGGCATCGGCGTCGGCTACAGCATGACCAAGAATGTCGGCCTGCGGCTCGAATACGAAGATTTCGGCACGCTGTCGAAATCGAACAACGGCAACAATTCGACAGGCAGCAATCTCGGCCTGAGCGTGAAATACACGTTCTGAGCGCGTCTCCAGCAGCGCGAACGCCGGGCTTGGTCCCGGCGTTTTACATTGCGGGTTCGCGCGAGGCCTAAAGGCCCCGCGTCACGGATCGTCGCAGGCGGCGCGCGCTAAGGCAGGTGACGCGACGGGTCCGGCTTGTCTGGGCCGGACTCGGCGGCGCTACTCGGGCGGCTGTCGCCGCCGCGCGCCGATGTCGCGCCCGGCGTGCCGCCGATGCCGGCGGTCAAGCTGCCCAATCGCACCGTGACCGCCGCCTGCGGATAGGTGTTGCAGCGTCCGGCGCCGGCAAGCGGCAGCGTGCATGGCGGCAAACCGGCCTTGCGTTGCAGGTAATCGTACATCGACAGGTTGAGCCCTCTGGCGGCCGCCGCGTCGGCGAGGTCTTCCGAGGAAGGGCTGATGCCCTCGAGGTAATAGCGCTTGAGTTCCGCCGCATCGAGCATTTGCATGGCCTCGGGCGGAACAATCATAACCGCCTCGTACAGGGAGTCGGGGAAATCCATCTCCTCGATGTAGCGCTTGAGCGCCCGTTGCAGGTTGCGGAAGCGGGTCTGGCGGTCGGGCGCGTCCAGCGTATACGGGAAATAAGGCCGGTGGATTCCCAACCGTCCGGCGACGCTGCGCCGTTCACCGCCCATGAACGCGAACACGCAGGCGCTCAGACACTGGTCGTTGGTGCCGACCAGGGTGTAGACACCCAGCTTACGCAGCATGCGTCCGAGGTCCATGCCGGCATCGATGTCGCCGCCGTTGCTGGCAAACCATACGGCGTTGCCGGCCAGCCGCTGTTTGCCGTCCTTGAGAAGTTTGATCATGATTGCCGCGCTGGCGACGTCCCTGGGCGTGATCTCGCCGGCGAGAAAGGCATGCACTTCGGCCGGCGCGCCGCCGGCGCCGGGCGGCGCATACGCGAGGTCGTCCGGATTGGCGTATTTGCGCGCCGGCGACCAGCGTTGCTCGCCGTTGATTTGCTCAACGGTGCGGAAATAAAGCTCGGCGTGCAAGGGGGTGCTTTGCAGCGTCAGCACAAGACTGAGACAGGGCAGGGCGAGCGCAGCGGCGAAGCGGGCATAGCGCGCCATTGCGGCGCGAATGCCTGACGCAAAACCCGCGCTACTTGTCATGGTGCGATGCCCTTTTACCTGAGTGGCCCGCCATGTTTCCCACCGAAGGCAGGGATATTCAGGACGTCCTGGAGCATGCTGCGCGCAATCGATAATAAGCGCAAGCGCGAGCCAATCTCTGTTCGCTGCCACACATAAGGCAAGGAACGCGCAAAAAAATTGCCGCGCTGTTTGCGTTCCCCGGGGGTTCGCTGCTGCCGCGGCGCTGCCGGGCGGGTCCGGGCCGAAACAGCGTACCTGCTGGAAACGGCCGCCTGGCGCGCATTTCCAGCCGGCGCTGCCGCCACCGGTGGCGCTCAGGCGTCGGCGGCGCTGGTGCCGGACAGTTGGCTGGGGGTGGCGTCGGCAGACATGGCCACGCGCATCGCGTCATCCACAGTGTCGAGCCAGACAAACTGCAGCTTTTCCCTGGCCTCTAGCGGGACTTCGTCGAGGTCGCGCTTGTTGCGCGCCGGCAGCATCACCGTGCGGATGCCGGCGCGCATCGCCGCCAGCACCTTGTCCTTGACGCCGCCCACCGGCAACACCACGCCGCGCAGGCTGATCTCGCCGGTCATCGCCACTTCGCTGCGCACCGCTTTATCGGCGAACAGCGAAGCGAGGGCGATAAACATCGCCACGCCTGCGCTCGGACCGTCCTTCGGAATGCCGCCGGCGGGGACGTGCACGTGGATGTCGGTTTTCTCGAATTGCGCCACATCAAGCGCGAGCGAGGCGGCGCGCGATTTGACCAGGGTCAGCGCGGCCTGCACCGATTCCTTCATCACATCGCCGAGCTGGCCGGTGAGGATCAGCTTGCCGCTGCCCGGCGTGCGGCTGGCTTCGATGAACAGGATGTCGCCGCCGACCGGCGTCCAGGCAAGGCCGGTCGCCACACCCGGCAGACTGGGGCGCTCGGCCATTTCATTGTCGTATTTCGCCGCGCCGAGGATGTCGTCGAGGTCGGCACGGTCGAGCACAATGGGTTGCGCGCCGCCATCGGCGATGCGCACCGCGGCGCGCCGGCACAGCGCGCCGATCTGGCGTTCGAGCCCGCGCACGCCGGCTTCACGCGTGTAATCGCTGATCAGCGCGGCGAGCGCGGCGTCGGTAATCTCGGCCTGGCCGGGCTTGAGCCCGTTTTCGCCGAATTGCCGCGCCACCAGGTAACGCCGGGCGATCTCGCGCTTTTCCTCCTGCGTGTAGCCGGGCAACTGAATGACTTCCATGCGGTCGCGCAAGGGGCCGGGAATCGCGTCGAGTACGTTGGCGGTGGCGATGAACAGCACGCTCGAGAGGTCGTAGGGCAGGCCGAGGTAATTGTCGCGAAAGCTGTTGTTCTGCTCCGGGTCAAGCACTTCGAGCATCGCCGAGGACGGGTCGCCGTGGTTGCCGGCGCCGAGCTTGTCGATTTCGTCGAACATCATGACCGCGCCACGGGTGCCGGCTTTTTTCATCGCCTGGATGACATTGCCCGGAAGCGCGCCGATATAAGTGCGGCGGTGGCCTCGAATCTCCGCCTCGTCATGCACGCCTCCCAGTGACACGCGCACGAACTTGCGTCCGAGTGCGCGCGCGATGCTCTGGCCGAGCGAGGTCTTGCCGACGCCGGGCGGCCCGACAAAGCACAGGATCGGACCATGCCCGGCGGGGTTGAGCTTGCGCACGGCAAGAAATTCGAGAATGCGCTTTTTCACCGATTCGAGGCCGAAGTGGTCGGCGTCGAGGATGCGCCGTGCTTCTGCCATGTCGATGGCGTCGGCTTCGGGCGCCTTCCATGGCAGTTCGACCAGCCAGTCGATATAGGTACGCAGCATGGCGTTTTCACCCGAGCTGTCGGACATGCGCTCGAGGCGCTTCAATTCCTTGAGTGCCTGCTTTTCGGTGTCCTCGGGCATGCCCGCTTCGCTGATGGCCTGGCGCAGCGCGGCGATTTCGTCTGCCTTGCCTTCGTCGCCTTCACCTTCGCCGAGTTCCTTCTGGATCGACTTGAGTTGTTCGCGCAGCATGAACTCACGCTGGCGGTCGTCCATGCTGGCCTTGGTGCGCTCGCCGATTTGCGCCGACAGGCGCAACACGTCGATGCGATGGGCGAGCAGCGCCAGCACGGCGTCGAGGCGCCGTTCCAGCTCCAGGGTCTGCAGCACGATCTGTTTTTCCGCCGGTTTGGCTTCGATGTAGCCGGCGATGAGGTCAGCGAGGGCACCCGGCGTGGCGATGTTGTGCACCGTCGCGGCCATTTCCTGTGGCACCTGCGGCATCAGTTCGAGTGCTTCGAGCGCACGCGCGCGCAACTGCACGAAGCGCGCCTCGATTTCGCTGCCCTCGTCGGTAGGATCGGCGATTTTCACCACGCGTGCGGCGAGGAACGGATAGCCCTCGAGGTATTCGATGACGCGAAAGCGCGTCAGCCCCTGGCAGATCACATGATGCGAGCCGTCGGTGGCGCTGACATGGCGCAATACCGAGGCGACGGTGCCGACGTTGTACAGGTCCTGCGGCCCCGGGGTCTCGACAGACGGGTCTTGCTGCAGCAACAGGCCGACCGGTTGTTCGCTGCGGATGGCATATTGCGTGCCCGCAATGGATAACTCGCGATTGATCGACACCGGCAGGATCATGCCCGGAAACATCACCAGCTTGCGCGTCGGCAGCAGGATCAGCGCGTCGTCGGGCAGGCGATAGCCGCCGTCCGCTTCGCGTGCAGCTTTAACGGGCGTGCCCGGCGTTCCGTTCTGGTCTTTTTCTTCAAGCAGGTCAATCATCGCTGTTTCCCTTTCGCCTGGCGCGCCCGGGGGGATGGTCACGGGTAAAAAGTCCCGCGCGCATCGGCTCGCTCATGATTACGTAAATGGGGGCGGGTGGGGCGGAAACAAGCGGCTCGCCGGCGGACCGATTGAGAAGAGCTGGGCAATGGCTGGAACGCCGCGCCGAGCGCGGTTTTGCGCGTCATGCCGGCATGACCCTTGTGTTTGCGGGGGATTGCGGGGGACTGCGGGCTGCTGCGCCGCAGACCAATCAGGTCTTGCTGCCGCGCGGCCCGAGGAAATACCACAACACCAGCCCGACTACCGGCAATAGCAACACCGCGACAATCCAGATCAGCTTCTTCTCATTGGACGCCGCGCTCTGAAAAATATTCAGGATGGCCCAGATGTCGCCGGCCAGTATCAGCACGCCCCAAAGACTGTTGAATCCCATGTTCATGGCTGTTCTTTCAGGACGTCGCGCGAGATTCCGGCAGTCATTTCGCGAGCTGGCGGTTTTGCAGGTCGGCTGTATCGTAATCAAATACCACGGTGCGGTCGGCGGCAACCAGTTTTTCGTCCCGGCCGGCATAGTCGATGCGGCCCAGCAGGTCGCGAATAATGTTTATGCGCGCCTCGTGCTTGGCGTCTGCGCGTACCAGCGTCCAGGGCGCGACCGGGTTGTGTGTGCGCACCAGCATTTCATTGCGGGCGAGGCTGTAGGCGTTCCATTGCCGCAGCGCGTCGTCGTCGATGGCGCTGACCTTCCATTGTTTGAGCGGATCGCTGCGGCGCGCTTCCAGGCGCGATTTCTGTTCCGCCTTGCTGATATCGAGGTAGTACTTGAGCAGCTTGACGCCGGAGCGCACCAGCATGTGCTCGAAGTTCGGTACCGAGACGATGAATTCTTCGTGCTCGCCGTCGCTGCAAAACCCCATCACGCGCTCGACGCCGGCGCGGTTGTACCAGCTGCGGTTGAACAGCACCATCTCCTGTGCCGCCGGCAGGAAAGTCACATAGCGCTGGAAGTACCAGGACGAGCGTTCGCGGTCGGAAGGCTTGCCAAGGGCGACGACGCGCGTTTCGCGCGGGCTCAGGTGCTGGACGATGCGCTTGATGGCGCCGTCCTTGCCCGAGGCGTCGCGGCCTTCGAGAATGATCAGGATCTTGTCGTTGCGGCAGATGATGTGACGCTGCAGTTTTACCAGTTCAACCTGCAGCTTGTGCAGCGTGGCCTTGTAGGCTTTCTTCGACATCGGTGCATCGTGTTCGCCGGTGTCGCCGGCTGAGGCCTTCTTGACCATGGTGATTGCTTTGTCGCGCGGCATGCGGAAAACCGCACATCCGGCATTGTGGTGCTGTGGTGGCATGGCCTCTGTTCGCTGGGCAACATACTGCAAGACCGGCAAGGCGCTTGCCGCATCGGCTGGAAACGCTTGCAGGGTGCGCCTCAACGACCAGGGCGCAGGCTGGAAAACCAAGCCAGACGGGGCTTTCCAGCAGGTATGCCTTTGCCGTCAGGCGGCGGCGGACAGGGGTTTGAGCTGTCCGACACCCATGTCGGCGAGCGCCAGCGCGACGGCGCCGACCATGTTGCGCATTTCGTCGGCGTCAATGGCGCCGATGCAGCCGACCCGGAAGGTCTCGGTCTTGGTCAGCTTGCCCGGATAGAGCACGTAGCCGCGATCGCGCAGGCGCACATAAAAGTCGTCGAAGTTGTAGCGCGGGTCGGCCGGCGCGTGAAAAGTCACGATGATCGGCGCCTGCACGGCACGCGCGAGAAAGGGCCGGAAGCCGAGCCGGCTCATGCCTTCTATGAGCGCGTCGCAATTGGCCTGGTAGCGCGCGCCGCGCGCCGGCTGGCCACCCTGCGCCTTGAACTGGTCGACGGCGGCGCGCAGCGCGGCGACGACATGGGTCGGCGGGGTGTAGCGCCAGCGGCCGTTCGATTCCATGTAAGTCCACTGGTCGTACAAGTCCATGGCCAGCGAGTGGCTGTTGGCGGCGCATTTTTCGAGCACGGCCTTGCGCGCGAGGACAAAGCCCATGCCGGGCACGCCCTCGAGGCATTTGCCCGAGGCCGAGATGAGCGCGTCGAAGGCGATCTTGCGCGCGTCGATGTCGATGGCGCCGAAAGAGCTCATGGCGTCGATGATCAGGCCCTTGCCGCGCTTTGCGCACTCGGCGGCGATATCGGCGAGCGGATTGAGGATGCCGGCGCTGGTTTCGCAGTGCACCTGCGCGACATGGGTGATGGCCGGGTCGGCGTCGAGTGCATCGGCGATCATCTTGCCGGTCGCCGCCTTGTCCTCGGGCACAGTCAGTTCGACGGCGTTACGCCCGAGGTATTTGCAGATTCTAAGGATGCGCTGGCAGTAGGCGCCGTTTTGCGGCACCAGCACCTTGCCGTTTTTCGGTACCAGCGTGCCTATCGAGGCCTCGACCGAGAAGGTGCCGCTGCCCTGCAAGGGCACGCAGACATGGGTCTCGCCGGCGTTGGCGATGGCCAGCAGGTCGGCGCGAAGGCTGGTCATGACGGCGTTGAACGCCGCATCCCACGGCCCATGGTCGCGCAGCATCGCCTGGCGCGTGGCGGCAGAGGTGGTGGTGGGGCCGGGCGTCAGCAGTACCGGGTCGTTGCCTATGATCATGGTCATTCCCTGAAAAAAACCGGCCGCGCAGACGATAGCCCGCTGGCTTCATATTGGCGGAAGTGTAGCCTTTGCCGATACGACCGCGCCAGCCCCTTGCGCTCGCGGTGCACGTGTCCGCGCCGTCGCAGCGCCTGGGTGCGTGGCGTACAATGCGCGCTTTCCGAAATCTGATTTGGCTACCTCATGGTCCGCACCCGCTTTGCCCCCAGTCCGACCGGTTACCTGCATCTTGGCGGCGCGCGCACCGCGCTGTTCTCGTGGGCTTACGCGCGCAAGCACGGTGGCAAGTTCATCCTGCGCATCGAGGACACCGACCTCGAGCGCTCCACTGCGGCGTCGTCGCAGGCGATTCTGGACGGCATGCAATGGCTCGGGCTCGATTACGACGAAGGGCCGTTCTACCAGATGCAACGCCTCGACCGTTACCGAGAAGCCGCCGACAAGCTGTTGCGCGACGGTCATGCCTACTGGTGTTATGCCAGCAAGGAGGAACTTGACACAATGCGCGAGCAGCAGCGCGCGCGTGGTGACAAACCGCGCTACGACGGGCGCTGGCGTCCGGAGAACGCCAAGCGCCTGGGGCTTACGGCGCCCGATGGCGGGAAGCCGGTGCTGCGATTCCGCAATCCCGATGACGGCGAGGTGAGGTTCCGCGATCTGGTGAAGGGGCCCATTACCATTGCGAACCGCGAAATCGACGATCTGGTGCTGTTGCGCGCCGATGGTGTGCCAACTTATAACTTCGGCGTCGTCATCGACGATCTCGACATGGACATCACCCATGTCATCCGCGGCGACGACCACGTCAACAACACCCCGCGCCAGGTCAACCTGTACCGCGCGCTGGGCGCCCGCCTGCCGGAGTTTGCGCATGTACCAATGATCCTCGGCGCCGACGGGGAGCGCTTGTCAAAGCGCCATGGCGCGGTGAGCGTGATGCAGTATCCCGAGGACGGCTACCTGCCCGAGGCCATGCTCAATTGCCTGGCGCGCCTGGGCTGGTCGCACGGCGATGACGAGGTGTTTTCGCTGGCGCAGTTCGTCGAGTGGTTCGACTTGTCGCATATCAGCCATTCGCCGGCACAGTTCAACCCCGAAAAGCTGCGCTGGCTGAACCAGCATTACCTCAAGGGGCGCACCGATGCCGAACTCTCCGCGATGGTCGGGCCGCGCATCGTAGCAGAAGGGGGGACGATCGACGGCGGGCCGGAACTCAACCAAGTGATGGCTTTGCTCAAGGACCGATCCGAAACGCTGGCGATACTGGCCGATGAGGCGATGATGTTTTATGGCGAGGCGAAGGCCACCCCCGAGCTGCTCGCCCAGCATGTCGGTGATGAGGTAAAGCCGGCTTTGCGCGAGCTTGCGCTGCGCCTTGAGGCTGCGACCGAATGGCGAGCCGACATGATCACGCCCATCCTCAAGTCTGTGCTGGAGCAGTTCGGGCTGAAAATGCCCAAACTGGCCATTCCAGTGCGCGTGGCCGTGTTCGGCCGGGCGCAGACGCCGGATCTGGCGGTGGTGCTGCGCCTTGCCGGACGCGAGCGGGTGGTGGGGCGCCTGCGTGCCGCCGCAGACTGAGCGCGGTGCCAGCGGCGACCCGGGCAATTTTCCAAGGAGAATTTACAGATTCCCGCTTTTGCCCTTATAATCGCGGGCTTCGTGGGGGTATAGCTCAGCTGGGAGAGCGCTTGCATGGCATGCAAGAGGTCAGCGGTTCGATCCCGCTTACCTCCACCAACGATTCAAAGCATCAAGGTAGCAAGGATAGAACCGGTCCCCATCGTCTAGAGGCCTAGGACATCACCCTTTCACGGTGAGTACGCGAGTTCGAATCTCGCTGGGGACGCCAAACACCCAAGACTTTGGGGTTACCGCCGTATTCCGGCCGTAACCCCTTTTTTATGCTCTGCCCGCAGGACCGGCGGAATAATCCGGTGCCGTCAGGCGTTCGCAAAGCGTGAAATCTTGATTGCGACAATGTCGCGATCCTGGTGAAACTTTTTCTGACTGGAAAACTCTGAACTCTTGCAGGTGCAACCGAGTTTGGAGCAGGCATCCAAGCAGACGCCCTGCCCGTATAGGCAGGTTGGGACAGGCAGCGTGGATGTTCCGTCGGCGCCGGAAAATGCCGACAGCTACGGTTACAAGTCCTTAATTTTTTTCATTCAGCTACAGCGAGGAGAGAGCATGAACAAGCTTGCATTGGCAGCCGTGTTGACCCTGACACTTTCGGCTTGCGCGACACAGACCGGGCGCATGGATTGGTGGACGCTGGGACCCCAGAGTTTCAAGCAGGCCACGCCGGGTACGTCCAAGGCGGATGTCGAACGCATGGTTGGCAAGCCCATGCTCGTCGCAATGTTTGACAGGGTTGGCGAGGAGGTCTGGGATTATCGCTACGCCGACGGTTCGCTGGTCGGCATCACGGAGGTCCACTTTGACCGTCAGGGCAAGGTCAAGTACTACACGCAATTCCCTGATCCGGCCTGGTACAACAGTCACTCTGAGTGATTGACCTATCCGATGTTGCGGTAAGGAAGGGTCAAGTGCCGGTCAGGCGGAAGCCTGATCGGAGTTTTGCTTTACTTGCACTCGCTAACCGAGCCCTTGGCACAGGTTTTGGGCACGTGTGTGCCGTAGCCGTCAACGCGGTCAGTCCAGGTTGCGCCGGACAGCTTCGCCCCGGTCAGTTTGGTACCGTTGAGCTTGGCGCCGAGCAGGCTCGCCCCTTGAAGGTCGGCATTACTCAGATCGGCGTTGGTCAGGTCGGCCGAATCCAGGTCTGCACCCGCCAGGTTGGCGCCGGTGAGTTTGGCACCCCTCAGGTCCGCGCGCAGCAGTTTTGCCTTCGCACACTGGGTATTGGGTTCTATCTTGCAGCCGGCAATCGTCTGCGACTGCGCCGAGGCGGCGCCCAAGATACTACACACGGCGAAAAGACCAATTGCGGTTTTCATGCGTTTCTCCCTTGATGTTGAGATAAGTGTTGCGATGATCCTGAGCAAAGCCGGCCCAATCACGCGAATCGCACCGGCACCTTACACCAAAGCCCGTGCCTGGCATGTTACCGCGCTCCCCGCCTTGTCTTCACTCCCCGGCTTTGTACGCGTGAAGTAGAATACCGGATGCATATTCAAAGGCCCGGGAGGGCACTGATGATCAGGCTGATTCTGGCAATCACGGTGGCGCTGGGCGCTGGCAACGCGCTGGCACAGAAAAAAATGTACCGCTGCGGCAATGTTTTTCAGGAACGCCCGTGCGAGGGGCCCAAAGCCGAGCCCGAGGCGGCCGCGGGCAAGGCCGGTGCGGCCTCGACTGGGGTCCGGCAGAAATCGCCGGCTGATCGTGATCGCGCAGCCAAGGAATCCAGGTGCAACAACTGGCACAGCGACATGGACGATGTGGAAAAACGGATCAAAGCCGGGGTATCCGGGCAGGCTGCGAAAGACCTCGAAACCCGCCGGCTTGAGCTGTCGAAGCAGATGAAAGCAGGCTGTCCGGCCTAGTTCGCCTGTTCCAGCGTCCGGGTGTCCGGGGGATTAGGCGTCAGCGCATTCTTACATTCTGGAAGGGCAGGGCGCGCAGGTCCATGGCCGCCGGGCCGGGCGCGTCGCAATCGATGATTTGCACGCACAGCGGGCTGAAAGCCCGGCGAAAGCGCTGCCTGCCCTTGACGCACAGCAGCCGGATGCCCGCCAGATCAATCCCGTGCAATTCAAAAAATGCCGGATCGTCCACGCTCACGCGCCGGCTGGTGACAATGGTTTTGACCCCGGCCACCTCAAGCAGTGCGCTTGGCCCGATATCTTGCGCCGCACCACACGCCAAAGGACCGCGGTTGCGAAACCGCCCGTCAGTCAATTTGAGCACGCGTGCCAAGGCCTCGACCCGGGCGCCAAAGTCGCGGCTTGTCCTGGCGCCGATTGCCGCCCGGAACGCACCTCCCGGTCCGGCGTGTTGTGCTTGTTCAAGCAGCGCGGCGTCGGCAAAAAAGGCAAACACCGCCGGTATGTCCCCACTCAACTCAAGCAGCGCTCGAAACAGTGTGGTGGAGTCGGCGCCGCCGCCTGAGTCCGGATCGTCGGCCGGATCAGTGATCGCCACCAAGCCGGCGGGTGCCCTCAAAGCCATGTGCAACGCCACGTTGGGGCCGGGAAGGGCGGCGCGGTAGGCCGTTTTTTGTCCCCGCCAAGCCGCGGCGAGATGGCCCGCGTTGTGGTGCGCCTGCGAGCCCTCCGGCGCCCAGACCATGACCTTGGCGGCGCATTGCGGACTGTCGGCATACGGAAAACCCGCAAACAGTGAGATGTCCGCTTTGGCCTGCTCTTCGGCTTCGCGCGCGGCCTGCAGCAACGCGACCATCGGGCCATCGGTTGCGCCTGTATTGAGGCCCGGCAGCACCATGCCGGTCGAGACGATGGCGCACTTTGGTCGCGCCCCGCCGGCGGCGATTGCAAGCAGTTGCTGCAGTGCGCGCGCCGAGGTTTCGCGCA
>CAYLPI010000070.1:0-18574 GCA_964385505.1 uncultured Bordetella sp.
CCACGCCCACGGCGGCGCCGGCGCGCAGCTTGCCCTGCTCGTCTTTGCAAGCAAGGGGGTGCTCGGTTGCCTTGAGTATGTCTTTTACGGTTACCAGGCCGCGCAATTCGAATGCATCGTTGACGACCAGCACGCGCTCCAGGCGGTGCTTGTGCAAAAGCGCGCGCGCCTCTTCCGGGCTGGCGCCTTCCTTGACGTAAACCAGGCGCTCCTTTGGCGTCATGATGGCGCGCACCGGCGCGTCAAGGTCTGTTTCGAAACGCGAGTCGCGGTTGGTGACCATGCCGACGATTTTGCCGCCCTCGACTACCGGAAAACCGGAAACTTTGTGCTGCTGTGTCAGCGCAAGCAGCTGCCGGACCGTTATATCTGGTGAGACGGTCATCGGGTCCTTGAGCAGCCCGGATTCGAAGCGCTTTACCTTGAGAACTTCGGCCGCCTGCTGTTTGGCCGTCAGGTTCTTGTGAACGATGCCTATTCCGCCTTCCTGGGCGATGGCAATGGCGAGGCGCGCTTCGGTCACAGTGTCCATTGCGGCGGACACCAGCGGGATGTTGAGATTGATTTTTCGAGTCAGGCGGGTCTTCAGGCTGACATCGCGGGGCAGGACGGTCGAATGGGCCGGGACGAGCAGAACATCGTCAAAGGTAAGGGCTTTTTGGATTACGCGCATAATGCCTCTGTACGCAAAGTAGCATTATACGCGAGACCCCAATCGCCGTAAATAACGGACTGATTTCATTGACGAGAAAGTGCAAAACCATTATGTTGGCCGCAACCGAAATGAGGGGCAAATCCATGAAACGAAGCGGATTTTTTCTGCTGCTGGTGTTGCTGGCCATGCCCCTGCATGCGCAAATGTACAAATGGACCGACGCCAACGGCAAGGTGCAGTACACCGACAAGCCGCCGCCCCCAGGGGCCAAGTCCGAAACCGTCAAAAATCGCTCCAGCAGCGTTTCTGGTCCTGCCGAAGCGCCTGCCGCAGCCAAGGGCGCTGCCGCCAAAGCGGACGCAAAATCTGATGCCAAATCGGGGGCTCCGGCCAAGGCCGCCGGCCCGCTGACGACTGCCGAGCAGGAACAGGCGTTCCGCAAGCGCAAGCTCGAAGAAGAAGACGCGCAGAAAAAGGCCCAGGAAAAGCTCGCCCAGGACAAGCAAAAGCAGGACAACTGCGCCGCCGCCACAGGCAGCGTCATCAGCATGGAGGCCGGCGGTCGACAGGCTCGAGTTGACGCCAAGGGCGAGCGCTATTTCCTCAATGAGTCACAGGTCCAGGCGGAGATAGCCAAGGCGCGTCAGCAGGTAAGCAGCTTCTGTAACTAGCGCTTTCGGGCGCGTTCGCGCCTGACCGCCTTGGGGTCGGCTTGCAGGGAGCGGTAAATTTCTATCCTGTCGCCATCTCGCAGCGTGCTACCCAATGAAACCGCTTTGCCGTAAATGCCGACCTTGCCTGCCATGTCGCTGATGACCGGCCCCGCCGCCTGAATGCCGCTTTTTTCAATGGCTTGCGCCACTGTCGCGCCGGTCGCCAGCGTCACATCGACTATGTGCACGCGCCCGGGCAGCGCGCAGACGACTTTTACCCCGATGCTCATGCGCCGTACAGGGCGTCGGCCCGTTTCACAAAGGCTTCGACAAAGGTATTGGCGATATGACCGAAGACAGGCCCGACCAGTTTGCCCAGCAGTGCACTTGAGAACTGGTACTCCAGGCTGAACTCTATCTTGCAGGCTTCTTCGTCAAGCGCGGTGAAACTCCAGAGTCCATCCAGGGTGCGAAACGGGCCGCGCAAGAGTTTCATCGTTATTTGCGTATCCGCAACCTGCCTGTTGCGCGTGGTGAATTGCTGTCTTACGCCATGGTAGTTGACATCAAGCGTCGCGGTCACGAGGGTGTCGTCCCTGGAATCGATACGGGCGGTGTCGCACCAAGGCAGGAAATCCGGGTAGCGTTCGATATCAGCCACCAGCGCATACATGCGTTGCGCGCTGTAGCCGACCAGAACCGATCGCTCAACCCTGACCATCGCCTGCCTGTAAAATCCACGGTCTGAGTCCGCAGGACGCACGCGTCGCCGGGTGGTCATCACCCCGCTTCGCCAGACCGGTCAAACAGCAGCCATGAGCATTGCCCAGAACAAAAAAGCCCTTCACGACTATTTCATCGAGGACCGCTATGAAGCGGGCCTGGTGCTGCAGGGCTGGGAAGCCAAGGCGATCCGCGCAGGTCGTGCCCAGCTCAAGGAGGCCTATGTGATCGTTCGCGATGGGGAACTTTTCCTCATCGGCGCGCATATCGGCGCCCTGCCCACCGCGTCCACGCATATCAGCCCTGAAGCCACGCGCACGCGCAAATTGCTGCTGCATGCCGAGGAAATCAAGAAACTGATCGGCAAGACGGCGCAGCAGGGCTACACGCTGGTGCCGCTCGATCTGCACTACGTTCGGGGCCGCATCAAACTCGCGGTCGGCCTGGCCAAAGGGAAAAAACAGCACGACAAGCGAGAGGACGAGAAAAAACGCGACTGGACGCGTGAAAAACAAAGACTCATGCGCTCCAAAGCCAAAGTCTAGTTCCCCGCTCGTCCGGCGGTTTCAGTGCTGCCGGGCTTGGCCCGCCGACTCGGCAAGATAAAGCCAGGTATCGACCACCGTGTCCGGGTTCAGCGACATGCTGCCGATGCCCTCGTCAGCCAGCCATTTTGCAAAATCGGGCTGATCAGACGGGCCTTGTCCGCAAATGCCAACGTACTTTCCGGCTTTGCGACAGGCCTGTATCGCAAGGTGCAGCATGGCCAGTACCGCCGGGTCACGTTCATCAAACGAGCCGGCGACGAGGCCAGAATCCCGATCAAGGCCCAGGGTGAGCTGGGTCAGGTCGTTCGATCCGATCGAGAACCCGTCGAAATACTCGAGGAAACGCTCGGCTAGGATGGCATTGGCCGGCAACTCGCACATCATGATCAGCTTGAGACCGTCGAGTCCGCGCTTGAGGCCGTTGTCAGCGAGCAGGTCGATGACCTTGGCGCATTCCGCAATCGTGCGAACGAATGGCACCATGATTTCGACGTTGGTCAGGCCAAGTTCATTGCGCACCTTGCGCAGCGCGAGGCACTCCATCTCAAAACACTCGCGGAACGACGGTGCGATGTACCGTGATGCGCCGCGAAAACCGAGCATCGGGTTTTCTTCGTCAGGCTCGTAACGGCTGCCGCCGACCAGTTTCTTGTATTCGTTCGACTTGAAGTCGGAGAGCCGCACGATCACAGGTTTGGGCCAGAATGCCGCGGCAATGGTTGCCACGCCCTCGGTGAGCTTTTCGATATAAAAGTCACGGGGACTGGCGTAGCCGCGCGCCGCTTTTTCGACCTCGGCGACGAGTTCGGGCGGAAGCTCCGGGTATTCGAGCACCGCCTTGGGATGCACGCCGATCATGTTGTTGATGACGAACTCAAGGCGCGCGAGCCCGACGCCCTCATTGGGCAGGCTCTGGAAATCAAACGCCAGGTTTGGATTGCCAATGTTCATGGTTATTTTCACTGGACATTCCGGCATTTCACCGTGGCGCTTCGATGTCACTTCTACCTCAAGCAAGCCACGGTAAATATTGCCGGTGTCGCCTTCGGCACAAGACACTGTCACTTCGTCCCCATCCTTGAGCATGGTCGTGGCATCACCGCAGCCAACGACGGCGGGAATGCCGAGTTCACGTGCGATGATGGCCGCATGGCAGGTCCGTCCTCCCCGGTTGGTGACGATCGCTGCGGCCCGCTTCATTACCGGTTCCCAATTCGGGTCGGTCATGTCGGTAACCAGAATGTCGCCGCTTTTTACGCGCGACATTTCGGACGAGTCCTTGACGATGCGCACAACCCCTTTGCCGACCTTCTGGCCGATGGCACGCCCGGTGGCCAGAAGCTCCGAGGTGGAAACAAGGCGGTAGCGCTCCTGCCCTTCTGCGGACTTGTTCGACTTTACCGTCTCCGGTCGGGCTTGCAGTATGTACAGCTTGCCGTCGCCCTCGTCCTTGCCCCACTCGATATCCATGGGACGCCCGTAATGCGCTTCGATTTTTACTGCAAACTGCGCCAGTTCGAGAACGTCGGCGTCGCTCAGGCAGAAACGGTTGCGCTCGGCTTCGGCGACATCCACGGTCTGCACCGATTTGCCGGCCTCGGCGGTACTGGAGAAAATCATTTTGCTCATCTTCGAGCCGAGTCCGCGGCGAATGACCGCCGGCTTGCCCGCCGCGAGCATCGGCTTGTGCACGTAGAACTCGTCTGGATTGACGGCCCCCTGCACCACCATTTCGCCCAGCCCCCATGATGCGGTGATAAACACCACATCCTTGAAACCCGATTCGGTATCCATGGTGAACATGACACCGCTTGCGCTGCTCTTGACCATTCGCTGCACGCCGGCCGAGAGCGCGACGTCGGCGTGCGCATAGCCCTGGTGAACGCGGTAGGAAATAGCCCGATCGTTGTAGAGTGATGCGAATACATGTTTCATCGCAATCATGACGTTGGCAAGGCCGCGGATGTTCAGAAAAGTTTCCTGCTGCCCGGCAAAGGATGCGTCAGGCATGTCCTCGGCGGTGGCGCTGGAGCGCACCGCCACGGCAACTTCCCCGCCCGCCTCTTTCATCATGCTGGCATACGCGGTTGCGATATCGGCTTCGAGCGACGCAGGAAACGGGGTTTCAACGATCCACTGGCGGATCTGGGCGCCGCAGGCTGCCAGGGCGACCACATCGTCGGCATCGAGCGAGCTGAGCCGATCTGAAATTCGCTTGTCAAGGCCGCTTTGCGCGAGAAAGTCGCGAAAAGCCCGGGCGGTGGTGGCAAAGCCCCCGGGAACGCGGATTCCGGCCTGCGCCAGTTGGCTGATCATCTCCCCGAGGGAAGCATTTTTGCCGCCGACATGCTCAACGTCGGTCATGCGGAGCTGATCCAAGCGGGCGACAGACTGCGGCTTGCTCATGAGATTTGCTTCCCGGGTTGGGTTGATGGTCTAGAATAAGGTCGATATTTTACCGACTTAGCCATTGTTGCGCAGCACAAATCCAACCCGGGCCGGCCATGCCAGACAAGCACCGCACCATATTCTTCGTTTCCGATGGCACCGGTATTACTGCCGAAATGCTTGGGCATAGCCTGCTCAGCCAGTTTGAGGATATCCAGTTCAACCAGGAAACCATCCCCTTCGTCGACACTGCTGACAAGGCGCAGATCGCCCTCGACCGGATCGCTCAGGCGGCGCGTAGCGGGAATGGCCGTCCGATTGTCTTTACCAGCCTGGTGAATCCAGTCGTCCGGGCAAGGTTGCGCACGGCCGACGCACTGGTTCTGGATTTTTTTGAAACCTTCATCGACCCGCTTGAGATCGAGTTGGGGCAGATTTCGACGCACACGATTGGACGCTCGCATAGCGCCACCGATAAAAAGGAGTATCAGCACCGGATTGAGGCGGTGAATTTTGCGCTGGCCCACGATGACGGGCAGTCCAATCGGGAATTAGCCAAGGCGGATGTAATTCTCGTCGGGGTATCGCGAAGCGGCAAAACGCCCACCAGTCTGTATCTTGCACTGCAGTTCGGCGTGCGCGCAGCCAACTACCCGCTTATTCCGGACGACTTTGACCGAAACGCCCTGCCCAGTGCTTTGATGCCCTTTCGCCAGAAATTGTTCGGGTTGACAATCATGCCGGAACGATTGGCCGAAATACGCAACGAGCGCCGTCCCAACAGCAAGTACGCCGAACTCGCGAATTGCCGGCGCGAGATTGAAAAAGCCGAGTCCTTGATGCGGCGCGAGGGAGTACGATGGCTTAATTCGACGACCAAATCGATCGAAGAAATCTCCACGACCATTCTTCAGGAAATTGGCTTACAGCGGCGGGTTTACTGAATTCGTGTATTCGGGGACCGTCGCTCGCGCGGTCTGATCGACATGCGGTCGTCAGGACGCCGTTCTTTGCCGAACCTGCTCGAACAGACATACAGCGGCGGCTGCGGCGACATTGAGGGAATTGGCGATCCCCGGCATCGGGATTTCGACCCGCATATCAGCGGAGCGCATCAGTTGCGCCGAGATACCGGCTCCTTCGTTGCCGAAAATCCACGCCACCGGTCCGGTCAATTTCACCCCGCTTATGGATGTTCCGGTGCCCGCCCCTGTGGCAAGGCCAAGCCCCTTGCGATTGTGGAGCAGGGCTTCGAGATCGACATCTTCATGAATTCGAAGGCTGAAGTGCGCGCCCATTCCTGCGCGAAGGACTTTCGGCGACCAGGCGAATATTGATTTCTTCGAAAGAAAAATGTCGTACACGCCGGCGGCGGCGGCACTGCGCAGAATCGAACCGAGGTTTCCGGGGTCCTGTATTTCCTCCAGCAGCACCGCATCGCCTATGCTGTGAGGCAGGAGCGGCGCAGGCGGGGTGTTGACTAGGGCCATGACGCCGGTCGGGCTTGCCACCGTAGCGACTGCGTCAAACAGCGCGTCCTTGAGCACATAGGTGTTGGCTGCGGCAAACGTGCCAAGGAGCTGGCGTATTTCCGTTGCTTCGGCGGATGCCGCACGCACGATCAGCGCTTGCGCTGTCTCTCCGCCACTGGCGTAGGCCTGCAGCAGATGGATACCGTCGAGTATGGTGGTGCGTGCTTCGCGCCTTGCCCGCGAAGAGGACGCGAGTTTTTGCAACGACTTGAAAAACGGATTATCGCGCGATTGAATTGTCTTCATGCAGTCCGCCTCGACGCTATCGCACGACGTACCGGGGCAAAGGACTGGCGGTAAATTTCACACACACCAAGTCGTTCAATTGCAGCCAGATGCGCAGCGGTGGGATAACCCTTGTGCCGGTCCAGTCCGTATTGAGGGAATCTGGCGTGCAAGCTCAGCATTTCCGCATCTCGCGATGTCTTGGCGAGGATGGACGCAGCGGAAATGGCCGCTACTGTGCGGTCGCCTTTTACCACCGCGGTCGCAGGTATGTCCACTTCGGGACAGTAGAGTCCGTCCACGAGTAACGCGACCGGCCGCAGATGCAGAGCGTTGACGGCCCGTTGCATCGCAAGCAGACTCGCACGCAAAATGTTCAAGCGGTCAATCTCCTCGACCGATGCGGCGGCCACCGCCCAGCAAAGCGCCTTGTCACGAATCAGCAAGCTGAGCATGTCCCGTTTTGTGGCATTCAGCGTTTTTGAGTCTGCAAGCCCGTCTATCGGGTTGTCCGGATCAAGGATAACGGCAGCAGCAAATACCGGGCCCGCAAGGGGGCCGCGCCCGGCTTCATCAACCCCGCAAACGAAGCCGTGTTGTTTCACGCCGCCGTCCCTGCGTCGAGCATCTGGCGTATCGCTGCAGCCGCGCGCTGGGCAGTATTCATGCGCAGCGACAGGTGCAGGTGCGCCAGTTTGTGCGGCAGCCTTTCCATGACGACAGGATCACGCAACAGGTTGATCAGCGCCTGCGCCAGATTACCGGGCGTTGCCTCATCCTGCAGCAACTCAGGGACGACGAACTCCCCCGAAAGGATATTGGGCAACCCAACCCAAGGCTGATAACGCAATCTGGACATCAGCTTCCAGGTCAAATTATTCATCCGGTATGCGATGACCATCGGCTTTCGCAACAAGGCGGCCTCAAGGGTTGCCGTGCCGCTGGCAATGAGCGCCGCATCACTGGCGGCCAGCGCGTCCCTGCCGTGTCCGAACAGGACCGTGACCGGCAGGTCCGTGCCCCCGGCGTCGTATAAAGCCTGATCAAATTGCGCGCGCGTCTCGCGACTCAAAAGTGGCACCAGAAAATGCACGTTGGGTATCGCTTGTGAAACCGCTTTCGCTGTTTGTGCGAACAATACGCCTAGATACGCGAGTTCCGACTGGCGGCTTCCCGGCATCAAGGTCACGATTTTGCTGCCCGGTGGCACTTTCAACAGTGCGCGCATCTCGGCTGTCTGATCGTGCTCGGGAATGATGTCGGCGAGGGGATGCCCGACAAAGGTGACCGCCACGCCGGCGCTGCGGTAGAGTTCGGCCTCGAACGGAAACAGCACCAGCATGTGGTTGACCGCTTTCGCGATGTGTTTGATGCGGCTGCCGCGCCAGGCCCAGATCGAGGGGCTCACGTAATGCGCGGTCCGTATGCCTGCGCGCTTCAGGCGGCGTTCGAGTGAAAGGTTAAAATCCGGCGCGTCGATGCCGATGAAAAGATCCGGCTTTTCATTCAGCAATTGCCGCGCAAGCCGTCTCCGGATTGCGGTTATCTTGAAATAATGACGAAGCACCTCGACATAGCCGCGAACTGCCAGTGCTTCCATCGGGAAACGCGAGCGGAATCCCTCCGCCTCCATTTTGGGGCCGCCAATGCCGGTAAATTCGGCGTGCGGCATCTCCGCTTTCAGTGCCTTGACCAGATGGGCCCCCAGCAGGTCGCCGGAGGCTTCGCCAGCGACGATGGCGATCAGGAGCCTTTCGCGCATCGATTCAGCGAATCAGGCCGCGCGTGGCTTTGGCGGTAAAGTCGAGAAGCAGGCTTACCTCCGGATGATGCCGTGCCTGTACAGCCAGTTCCGATTTGGCTTCTTCCAGCGTCAGGCCGGATTTGTACAAGGCCTTGTAGGCACGCTTTATTGCCGCGATCGCCTCTGCGGTGTATCCGCGACGCTTGAGCCCTTCACTATTGATGCCATGGGGCTTGGCGGTATTGCCTGATGCCGTCACATACGGCGGCAGGTCTTGCAGCAGGATGGTACCCATGGCTGTGAGGCTGTGCGCGCCTATCCTGACAAATTGATGGACGACGGTGAATCCGCCGAGAATGGCATGGTCCCCGACATGCACATGTCCGGCCAATTGGGCGTTGTTGGCAAAAATGGTATGGCTGCCAACCTGGCAATCATGGGCGATGTGGACATAGGCCATGATCCAGTTGTCATTGCCCAGACGCGTCGCGCCGGCGTCCTGGGCCGTACCGCGGTTAAGCGTACAAAATTCCCTGATCACGTTCCGGTCGCCGATTTCAAGCGTGGTGGGCTCGTTGCTGTATTTCTTGTCCTGCGGTGCCGCCCCGATGGATGAAAACTGGAACAGGCGGTTGTCACCGCCGATTCGTGTCGGCCCCTCGATAACGACATGCGGGCCGATTACCGTACCATGGCCAACTTCCACGAGGTCACCAATGACCGTGTACGCGCCGACCGAAACGCCCGCAGCGAGTCGCGCGCCGGGGTGGACTATGGCGGTGGGATGGATTTTCATGCAACCGCGAGTGCTGCGGGCGTTGTGCGGCGGGTTGCTATAGCTTCGATGACGTGCATTACAGGGATCGCACGGTACACATCAGCTTCGCCTCTGCTGCCACGGTCTCGCCCACCCTCGCCTCACCAGCGAATTTCCAGATGCCGCGGACGTTGCGCTCGATGCTCACGTGCAGCATCAGTTGGTCTCCCGGGACAACCGGCCGCTTGAACCTGGCCTCGTCAATACCGACAAAATAGTAGACGGACTTGTCATCGGGTTTTGTATCAAGCGTCCGAAAGGACAGAATCGCCGCAGCCTGCGCCAGTGCCTCAATGATGAGCACGCCCGGCATTACCGGATGATGCGGGAAGTGGCCGAGGAAAAACGGCTCGTTGATCGTCACGTTCTTGAGCGCGATGATGCTTTTCCCGGGGGTGCAATCGATCACCCGGTCAACCAGCAGCAGCGGGTACCTGTGCGGAAGGTGCTCTAGAATGGCGCCAATTTCCATGCTGTTCACTTTGTGCGCTCCTTTTTTTCCAGTGCCGACAAGCGTCGCGCAAACGCGTCAAGTCCGCGCAGGTGGGCGGCATTTTTAAGCCAGCTTTTATGATCATCCGCGGGAAACGCCCCGGTGTAGGTGCCCGGCGCCGATATTGATTTTGTCACCAATGTACCGGCGGAAACATTGACATGGTCGGCGATACTCAGATGCCCCAGAATCACCGCGCCTCCGCCCACTGTGCAGGACCGGCCGATGGTTGCGCTGCCTGCAACCCCGACGCAACCGGCCATGGCGGTATGCGCGCCTATGCGCACGTTGTGGCCGATCTGGATCTGATTGTCCAATTTTACGCCATCCTCGATCACGGTATCGTCGATTGCGCCGCGATCGACGGTAGTGTTCGCGCCAATCTCGACGTCATTGCCGATCAGGACCCGTCCTATTTGCGGGATCTTCAACCAACTTTCGCCATCGCGCGCGAGCCCGAAACCGTCAGCACCGATGATCGCGCCGGAATGCAGCAAGCACCGTTGGCCGATTTCGCAGTCCTGGTACACCGTAACCCTCGCGTGAAGTCGGGTATTTCTGCCAATATGCGTCCGCTCCCCGATCGTGCTGCCCGCGCCGATGATTACGCCGTCCCCGATATGCGCGCCGGCGCCTACGACGCAACCCGCATCCAGCTGCGCGCCCGGAGAAACCGTGGCGTCGGCATCAACGACGGCGGACGGATGAATTCCCGGCCGGGCTTGCTGTTCTGGATTGAACATTCGGGAGACGTTGGCGAAGTACAAATACGGGTCTTCGCACAATATACGGGGAATGCTGGTCGCCCCCCGGTCCGCAGAGGAGAGAATGATGGCGCCGGCGCGGGTTGTGGCCAGAAGCCTTCGGTAGCGGGACTTGGATAAAAATGAGATATGGCCTGGACCGGCATTCTCCAGCGTCGCGACCTGATACACAGAAACTTCTGGGTTTCCGGCGATTTCGCCTCCCAACCGCTCGGCAATCTCAGCCAGGCGGAAGGCTCTGACCATTACTTGCCGGCGGGTTTTCCGCCGCTGTCGTCGAGGGCCTTGATCACCTTGTCGGTGATGTCTATGCGTGAGCTGCTCCAGACGGCTTCCTGAAAAATAATGTCGTACTTTTCCTGTTCCGCCACAGCCTTCACTGCCCGGTTCGCCCGTTCCAGGACGATGGACAACTCCTCCTGACGCCGGTTGTTCAGGTCATCGCGAAAATCGCGCTGCTTTTTCTGGAAATCCTTGTTGAGGTCGTTGAACTCGCGTTCCTTGTTGCGCCGGTCGCTTTCCGACATCGTGACCGCATTTTTCTCGAGCTGGTCTTGCAGGCGCTTGAGCTGGTCTGCGACCTTCTGCATTTCCTGGTCACGCTTCGAAAACTCGGCTTCGATTTTTTTCTGCGCGCGCAAGGCCGGCGCCGCGTCACGCAAAATGCGGTCGATATTGACGTATCCCACTTTCCCGTCGGCCTGAGCATAGCCGCTGCCGGCCATCACTAGCAGAGAGGCTGTCACAATCAAATGAAACATTTTCAACTTGATCTCCCGATCCTTGCTGTATCCGGCATCAGAATGTCTGGCCGAACGCGAACTGGAACTTTTGCAGTTTATCACCAGGTTTGTCGTTCAACGGCTTGCCGAAGCTGACCTTGATCGGGCCGAGCGGTGAACTCCAGAACGCCGACAAGCCTGCCGTATAGCGAATGTCGCTAACGGTCATTTTTTGTCCGTCACCGAAGACCTGCCCGCCATCCAGAAAGGCGCTCAGGCGGAATTGACGGTCCCGCCCCGATCCGGGGATTGGGAAAAAGAACTCCGCATTTCCGACGACCCTGCGGGTGCCGCCGAGAATCGCTCCCGTGGCATCCTGCGGACCGAGCGCGGATGGCTGATAACCGCGCACCGACCCCATGCCGCCGGCATAGAAATTCCGGAAAAACGGCAGGGGCTTGTCGTTATAGCCGTCGCCCACGCCGATTTCGGCGTTGAGCATGACGGTGTAGTCGCGGGCGAAGGTGAGGAATATCTGTTCCTGCAGGTTGACCTTGTAATAGCGTTGCTTGCCCGGCGGCGCAGTAGCCTCGGCGCTGATGGAACGCCTTTCGCCCTTGGTCGGCCAGAGAACGCTGTCGCGGCTGTCTCTTATCCACCCTGCGGTTGCTATGAGCGATGTCGTTTCGGCGCCGAACGTGTCGACGTAGTTGATGAAACGAGTCGGCACGTTGCCGAGGGTGCGGTCTCCGAGCTTGATTTGCGTCGCCTCTACCGAAAGACCCAGATTGAGCCTGTCGAACGAAGTGAGCGGATAGCCAAACCGAACTCCGCCACCGGTCGCGGTGGTGCGATAGTTACCCAGTCCGAGCCGTGCGGCATCGGCGGTGCGGGTATATAGATCGAAGCCGCGCGCAACACCGTCCACCGTGTAATAAGGATCCGTCGTCGAAAGCGAGTAGGTCTGCGAAACCTTGCTGCTGTTGATGGAGGCTGACAGCGACTTGCCACTGCCGAAAATATTGTCCTGCGACACCGATGTCGCGACAGTCAACTTCTCGGAACTGGAAAAGCCGGCACCGACAAGGAAGTTACCCGTGGGCTTTTCCTTGACTTTGATGGTGGCATCGACCTGGTCGGTTGTTCCTGTGACAGGCGGCGTTTCGACATCGACATCAGAGAAATAACCGGTGCGGTTGAGCCGCTGCGTGGATTGTTGCAGTTTCCCGGTGTCGTAGTACGCGCCTTCCAACTGGCGCAGTTCTCGCCGGATAACCTCGTCACGCGTCCGCGTATTGCCGACGACGTTGATGCGCCGGACATACACACGGCGGCCCGGATCGATTAGGAAGTTGAATGCAACCTGGCGTTTTTCCTTGTCCGTTTCGGGAACGGGATTGACGTTGGCGAATGCGTAGCCGTCGTTGCCCAGCCGGTCTGTGATCTTTTTTACGCTGTCGTTCAGCGCTTCTCGCGAGAAAGTGTCACCCGGCTTGATCGAGATCAGCTTGAGGACCTCCGCCTCCGGCAGCAGCATCTGGCCACCCACCCGGAGCCCCGATATGGTGTATTTCTCGCCCTCCACCACCCCGACGGTGATGTAGATGCCCGATTTGTCGGGAGAGATCGAGACCTGCGTCGATTCGACGTTGAAGTCAAGATAGCCGCGATTCGAGTAGAACGATCTCAGGCTTTCAAGATCCGCGGATAGTTTTTGCTTGGAATACTGGTCGTTCTTGGTGTACCAGGTAAGCCATCCGGGCGTCGTAAGCTTGAATTGTTCAAGCAATTCCTTTTCCCTGAAAGCCTGGTTGCCGATTACGTTTATTGCCAGGATTTTTGCAGAATTGCCCTCGGTGATGCTGAAGTTCACCCCGACGCGGTTGCGTTCGAGCGGCGTAACCGTGGTGGTGATGGCCGCACCGTATTTGCCGCGGTTTAGGTACTGGCGCTTCAACTCCTGCTCGGCACGATCAAGGATTGCACGATCAAAAATCCTTGATTCGGCCAGCCCGACTTCCTTGAATGCCTTGAGAATCGCCTCTTTGTCGAATTCCTTGAGGCCGGAAAAATCGATCGACGCTATGGCGGGGCGCTCTTCGATTACAACGATAAGCACGTCGCGATCGACTTCAAGCCTGACGTCCTTGAAAAAACCGGTGGCAAACAGGGCGCGGACGGCTGCGGCAGCCCTTTCATCAGTCACACGCTCGCCGACTTTTATCGGCAGGTAACTGAATACTGTTCCCGCCTCAACCCGCTGGATGCCTTCAACGCGAATATCGCGGACTATAAAAGGATCGAATGCATGCGCCAGCAACGGAAGCAACAGCAGCCCAAGCGCAAGGAAACGGTGCATAAATTGATTCAGCCGGAAATTAATCGATTGATATCGTTGTAAAAGGCAAAGGCGGTCAGCAATATCAGCAG
Organism: uncultured Bordetella sp.; assembly: GCA_964385505.1. Lineage (GTDB taxonomy): Bacteria > Pseudomonadota > Gammaproteobacteria > Burkholderiales > SG8-39 > CAITSH01. The sequence goes on from CAYLPI010000070.1 coordinate 13,695, forward strand.
TGAGAGGCCGATTTTCTGCCCGAACTCCATGACCCGCTCGGATACCGGGCTGCCCTTGATTATTTCGACGACATAATACATCAAATGGCCCCCATCCAATAACGGGATGGGCAGCAAATTGAGCACGCCGAGGCTGATACTTATCAGTGCCAGGAAGCCCATGTATGCAATTACGCCCATCTGGGCCGATTGCCCCGCGTAATCGGCGATGGTGACCGGTCCGCTGAGGTTTTTCCAAGACACCTGGCCCGTCAGCATTTTTCCCAACATCTGCAGGCTGAACACGGATGTGTCCCATGTCCGCGCAATGGCCCTGGGCAATGCTTCCAGCGGACCGTATTTGACGACCACAGTCATGTGCTTGATGCTGGCAGGGTCAAACTTGGCGGCGACACCAATCCTGCCTATGCGCACGCCCCCTTGTTGCACGGCCTCAGGCTGCAGTTTTACCGACCGCTCCCCGGACGCACCGCGAACCAGTAGCGTCAGCCCCGCGTCCGCACGGCCCCTGATGATGCCGACCAGTTCTTCCCAGTTGGAAATCGATTTGCCATCCGCCTCGAGCACCCTGTCTCCGGCCTTCAGCCCGGCACGCTCTGCAACGCTGCCCGCCACGACATTGCCCACGACCGGATCAATCGGGGGCCTGAAAAGCTTAAGCCCGGATCGCGCCAGGACGTCCCCCTCCAGATCCTGATTGTCGAAGGAACCGAAATCGAGCTTGCGCCAATCCAGTTCGTTGCGGGCATTGAGCACCTCGAGTTTGACCGCCGACCGGTCGACAACCCTTTTCAGCAGCTGCCAGCGCAGGTCCTGCCATGTGGCGACAGGAATGTCGTCAACGCGAACGATGGTGTCTCCCTGCTGCAAGCCGCTCGCCGCCGCGATTGAATTGGCCTCGGGAGCGGCGATGACCGGCCTGGTCTCGACGACACCCGCGAGCAGAATGCACCAGTATATGAATATCGCCAGCAACAAATTGGCTGCGGGCCCGGCGATGACGATGGCAAAACGCTGCCAGACACTTTTGCGGTTGAAGGCACGGCTCAGGTCCTCCGGCGCGACTTCGCCTTCACGTTCGTCCAGCATTTTTACATAGCCGCCCAGAGGCCACGCGGCGAGTGCCCACTCGGTCTTGTCTTTTCCGGCACGTATCGCCAGCAGCGGCCTGCCAAAGCCGACGGAAAAACGCAGCACCTTGACGTCGCAAAGCCTCGCCACGCCAAAATGGCCAAGTTCGTGAATGACGATCAGGATGGCAAGTGCGCCGAGGAATGCAAGAATTGTCGCGATCAAGCTCATTGGACCAGTGCTCCGGTGACGATTTCGGCTGCAAGCACCCTGCTCCGACGGTCAGCGTCGAGAACCTCTGCCAATTGCGTGACGGGCGAGGCTGGGATGCGTTCGAGAACGGTGGCAATCACATCGGTAATGCGGTTGAAAGGCAGCTTGTGATCGAGAAACGCCGCGACCGCGATCTCATTTGCGGCATTGAATACCGCCGGTGCAGTTCCTCCCGCGCGCAAAACCTCGTAGGCGAGGCCGAGTGCGGGAAACCGGTCGAAATCGGGCTCCTCAAAGGTGAGCGTCCCGGTTCGAAACAGATCCAGCGGATCGACGCCGGCCTCGATGCGTTCCGGATAGGCCAGCGCCTGCGCGATGGGTGTGCGCATGTCCGGATTGCCCATTTGCGCCAGAACCGATCCGTCCAAATACTCGACCATGGAATGAATGATACTTTGCGGATGGATCACGACTTGGATCTGCTCCGGTGTCGCATCGAACAGCCAGTGCGCCTCGATCACCTCGAGGCCTTTGTTCATCATGGTGGCTGAATCAACCGAGATTTTTCGGCCCATGACCCAGTTCGGGTGGGCGCAGGCCTGATCTGGAGTAACTGCGTCCAGCGAGGCCTTGGCCCGGCTCCGGAAAGGACCCCCCGATCCTGTAAGCAAGATGCGCCTCACCCCCTTTTGCCGCAGCCCGCCTGCCAGGTGATTGGGGAGGCACTGGAAAATGGCGTTATGTTCGCTGTCTATGGGCAGCAGCGTTGCGCCTTTTTCCCTCATCCGCTTCATGAAAATCGGGCCGGCCATGACCAGCGCCTCCTTGTTCGCGAGGAGGATTTTTTTTCCTGCCTCTGCCGCTGCCAGGCTGGGCGGCAGACCCGCGGCGCCCACTATGGCTGCCATCACGGTATCGACACCGGTCGCGGCCACACTCGCCACCAGCCCCTCTTCTCCGACCAGCACTCGTGTCGCAAGTCCGGCTTTTTTCAGCGCTGTTTCCAGCGCCAACGCATGCCGCGGGTCTGCCATGACGGCGTAAACCGGGCGATGTATCTCGCATAGTGCCGCGAGTTCTGCGTGATTGCGGTTTGCCGTTACCGCAAATACCTTGTAGCGATCCGGGTGGCGCGCAACGACATCAAGGGTGCTGCGTCCTATGGATCCGGTGGCACCGAGTACGGTTATATTTTGCATTTCGGCTAGAGGATGAAAAGCAGGGCGGCCATTGGGAGCACCGGGATCATCGCATCAATACGATCGAGCACACCGCCGTGACCCGGAAGGATTTTGCCGCTGTCTTTGACGCCGGCACGGCGCTTTAGCGCCGATTCGAACAGATCCCCCAGCACGCTGAATGCGGCAAGAAACCACAAAACAACCAGCATTCCGTGCCGGCTGCCAAATACGACCTCGACCACGGCAGGAATGCTCCAGTTGAACACGTACAACCAAAGTATCCCATAAGCCGTAACCGCGAGTAGCGCCCCCGCAACGCCCTCCCAGGTCTTGCCCGGGCTGATCGAGGGCGCAAGCTTGCGACGCCCGAAGGCACGGCCGGCAAAATAGGCGGCGCTGTCGGCGATCCACACAATCGCCATAAAGCGCAACAATATGTCGGGCCCGATACGGTGCAGATGAACCATTGCGAGGAAACACGGCAGCAGAACCAGAACACCGGTTGCGGCGACCAAGGCGTTGCGACCATAGCGCAGTCCGTTGCTTAGCCACGGTGGCACCAGCAGCACCCAGAACGCGATTGCCATCAGGTAATAGACCGCTGCGTCGCCCAAACCCGGCAACTGCGGCCAGATGGCGGTGACGGCGATACCGCCGGCAACGATCGGAACCGGAAATGCCCAGCGCACGAGACCGGCCATTCCTGCCAGTGCGGCCCATTCCCAACTCGCGATCGCCAGGATAAGCGCGCAAACGAGAACCCAGCCGGTAGGCGGCAGGCCGAACATCGCAAGCAGGAACGCGGCAATGAGGATTAGTGCCGTAACGATCCGCGTTTTTAGCATCCGGGGCCCGCTACGGATGCTTCGGGCTCAGAGCGCGTTAGCGCGGACATGGATCGTGTCATCGGAGGCAGTCTGCTCCTCCAATTGCTCGCTGGTTCTGCCAAAACGCCGTTCGCGTTCGCGATACCAGGTCAGGGCGGCAGCCAATGCCGCGTCGTCAAAATCGGGCCACAAGGTGTTGGTAAAGTACAGCTCCGTGTAGGCGAGGTGCCACAGCACAAAATTGCTGATCCGTTGTTCGCCTCCGGTACGAATGAACAAATCCGGCTCAGGCGCGTAATTGAGCGCCAGATGCTTCGCCAGGTCGGCCTCGGCAAATCGCGTCGTTCCCTCGGGAAATGCTGCGACCATTTTTCCGACGGCCTGCAACAAATCCTTACGACCACCGTAATTGGCTGCGATCGTCAGCGTCAGCCGCTCGTTGTCTCTGGTCAGTGCCTCGGCGGCGCCGACAAGCTCAACAATGCGGGGGTTGAAGGCGTTGAGTTCACCTATGACCTTCAGGCGGATGCCGTTTCTGTGCAGGCGGTCGATTTCCTGTTCAAGTGCCATCGCAAACAATTGTTGCAGGACCGAAACCTCCTCAGCCGGGCGCCGCCAGTTCTCCGAACTGAAGGCGAACAGCGTCAGATGGCTTATGCCGTGTTCAATACAGGCCCGCGTCACCGCCCGCACCGCCTCGAGGCCACGTTTATGCCCCGCGACGCGCGGCAGGTGCCGCTTCTTCGCCCAGCGGCCATTGCCGTCCATGATGATGGCAACGTGCTTGGGCACGTCGCTGGTCTGGGGTATGCCCTGGGTAGAACTGGGGAAATGCGGCATTGGCGTACAAGGATTTGAGGAAGGTCCCGGAAAGCTAGACCGCCATCAGTTCCACTTCTTTCATCTGGAGAAGTTTTTCGATCTCGGTAACGAACCTGTCGGTCAGTTTCTGAATGTCGTCCTGCGCGCGCCGTTCATCATCTTCCGACACCGATTTCGCCTTGAGCATTTCCTTAAGCGCGTTGTTGGCATCGCGGCGCAAATTGCGGATTGCGATACGCGCGTCCTCGGCCTCGCCTTTGACTACCTTGACCAATTCGCGGCGTCGTTCTTCGGTCAGGGGCGGCATCGGAATCCTGATCAGATCGCCTTGCGCTGCGGGATTCAGTCCCAGACCGGATTCGCGGATGGCTTTCTCTATCGGCCCCGCCATTTTTTTCTCCCATGGCGTGATGCCAATGGTTCTTGCATCGATCAGGCTGACGTTGGCGACCTGGCTCAGCGGAACCATGCTGCCGTAATAATCGACCTGGACGTGGTCAAGGATACCGGTATGAGCGCGCCCGGTGCGCACCTTGGACAGGTCTGATTTCAGCGCTTCGAGCGATTTTTGCATTTTCTGCTCGGTATTTTTCTTTACTTCGCCGATATTCGCCACTTGGTCCTCCGTTAGAAACTGCAGCGGCCTTCACTATGGCCGTACAAGGCCCGCTTGTAGACATACGACGACAAACCACCCATCTGCGCCCGGTCGGCATTCCGCGCGGAATGCCCGAGGCAATTATGCGTGAACCAGCGTACCTTCGTC
>CAYLPI010000071.1:0-942 GCA_964385505.1 uncultured Bordetella sp.
CACCAAACTGAGCATTGCCTACTTTGACCAGTTCCGCGAAACCCTGGACGAGGAGGCGACGCTCTCCGACACCATCAGCCCGGGTTCGGACTTTGTCGAGGTTGACGGCGTGCGCAAGCACGTCATCAGCTATCTCGGAGATTTCCTGTTCGCGCCGGCGCGCGCCAAGGCGCCGGTCAAGGCCCTCTCGGGCGGCGAGCGCAACCGGCTGTTGCTGGCGCGCCTGTTCACGCGCTCGGCCAACGTGCTGGTGCTGGACGAGCCGACCAACGACCTGGATATCGAGACGCTGGAACTGCTCGAAGACCTGCTGCAGGACTACACCGGCACACTGTTCCTGGTCAGCCACGACCGGGTGTTCCTCGACAACGTCGTGACCCAGACCATTGTCAGCGAAGGCGCTGGCCAGTGGAAGGAATACGCCGGTGGCTACACCGACTGGCAGCGGGCGAAAAACGCCGGCAAACCGGCGCCGGCTCCCGAGTCGGTTGCAGACCGAAAATCCGAAAAACGCACGGCACCGGCCGCCGTCAAGTCACGCCTCAGCTACAAGGAAAACCGCGAGCTGGTCGAATTGCCGGAAAAAATGCAGGCCCTCGAAAAAGAGCAGCAGGACATCTCAAGCCGCCTCGCCGACACCGCCTTGTACAAAGACCACCCGGAAAAGGTCAAGCCACTGCAGGCGCGTTTCGCCGAGATCGAAGACAAACTGACGCAGGCGCTGCAGCGCTGGGAAGCGCTGGAAGCCAAAAAATAAGGGCGGCGCGCCCGCAGCCGCGCAGCCGCGCAGCCGCTTATTGCTGCTCGATCTTTCTGGCCTCGATCACGCGCTTCCATTTTGCGATTTCGCGCTCGATGTACTGGCGCATTTCGTCGGGACTGGTGGCCCATGCCTCGCCGCCCAGGTCCTGCATTCTTTTTTTCGTGTCCGGCTGTTCAAGC
>CAYLPI010000071.1:952-13027 GCA_964385505.1 uncultured Bordetella sp.
CGAGCCGCACCTCGCGGTTAAGCCGTTCAACCACCGCCGGCGGCGTGCCGGCGGTCGTCGCCAGACCAAGGAAGGAACTGACCTCGTAACCGGGCAGAAACTCGGCCAGCGCCGGCACACCCGGCAAAGCCGCGACCCGCGCTTTGGAGGTAACCGCCAGCGGCCGCAACTTGCCGGCCTGCACCTGCGTGACCGTCAGCGTCATGGTCTCGAACATGACATCGACCCGGCCGGCCATCAGTTCGGTGACCGCCGTAGTGCCGCCCTTGAAGGGCACATGCGTCATTTCGACGCCGGCCATCACATTGAACAATTCGGTGCAGAGGTGGTGCAGCGTGCCGATCCCGGCCGTGGCGTAATTGAGCTTTCCCGGATTGGCCTTGGCGTAGGCGATCAACTCCGGAACCGACTTGAACGGCGAAGCCGGTGTGACGCTCACCACAAAGGGATAAAACGTCATCGGCGAAATCATCGCGAAATCCCGTATCGGATCGTAAGCCAGTTTTTTCAGCATCGCCGCCTGCGTCGGAAAGCCGCCGGTGATCACGGCCAGCGTGTAGCCGTCGGGCGCTGCCTTGGCGACATACTCGTTGGCAATCATGCCGCCCGCGCCGGTGCGCGTCTCGACGATGACCTGCTGCTTCAGCGACTCTGAAAGTTTTTGCGCCATGATGCGCGCCACGATATCCGAGCTGCCGCCCGCGGCAAAGCCGTTGACGATGCGAATGACCCGTGACGGAAACTCCTGGGCGTGCAACGAAAGCGGCGCGAGCGCGCTGGCGCAGGCAGCGCCGATCAGCATGCGCCGGCGCGTGATGGTGGTAGACATAGTTGTTCTCCTCCTCAGGATATCTGTTGTGACGTTATTTTACGGGGTTCAGATGCACCCGGTATTCGAATAGCGCATTCTGGCAGGCCGCCTTGAAGGCCTTGTCATCGCCCTTGTCCAGCCTCACCGGGAAGTAACCATCGCGTTCGACTTCGATGCGGTCAACGCAGGCCGCGGCATCCACCCCACCGAAAAAATTGCGCGTCCGGCCGCGGTTGTCGATCACCGGCCCGAGCACAAAGCGGCCGCTTGCGTCAGTGGTCGCGCGCTGGTCGGGGAAGTTGACCATGCGCACCTGCGCTCCCTGCAGGGGTTTGCCCGAAGCGGCATCAAGCACGATCCCGAGGTGGCGCCCGGAAATCCATTGCTCCGATGGTTGCGGCACGGACATGCAGGCACCCAGGCCGGCGGCTGCCAGCAAACCCGCCACCAGCTTTGATACCCGTCGCATCATGCTCTGCCCACCTCATCATCTGGCATGCATACCTTCTGGAAAGGCCCGCCAGTATTGTGTTTCCAGTCGATTGCCATCGACAAAAGCATTGCACGCGGGACCTCCCAAGGGCAATCAGGCCCGAAATTCCTTACGCGATATGCATTGCCGCCGGTTGTCTCTTCAGGCCGTCTCATCAGTTGTATTCTTTTCGCCACAGGAATCGCCGCAATGCGTGGACCATCCAGCCTATAAGATCGCAGAAATCACGCAGCGCGCGCGCGCGGCCCCGTTGGTTGCCCTTTGCGACTTTGCGCAAGCCCTGGGAGACGCCGTATCGAAGCGCCTGTTTTTTGTTCAGCTATCCGAAGCTCGTACACCTTTTGAAGATTCAACCAGAAATCAGCGCTGCTACCAAAGAAATTTGCCAGGCGAAGCGCGCTATCACCGGTAACTGCACGCTGACCATTCAGCATTCCGGTTATCCGGTTGGTCGGGACTTTGAGCTTGCGGCCGAGCTCCGCTGCGCTCATTCCGAGTTCATCGAGTTGCGCGGCGAGATGCTCGCCGGGGTGAATAGCGGTACGTGCCATGATTTTTTTCCTTAGAGATAGTCGGCGATCTGGACATTCTCTGGACCGGGTGACCGCTCTGGCCATTCGAAGCAGACGCGCCACTGATCGTTTATGCGGATGCTGTACTGCCCCGTGCGATCGCCCCTTAGTGACTCGAAACGATTGCCTGGAAGAACCGCAAGGTCCTTGATGGATGCGGCAGCATCGAGTTGATCAAGCTTCATCTCAGCCTGCCGGGAAAACCCCGGGAATGCCTTGACGTGCTTCTCCTCGGTGAATTCACGCGTGCGTTTGTCACCAAATCTCACGATCATGGGGTCAGCGTAGCAATGACTTAGTCGTTACGTCAACCATGACGACTAAAGGTGCCGAAAACGGCCCAACACTAACTTGTGACGTCCCCAATCGGGATTCGAAGCTGTTAAAGGCTTTGGCCAAGTGAGCACCCGCCGGCCCAATTGGCACCGACCGCGGCGCCGGCCTTCGCGCGCTCAGACGTTAAACAGAAAATGCATCACATCGCCGTCCTTGACGATGTACTCCTTGCCTTCGCGCTTCATCTTGCCCGCCTCCTTGGCGCCCTGCTCGCCCTTGCCGGCGATGAAATCGTCAAAAGCGATGACCTCGGCGCGGATGAAGCCGTGCTCGAAATCGGTATGAATGACCCCGGCCGCCTGCGGCGCGGTATCCCCCGCGTGAATGGTCCAGGCGCGCACTTCCTTCACGCCGGCGGTGAAGTAAGTCTGCAGGCCCAGCAGCTTGTAGCCGACGCGAATGACGCGATTGAGCCCCGGCTCTGTCATGCCCATGTCATCGAGGAACATTTTCTTGTCCTCGTCGGACAAGTCGGAAATCTGCGACTCAATGGCAGCGCTGATGGCCACCACCGGCGCGCCCTCTTTTTTTGCGTACTCCTCAACGCGTGCCAGCAAGGGATTGTCGGCGAAACCATGTTCGCTGACATTGGCCACGTACATCGTCGGCTTCATCGTCAGCAGGTACATCGGCGTCACCAGCACGAGTTCATCCTTGGAGAGGTCGAGGGTGCGCACCGGCTTGCCCTGGTCGAGCACCGCCACCAGCTTTTCGAGCACCGCAACCTGGCGCACCGCCTCCTTGTCGGTTCCGCTTTTGGCGAGCTTGATGTTCTTGGCCAGCGCCTTTTCCACCATCGCAAGGTCAGCCAGCGCGAGCTCGGTGTTGATGGTCTCGATGTCGGAAATCGGATCAACCTTGCCGGCGACGTGAACGACGTTGGGATCTTCGAAACAGCGCACGACGTGGGCGATGGCGTCGGTTTCGCGGATATTGGCAAGAAACTTGTTACCGAGGCCCTCGCCCTTGGACGCACCGGCCACGAGGCCGGCGATGTCGACAAACTCCACCACCGCCGGCAGCGTGCGCTCCGGCTTCACCAGTGCGGCAAGCTGGCCGATACGCGCATCAGGTACTTCGACAATGCCGACATTGGGCTCGATGGTGCAGAACGGATAATTCTCCGCGGCGATGCCGGCCTTGGTCAGCGCGTTGAACAGTGTCGATTTGCCCACGTTGGGTAGGCCGACGATTCCGCATTTGAGTGACATGGTTTGAAACCTTTGGCTATGCCTTGATTATTTTCATGGTGAGTACAGGCTTTGACTGCAAAACCTGCACCACAGAGAACACGGAGCACAGGGAGCGCACAGAGACAAAACGAGACAGTATAAAAATTCCTGAACTTTCTTTTTTCGATTCTTCTCTGCGTTCCCAGAGATCTCCGTGGTGAAAAGATTTTACTGTTTCGGCGGTTTTGGCTTGCTGTGCAGTTTGTGCATCGCCTGCTCCATTTCACCGGCAAGCATCAGGTCGATCACCGCAACGCTGCGATCGAGCACATCGTCTATCAATGCCTGTTCCTCCTTGCGCGGCGGCTGCAGCACAAAGTCCGCCACATCCTGATCGGCGCGCGCGCTGTCGCGGGGATGGCCTATCCCGATGCGCAGGCGCCAGAAATCCGGCGTCGACAGCCGCGCGGCAATATCGCGCAAACCGTTGTGTCCGGCGTGCCCGCCGCCAGGCTTGAGCTTGACGCCCCCCGCCGGAAGATCAAGCTCGTCGTGTGCCACCAGCACCTGGTCGGGCGCTATCTTGTAGAACACGGCGAGCGCGCCGACCGAGGTACCTGACAGATTCATGTAAGTCTGCGGCTGCAGCAGCCAGGCATCCCCTCCGGGCGCGGCAAAGCGCGCCACCAGCGCATGGAACCTGGCTTCCTTTTTCAGCGTGACGCGATGCACGCCGGCGAGCCGATCCACCAGCCAGAAGCCGGCATTGTGGCGATCGCGTTCGTGTTCGCGACCCGGATTGCCCAGACCGACGATGAGCCTGATTGGATTTGACATGGTGGTGTGAAGGATACACAGCAAAAAGGGCGGAAATCCCGCCCTTTTTGCCGACGTAAATCGATCAAGCCGACACAATTACTTCTTGTCGCCCTTCTTTTCGTCTTTCTTGGCCGCATCGCCCTTGGCCGGTTCGGCCTGCTTGCTGGCGGGCACGTCGGCTGCAGCCGGCGCAGCGGCGTCAACCACTTCCTCAACGACACGCGGCACCTGCGCGGTGACGACAGCGGGGTTTTCCCTGCCCTTCAACACCACCTCGACGCCGTTGGGCATTTGCAGGTCGCGCGCATGGATGGAGTGACCAACGGTGATCTGCGACAAGTCCACCACGACGAACTCGGGCAGGTCCGCCGGCAGGCAGCGGATGTCGAGTTCGTTCATGACGTGGCTGATCAACGCGGAGTTCAGCTTCACTGCGGGCGACTCTTCGGCGCCGGTGAAGTGCAGCGGCACCTTCATGTGGATTTTCTGGTCGGCCACAACGCGCTGAAAGTCGAGGTGCTGGACCTGGGCGCGGAAGGGGTGCATGTTGACCGCACGCAGCAGCACCTGCTGCTTCTGGCCGTCGAGATCCAGGCTGAGAATGGAAGCGTGGAACGACTCCTTGCGCAGCTGGTGCCAGACCTTCTCGTGCTCGATTTCGATGGCGACGGGCTCGTCCTTGCCGCCATAGACCACACCAGGGACAAAACCCGAGGTGCGCAGACGGCGGCTCGCACCCGTCCCATGCGCTGTGCGCTTGCGCGCGATGACTTCGATTTGCATGACATTACTCCTGATAATTGGCTGGCCCGCGACCAGGCACCGCCGTTAAAAAAACGTTCTGCCGCGAAACACGGAAAAACGCCGAAACACTGCATTCACATTCACCACCGGCCCGGCCGCAACGCGTCCGGACAAAATCGACCATTACTCCATGAACAGGGACGACACCGAGTCCTCGTTGCTGATGCGCAAAATCGTTTCGGCCAGCAAACCGGCCACCGACAACACGCGGATTTTCCTGCTCGCCGACGCTTCAGCGCTGAGCGGAATGCTGTTGGTCACCACCAGTTCGTCCAGCGCCGATTCCTCGATGCGCGCCACCGCCCCGCCCGAGAGCACCGGGTGGGTGCAATAGGCAAGCACACGAATCGCCCCCTGCTCCTTCAGTGCCTCGGCCGCCTTGGTCAATGTGCCCGCCGTATCGACCATGTCATCCATGATGACGCAGGTGCGACCGTTCACGTCGCCGATGATGTTCATCACCTCCGACACGTTGGCCTTCGGCCGGCGCTTGTCGATGATGGCGAGGTCCGACTCGAGGCGTTTTGCCAGCGCCCGTGCCCGCACCACGCCGCCCACATCGGGCGAGACCACGATCAGGTTCTCGTAATTGTGTTTCCACACGTCCCCGAGAAGAATGGGCGTGGCGTAAATATTGTCCACCGGCACGTCGAAAAAACCCTGTATCTGGTCGGCGTGCAAATCCATCGTCAATACGCGATCCACTCCGACCGCCTGAATCATGTTGGCAACCACCTTGGCACTGATCGCCACCCGCGCCGAACGCGGCCGGCGGTCCTGGCGCGCATAGCCGAAATACGGTATCGCCGCAGTAATGCGCCCGGCCGACGCGCGCCGCAGCGCATCCACCATCACCAGCACTTCCATCAGGTTGTCGTTGGTCGGTGCGCAGGTCGGCTGCAGCACGAAGCAGTCGTGGCCGCGCACGTTCTCGCGCAACTCGACCATTACTTCGCCGTCGGAGAATTTGCCCACCGTCGCCTGCCCGAGCGGAATATTGAGGCGTTTCACCACCTCCTGGGCCAGCTTGGGGTTGGCGTTCCCCGTGAATACCATCAGGCTGTCGTAGGCCATCGCCTCGCCGGTCCGCCACGCATTGTGCGTTTGACGCCCGGCCGCTCCCTGTCGCTTGATCATCGCAAAAACCAGTCGCTGCCGTTGGATCCGTGATGGCGACTGCGCGTTTTCATCCCAACCTCAACATCGTGCGTCCACAGCCCGCGACTCTCGCCACCCCCGCATGCTTTGCGGCGGGGGCAGACACAACAACAAGTTGGCTGGGGAGGAAGGATTCGAACCTTCGCATGCCGGAATCAAAATCCGGTGCCTTAACCAGCTTGGCGACTCCCCATCCGTAATCTGTACCTCACCTGCAAACCACCACTGCACCGGCGCGCTAGCCGGCATCTACCGGATGCCGCGCGAGGCCCCGCACCACCAGGCCCCGCATGTCCATGTCCGCCGGGAGCCTCGCCAGCACTGCAGCAGCGTCGCCATGATCGTCAAATTGCGCAAAAACGCACGCTCCCGAGCCGCTCATGCGCGCCCTGGCGTATGCGCCCAGCCACCCCAGCGCGCGCGCCACTTGCGCATATCTGGCGCACACCACCGGCTGCAAATCATTGTGGCCAAAATCGACTCCCAATCCCCCCCCGGCAGACCCGCTCAAAAAATCTGATGCGGTGCCGGAAAAGCTTGATATTTTGACGCTTTTTGTATTTCGTGTCAATTCTGGCGCGGCAAAAACCGCTACCGTCGGCACCGCTACCGGCGGCACCAGGACGAGATACCACGCCGGGGGCAATTCGAGCGGAGTAAGCACTTCCCCAACCCCCTCGGCAAAGGCATTGCCGCCGCACAGGAAAAACGGCACATCCGCCCCGAGCGAAAGACCCAGCCCCTGCAACTCGGACCGGCTCATGCCCAGTTGCCACAAGCGGTTCAAAGCCAGCAGCACCGTCGCCGCGTCGGAACTGCCACCGCCCAGTCCGCCGCCCATCGGAATGCGCTTTTCAAGGCTGATGGTGACACCGCAGGTCTGTACACCCCGCGCCGCAGCGCTATCGCGCAACAAAGTCGCGGCGCGAACGCAAAGATCGCGCTCCTCGGACACCCCCTCGAGCAGGGCAGCCAGCGCGATGCGCCCGTCCGCGCGCGCGGAAAAACGCAGGCTGTCGGCAAGATCGATGAGGCGAAGCGCCGATTGCAGCAGGTGATATCCATCGGCGCGCCTGCCCACGACATGCAAAAACAGGTTGAGTTTGGCCGGTGCCGGCCAGGTCTGCGCCCACCCCCCGGCCGGCTGTGCGCTCACGGCGGCAACACCCAGCGGTCGATCAGCAAACGGATCTCCAGCGTGTCGCGCCCAAAGGTGATGCGCGAGGGCAGGTCGTCGCGCCACGCCAGATACTCCATGCGCCATCCCGACTGGCGGATCTCGCTCACCTGTCCGGCGGCATTCTTGCCGATCACGGCGGCGCTGCCGCCCGCCACCGGCCGCGCCTGCACCCAGTCGGGCAGGCCCGCCAGCGGCAGGCGCCAGCCCAGCACCTGCTCGGTCAGGGCTTCGGCGTCGTTCGCTTCGAAGGATTTGCCATCGGCGGTCACCAGCCGTGCCCGGTCACCGGCGCGCGTGATGCGCGCAATGCCCTGGCCGATGGGTGAGGTGATGAATACGTCGTCGGCGTCACGACTGTGGCGCCAGGTGATGTTGCCGCTCGCGCCATCGCCCGCATTCTTGATCGCCACGCGGCCGGCGAGCTCAAAATCGCCGCTTACGGCAAGCTCGACCGGTTGTTCCGGCAATTGGGCGCACGCCGACAACAGCAGTGCGCAAAACGACAGCAGCGCAATGCGCACGGTGCAGCGGTCCGGGCCCATCTCAAACACGCAGTGCGAAAATCAGCGCGACAATCAAGGGCGACAATCAGGGCGACAATCAGGGCTTGAGCCGCTTGATGGTGCTGGCGATGGTTTCGTTGCCCGGATGCTTTTCCATGCCGTCACGCCATATTTTTTCCGCCTCGGCGCGATCGCCGTTGGCCCACAACACCTCGCCCAGGTGCGCCGCGATCTCGGCGTCGGGCCGCATCGAATACGCGCGGCGCAGGTACTCGATCGCCGTCTTGAGGTCACCCATGCGATAGAACACCCAGCCCATGCTGTCGATGATGAAGGCGTCGTTGGGCGACAGCGACAAGCCTTTCTCGATAAGCTGTTTCGCCTCGGGCAGGCGCAGGTTGCGGTCGGCCAGCGAATAGCCGAGGGCGTTGTAGGCGTGGGCATGATCCGGGCGCAGGGAAATGAGCTTGCGCAGGGACGTCTCCATCGCATCGACACGGTCTATTTTTTCGGCCAGCATGGCGTAGTCGTAAAGCAGGTCCGGATTCTCCGGCTGCTCGCCCAGCGCCGCAGCCACCAGGTCGAAGGCCTCGCGCTCGCGTTTGGCGTCGCGCAGCAGCGCCGCCTCGGCCAGCACCAGTTGCCCTTTTTGCTGCGCGTTGGCGGCCGCGACCTGGCGCAGATGCGCGCGCGCCGCATCCAGACCGCCCTGTTTGGACAACACCTGTGCGGTTCGCAACTGCGCGTTGAAATACTGCTCGCCGCGCGTCACCTCGGCGTAGCGGCGCAGCGCGTCGGGATATTTTTTTTCCTCTTCGGCGATTTGCCCGAGGTACATGCGTACGGTGTTGCGATCACGAAAATTCATCGTCAGCAGTCGCTCCAGACTCTGGCGTGCCGCCGCATAGTCATTGAGCTGGAAGGCGAGCAGGCCGACGGCGTAAACAACGTCGGCGTTATCCGGATGATCACTCAACAGCCGCTGGAACTCGGCGCGTGCCTCGGGCAGCTTTTTTTCCGCCACCAGCGCCCGCGCATAACTCATGCGCGCCTCACGCGCCGTGGGGTTGAGCTTCAGAAAAGCGGCAAGCCGTTCGCGCGCCGCACTGACCGAAGTCTTTTGCAGCAACTGCGCCTCGAATATCGCCGGCAGCTCCCAGGCCGGACGCAGTGCGGCCGCCTCGCGGATCCGCGTCAGCGCCAGCGCATCCTGCCCGGCCGCAACAGCCGCCTGCGCGATCGCGAATTTCGCCTCCGGCAGCGCAGGGTATGGCGCGGCCAGTTCCTCGATGGTGCGCAAGGCCGCCGCCTTGTCGGGGTTGTTGCCGAGCACACGGCCGAGTTGCAAAAATCCGTCGGCGGGACTGCGTCCACCCGCAACGAGCAGCGACCGCAGATACGGCCGCGCCTCATCAAGGCGGTTGGTGTTCACCAGCAGGCTGGTCAGCGTCTGCAGTGCCTGGGGCGACTGCGGTTCGGTCTCAAGCCAGATGCGCGCCGACTCGGTGGCAAGGTCGCTCATGCGCGCATACAGCGCGATCTCGGTGGCGCGCTTGGCCACGCGCGGATCACGGGTCTTTTTCGCCAGATCGACATAGGCCTGGGCGGCGAGACCGACGTTGCCGCGCTGCAACGCCACCTCGGCCAGCAGGAATTCGTACAGCATCGCGCCGGACAGCTCCAGGTCAGGCAACACCAGCGGCGGCAACGCCGCCGGGGGCGCCGGGGCCTGCGCCGTCGCGCTTACGCCCGGCTCATCCTCATCGTCATCCTCATCGCCGGCCGACTGCGCCTGCGCGAGGGGTTTTTGGGCGCAGGCGGCGAGCAGCGCGCAGGCCAGCACCAGGGCCAGCCGGCGCCAGGCGGGGGACGGCGCGGACGAAGCGGCCAAGCGGGGAACAGCGACGATGGGAGGCATGAATGCTCGAATGCTATTGCGGAGGGAAGGGTCAGTTTAGCAGGCTGACAAGAACGGGGCGGAACGGGCTGTCGCCCCATAAGGAACACCGATGGCATCGGGAACATCGGTGACATTGGCGACATTGGCGACATTGGCGGAACCGCCAAGACCGGGACCAAGACAGGAAAGACCGCGCCGGGCTTGTATAGTGGCGCACCCGCGAACCGAATCTGCCTTCTCCGTCATGCCAGAACTCCCCGAAGTTGAAATCACCCGCCGCGGCATTGCGCCCCATCTGCTCGGCCAGGTCGTCACCGGCGCCATCGTGCGCGACCGGCGCATGCGCTGGCCGGTGCCGCGCGGTCTCGAACGCAGCCTCACCGGTTGCACCGTGCGCGGCATAACACGCCGCGGCAAATATCTGCTGCTCGACTGCGTCCGCGACTGCGTACCCGATTGCGTCCCCGATTGCGTCCCCGAAACGCCGGCAATCCAGGGCTGGCTCATCCTGCACCTTGGCATGTCCGGCAGCCTGCGCATCCTGCCGCGCGGCACGGCGGCAAAGAAACATGACCACTTTGACCTCGAATTCGGCGAAAAGTTGTTGCGCCTGCACGATCCGCGGCGTTTTGGCGCCATTCTGTGGGAAAGCGGTGATGTTGCCGACCACCCGCTGCTCGCCGGCCTCGGCGTCGAACCACTGGAGGCGGGGTTCACCGCCGCCTTTTTGCACCAGGCGATGCGCGGCCGCAGTGCCGCCATCAAACTGGCGCTGATGGACCACAAGATGGTGGTCGGTGTCGGCAACATCTACGCCAACGAGAGCCTGTTCCACGCGCGCATCAATCCGGCGACGCGCGCCAGCCGCGTCAGCCTTGCGCGCTGCGAACGCCTGGTAGGCACCGTGCGCGAGACACTGCAAAAAGCGCTCAAGGCCGGCGGCAGCAGCCTGCGCGATTTTGTCCACTCGGACGGCTCCCCGGGGTATTTCCAGCAGGAGTACTTCGTCTATGGCCGCGACGGCCTGCCCTGCCGCATTTGCGGCACGACCATACGCATCAAGCGCATGGGCCAGCGTTCCACCTTCTATTGCCCTTCATGCCAGCAGTAGCAAAGCAACGCGGGTAACGCAAACCTGCCCCGGAAAAGGTGACTTTTTTGTCACCATAATCGCCATAAAAGCCCCGCCCAGAGCCACTTTTAAACAATGAAAGTTGTGAATTCAGCCGGCGGTCGGCGCTTTTTTCGCCATCAGCCCGGCGTATTTGAGTTGCAGGGCGTCGCGCGACTCGACATGGCCGGGATGGACCGGTATGCAGTCCACCGGACACACCTCGACGCACTGCGGCGTATCAAAATGGCCGACGCACTCGGTGCACAAGGCCGGATCGATGACGTAAATCTCCGGTCCCTGCGAAATGGCGGCATTTGGGCACTCGGGTTCGCACACGTCGCAGTTAATGCATTCGTCCGTAATCATCAGCGCCATGACTTCACCATCTCATGCCATCGGCAAACCACCGCCGAACCCATCACAGGACGAATCCATGCAGCGCTGGCAGGCGCGGCGGCGGGCCGTGGCGAAGCACGAACCTTGGGCCGATTACGCATTGAACGTACACCGGTCCGTTGCGCCGAGCCTCCATGAACCCTCCACGTTCTGAGTGTTCTCTGTGGTGCAGCTTTTAGATGGTCGCTAACCGCCAAGCTGCTTCACCTTGGCCCGCATGCGCTCCTGCACCGCAGGCGCGACGAACGGTCCGACGTCGCCGCCCAGCGTGGCGATCTCGCGCACGATGGTGGCCGAGATGAACATGTATTGCTCCGAGGGCGTCAGGAACACCGTCTCGACGTGGGGGATCAGCGTGCGGTTCATGCCGGCCATCTGGAACTCGTATTCGAAGTCGGACGCCGCCCGCAGGCCGCGCAGGATCACCCGTGCATCCTCCCGATGGACAAAGTCGCGCAACAGACCGGTGAAGCCCTCGACGCGGACGTTGGTGTAATGCGCCAACGCATCGCGCGCGAGGTCGATGCGCTCGGCCAGCGTGAAAAACGGCTTTTTGCCGCGGCTGTCGGCGACCCCGACCACAACCGTGTCAAACAGGTCGGCGGCGCGGCGCACGAGGTCTTCGTGACCGCGCGTGATCGGATCAAACGTCCCCGGATAAACGGCTTTAATCATGGTTCGGTTCTCTGAATTATTGATCACTCCCTGATTCGCGACAGCGAATCAGGGCCGTTTTCACCCTTTCCCCCCGGGAGAGGGCCGGGGGAGGGATTGCGCATTCTGATCGTCGTTCTGATTGTCGTTCTGATTGTCGTTC
>CAYLPI010000071.1:13127-17972 GCA_964385505.1 uncultured Bordetella sp.
GGGGAGGGATTGCGCATTCTGATCGTCGTTCTGATTGTCGTTCTGATTGTCGTTCATTTTGAAACGCCCAATAGGTGGTAATGCACGACACCGGCCTTTCCCTGCTTGAGCAACCGCCAGCCCTGCGGCACATCCAGGGCCTTGCCGCTCTCGACATACACTTTCGCATCCGCTGCCAGCATGCCCGGCAACAGCGGCAGCACGAGACCGGCGAGGTCCGACGCAAAGGGCGGATCGACGAAAACGACATCGAAGGGCGCACCCCGGTACGCGCGCAGGAATTCTAGCGCATCACCCGCAACCAGTCGCCAGCTTTCAGCCCCGAGCAGCCCCGCGTTGGCGCGCAATGCCTCTGCGGCGTCGCGTGCGGCCTCGACCATCACCACGGCACTCGCGCCGCGCGATGCCGCCTCGAACCCGAGCGCACCGCTGCCGGCAAAGAGGTCGAGGCAGGCGAGCCCGGTCAGGTCCTGTCCCAGCCAGTTGAACAGCGTCTCGCGCACGCGATCAGGACTCGGACGCAGGCCGGAGGCCTCGGGAAAGCGCACGACACGGCTGCGCCAGGCGCCGCCGATGATGCGTACGCTGTTTCGGGCGCCGCTTCGTGCGCCTTTTTGTACGGTGTTTCGTGCCATGTTGCGTGCCATGCTGCGTGCCGGGATGCCCTCGCGTCCTCTGCTAGAATCGCCGTTGATCTCCGAGCTATTTTACCGTCCCGCGCGTCCGCGCCGAGCATGCTGAATCTATTCAAAAAAAAACCACTTCCCGAGAGCGACCAGGCGGCAGAGTCGGCGCCCGGTGAAGCCGCACGCAGCGGCTGGCTGCAGCGGCTCAAGGGCAGCCTGCGGCGCACCGGCAGCCAGCTTGGCGGCCTGTTTGGCCGCGGCAAGATTGACGACGCCCTGTATGACGAGCTTGAGGCCGTGCTGCTCGCCGCCGACGCCGGCATCGAGGCGACGCAATTCCTGCTCGAGCGCATGCGCGTGCGTGCGCGCAAGGAGGGTCTCGGCGAAGCGGCGCAACTCAAGCAGGTGCTGGGCGAGGAATTGCTCGCGCTGCTGACACCGCTCGAGCAAAGCGCACGGATCAGCACCACCCGCCCATGGGTGATCATGATGGTGGGCGTCAACGGCGCCGGCAAGACCACCTCCATCGGCAAGCTGGCGCAGCATTACCAGCAGGCCGGTTTCAAGCTGCTGCTCGCCGCCGGCGACACCTTTCGCGCCGCCGCGCGCGAGCAACTCGCCGCCTGGGGCGAGCGCAACGACGTCGCGGTGATCTCGCAGCAGGGCGGCGATGCCAGCGCGGTGATGTTTGATGCCATCAGCGCCGGCCGCGCGCGCGGCAGCGACATCGTCCTTGCCGACACCGCGGGGCGCCTGCCGACGCAGACGCACCTGATGGAAGAGCTCAAAAAGGTGAAGCGCGTCATCGCCAAGGCCGAGCCCGGCGCGCCGCACGAAATCTGGCTGGTCATCGACGGCAACACCGGCCAGAACGCCGTCGCCCAGGTCAAGGCTTTCGACGAGGCACTGGGCCTCACCGGACTCATCGTCACCAAGCTCGATGGCACCGCAAAAGGCGGCGTGCTGGCGGCCATCGCGCTGACGCGCTCGCGCAGCGGCACGCAACAGCCCATTCCGCTGCGCTTCATCGGCGTCGGCGAGGGCCTTGACGACCTGCGTCCGTTTGTCGCTGAAGATTTCGTCACGGCTTTGCTCGACTGAGGCGCGCGTGGCTGAACCGACGTTGACACCGACGCCTGCCCAGACGCCTGCCCAGACGCCTGCAATCAGCTTTCGCAACGTCAGCAAGCGCTATCCCGGCGGCTACGAGGCGCTGACCGATGTCAGCTTTGACATCGCACCGGGCGAACTGGTGTTCATCTCCGGCCACTCCGGCGCCGGCAAGAGCACCTTGCTCAAACTGGTGCCGGCGATCGAGCGTGCCTCGGCCGGTGCGGTGCTGGTCAACGGCCAGAATCTCAGCGCGCTGAAACGCGCCGCCATTCCCTACCTGCGGCGCAACCTCGGACTCATCTTCCAGGACCAGAAACTGCTGCACGACCGCAACGCCTTCGACAACGTGCTGCTGCCGCTGCAACTGTCCGGCAGCGCGCCGGCCGAGGCGGCGCGGCGCGCGCGTGCGGCCCTCGACAAGGTCGGCCTGCTGCCGCGCGAAAAAGCCAGTCCGGTGACGCTGTCGGGGGGCGAGCAGCAACGCCTTTGCATCGCCCGTGCCATTGTCAACCGCCCCGGCGTGCTGCTCGCCGACGAACCCACCGCCAGCCTCGATGCCGAGTACGCGGCCGAGATCATGGCCATGTTCACGTCCTTTCATGACGTCGGCGTGACGGTGCTCATCGCCACCCACGACCGCGCGCTCATCGAGCGCCACCGCGCCGGGGGTGCGCGCGTGCTGCACCTGGACCACGGCAGGCTGACCGAATGAAAGCCTGGTTCCACCAACATGTGCAGGGCTTTCGCACCACCTGGGCGAGGCTGACGCAAAGCCCGCTCTCCTCCGCACTCAACGTACTGGTGATCGGTGTCGCGCTGGCGCTGCCGCTGGGCGCCTATGTCTTGCTGACCAATATGCAACGCATCGCCGGGCCGCTCGCCACCGCACCGCAGATGAGCGTCTTCATGGCCGCCGACAGCGGCAGCGCCGAGCTCGCCGTCGTTGAGGCCGCCATCAAGGCCGCGCCGGCGGCAAAGCGCCACCGCTTCGTGCCACGCGACCAGGCCCTCGCCGCAATGAAAAAAAACGAGGGCATGGCCGACGTGCTCGGCACGCTGCAGGGCAACCCGCTGCCCGACGCCTTCGTCATCGAGCTCGCAGGCAACGACGCCGCCGCCGCCGAGGCGCTTGGCCGCACGCTGGCAAAGCTGCCCAAGGTGGCGCACGTGCAGCTTGACTCGGCCTTCATCCGCCGCGTCGATGCGCTGCTCGGCCTGGTGCGCATTGCCGTGTTCGCGCTCGCCGCCCTGCTTTCGGTGGGCCTGGTGGCGGTGACCTTCAACACCATCCGGCTGCAAATCCTGACGCTGCGCGATGAGATCGAGGTGGCCAAGCTCATCGGCGCGACCAACGCCTTTATCCGCCGGCCGTTTTTTTACCTCGGCATCCTGCAAGGCGGCCTCGGTGGGGTCATTGCACTGGCCATTCTTGCCCTTACCGGCGCGCTGATGAATGTTGAAATTGCCCGACTGGCCGCCACCTATGGCTCGGATTTCCGCCTTCAGCCGCTGCGCTGGAATGATGCGCTGAGTTTTCTGATTTTTGCCGCCAGCCTGGGCTGGACGGGTGCCTACTTATCAGTGAGTAAGCACTTATGGCAGATTGAGCCGCACTGAACGTCACCTACCCGGGAACATTTTGGGCTATTAGCACTCCAATCAGTAGAGTGCTAAAATGGACCCAGGGATAGCACGGAACGGGCGCAAGCCCGCCGTCGCACCACAGGAGATGACCAGATGAACCAGACCATGGCTTTACCGGTACCAGCAGTCGGCACCCTGGATAATTACATCCAGGCGGTCAACCGCATGCCCATGCTCAGCGCGGAAGAGGAGGTATCCCTCGCCCGCCGCTATCGCGACCACGAGGATCTCGAGGCCGCGCGCAAACTGGTGCTATCGCACCTGCGCGTTGTCGTTTCGACCGCGCGCGGCTATCTTGGCTACGGCCTGCCGCACGCCGACCTCATCCAGGAGGGCAACATCGGCCTGATGAAAGCGGTGAAACGCTACGACCCGGACCGCGGCGTTCGCCTGGTGTCGTTCGCGATCCACTGGATCAAGGCCGAAATGCACGAGTACATCCTCAAAAACTGGCGGTTGATGAAGATCGCCACCACCAAGGCCCATCGCAAGCTGTTTTTCAACCTGCGCAGCATGAAGCCCGGACTTGAGTCGCTGACCCGCGACGAAGTCGAGCAAATGGCCAAGGTGCTGCGCGTCAAGCCCGAGGAGGTGCGCGAAATGGAAACGCGCCTGTCCGGGCGCGACATCGCCCTCGAGTCACACGGCGAGGACGAGGACGAGGCGGCGTATTCGCCCATCGCCTACCTGTCCGATCCGGAGATCGAGCCCTCGCGCATCCTCGAAATCGAGGAGGGCGAGCGCAACAAGTCCAGCGGCCTGCAAACCGCGCTGCAAAGTCTGGATGCGCGCAGCCGTCGCATCATCGAGGCGCGCTGGCTGCGCGAAAAAGATCCGGCCACGCTGCACGACCTTGCCGGTGAATTCAAGGTCTCGGCCGAGCGCATTCGCCAGATCGAAGTGAAGGCGCTGCAAAAAATGAAGGGCGCCCTCGCCCCGGCCTGAAGCCTTAGCCTTGACGGCGCGCAGTACGCGGCAATAAAAAAGGCGGCCATAGCCGCCTTTTTTATTTGCCCCCGCCGCCACCCAGCCCGCCAGGGAAAGCGGGCGCTAATTCTTGTTGAGCCAGGCGTCAAACCCCTTGTCAAGATAGGCATGGAACGGCAACTCGCCGGTCAGGATTGCAGCATCGACCTCTTCGATGTCTTCGGCCTGCCGCGCCAGATGCCACTGGTTGATGGCAAAGCCGGCTGAAACCAGCAGCGCCACGGCGAGCATGAACTGGGCAAGATAGCGCGAGGGCCGGTTGAAGTACTCGGCGGCGCTGCCCGCCCAGGCCAACACCGCGGCCGGCGCCTCGATGCGCTGCTTCGCGACTGCGCCCTCGCGCGCAAGGCGCAGGCGCGCGAGCACCTTGTCTTCCAGCGGCGCCGCGGCATCCAGATGACGGCGGATGCGATACGCGATCTGGTGCTCGTTCATGCCGGCAACGACGCGATCGCCTCCGGCATCACCCCCGCCC
>CAYLPI010000072.1:0-7158 GCA_964385505.1 uncultured Bordetella sp.
CCTGGCGCCAGGCCTGTCAGCAGGACCGGTTTGAGATTGGCGCGGGCGGCATAGACTGCGGCGGTATAGCCGGCGGGGCCTGATCCGAGGATAAGCAGGCGGATATGGCGGATTGGTGCGGTCATGACTTGGGACCCAAAGCGGTGAAGGTGGAAGTGTGGATATTGCAGTGCAATGCGACTGGTGCGGGCGTTTCGTGTCTGCCTTGCTACACTCAACATTGTGTCGGGGAGGCGCGAACTCAAATTATAGCCTGCGTCGATTGCTGTCGGGACGGCGGCTTTTCATTTCTGGCTTGAAGTGATTAAGCCAAGCGCTTGATTTATAGCGATTCCTTTTGTACACTGCATTAGGGTTCGTCGCTTTGACGAGGGAGGCCGGCTTTGCGCCGTCTAGTGCAATCGAAAATTTCACCGCTGCTGGTGCTATGCGCGGCTTTGACTTTATGCTGCGCGTCGTTGGCGCGGGCGCAATCGGCGGCGCCTGCCGATCCGCGCTTCGAGATCCGTCGTTACGTCATCGAGGGTGCGACGTTGGTGAGTGCGGCGGAGCTCGAGGCCGCCACGCTGCCGTTTGCCGGGATGAGCAAGAATTTCGCCGACGTGCAGCGCGCGCTCGAAGCGATTGAAAAAACGTTTACCGCCAAGGGATTCAGCGCAGTGCAGGTCATCTTGCCCGAGCAGGAGCTCGAAAAAGGCGAGGTTCGCTTCAAAGTAGTTGAAGCCAGGATCGGCAAGGTCGTGGTCGAGGGCAACAAGAACTTTGACGAAGTCAACATTCGCCGCAGTCTGCCCTCGTTGAAGGAAGGGCAGGCGCCCAACACCCAGTCAATCGCCAACAATCTGCGCATTGCCAACGAGAGTTCGGCCAAGCAGACCACTGTTCTGTTGCGCGGTGGCGCCGAGGAAGCGCAGGTCGATGCGGTGGTTCGCGTCGCCGACGAGAAGCCGGTCAAGTACAGCCTGAGCTTTGACAACTCAGGGACGGCCAATACCGGCCTCTATCGCGTCGGGGTTGGTTTCCAGCACTCCAACCTGTGGAACCGCGATCACTCGATGTCCTGGCAATACGTTACTGCACCGCATGACGATGTGCAGTCCCAGCGTATCGTGGCCTACCCGAACAAGCGTGTGTTCATCCTCGGCGGGTCTTACCGCATACCGCTCTATGCCCTCGGCGACTCGATCGACATTTCGGCCGGCTACTCGAACGTCAATTCGGGTGTGGTGCAAAACCTGTTCAACATCGCCGGATCAGGAACAGTCGCGGGGATCCGCTACAACTTCAACCTGCCGCGATGGGGTGATATTGAGCACAAGCTCGCGTTTGGCTGGGATTGGCGCGCCTTCGAAAGTCGTGTGACGCAACTCGGCCAGACCGTTCAGTTGGTGCCGGACATCACTGTACGCCCGATCAGCGTGACCTACAGCGGCACTCACCGCGCGGCGACCAGCGAGACCAGTGCTTATTTCGGCGTATCGCAGAACATTCCCGGGCCGCGTGACGCCGGGCTCAGCGCCTTCAACGCATCGCGGGTGGGTGCTGACGCCTGGTATTTCATCCAGCGCTTTGGCATCAGTCATAACCGTTCGTTTGCCAACGATGTGCAGTTTCGGGCGAGTTTTGCCGGGCAACTGACGCGCGACCAATTGGTGTCCGGCGAGCAGTATGGTATCGGTGGCGCTGATTCGGTGCGTGGGTTCACCGAGCGCGAAACGGCGAACGACTACGGTTTCCGTGGCTCGGTCGAGGTCTATAGCCCTGACTTTGCCAGTGCTTTCAAGCTGGCTGGCGGCAACGCGCGCGCGCGCGTACTGGGCTTCTACGATTGGGGGCGGGTGCAGCGCAACCGGCCGACGATTCTTGAAATCCATCGGCAGTCAATCGCCAGCACGGGGGTAGGGGTGCGTGTCGCAGTGGGCACCAACTTCTTCATTCGCGCTGACTACGGCATCGTAGTGGACGCCGGCGGATTGCAATCGCGTGGCGAGGGCCGTGGCCACGTCAACATGTCGTTTATTTTCTGACAACATAACGCCGATTCAAACGGTGTTGGGGGCCTGCGGGCCCTGCGCGCAAGAGGTGTCGGCACTCCTCGTTTTATTCGGCCGCTGTTGCTGACCTCGGGCCCGGTGTGTCCATTGTCGTCACTGTGTGACGTTTTACGCTGATTCCCTTTTTTGGAGCACGCGTAGGGCATTTTGAACTCCCAAGGGTGCGTTTCGATCTATCCGTACCATTCGTCTAAATGACTGAATAAAAAAGAAAATGTACCGGAGAAAGTCGATGTCGTCGTAGATGTCAAAAAATTGTGGTGTCACTCTGGCAAGGCGCGAAATTTGCATGCCAAATGCATGATAAGCGTGACTTTTGTCAGCTGATTCTGCCCTTTGACATGCTATTATGAGCGTTGATTTTTAAGGTTAAAGTTTAATTTCAAGCCATACCTAATTGAGTTGTAAGGCTTTGTGCGTTTTGCTCTTGCGGGAGGGCGGGAACGTGCATTCGGGAGAAACGCCGTGTCCAAAGCCCTTCGCTTCACGCCCTCTGCGCGCACTCTTCGGCGCAATCTAATCGCACTGGCGGTATCGTCCGCGTTCGCCAGCAACGCGCAAGCCGCGCCGATCAACCCGACGGTTATTTCCGGCAGCGCCGTGTTCAGCCAGGCGGGCAATGCGCTGAACATTACCAATACGCCGGGAACCATCATCAACTGGCAGGGTTTTTCGATCGGCGCAGCCGAGATCACCCGATTTATCCAGCAAAACAACCTGTCGTCGGTCCTGAACCGTGTCACCGGCGCAGAGGCCTCCAACATTCTCGGTCAGTTGCTCTCCAACGGCCGCGTATTCCTAATCAACCCGAACGGCGTGTTCGTCGGCGGCGGCGCGGTGATCGACACCGCCGGTTTTGTCGCCAGTACGTTGAAACTCGCAGACACTGACTTTCTCGCCGGCCGATACAAGTTCGACGAAGTGCCGGGTGCCGGCAAGGTAGTCAACCAGGGCACGATCAAGGCTGGCGACGGAGGCTTCGTTTACCTCGTCGCGCCCCAGGTTGAAAACCATGGCGTCATCACGTCGCCTACGGGCGAGATTGTTCTCGCCGCGGGCAAGAGCGTGGAACTGGTCAATGCCCAAAGTCCGTATCTCAGGGTTGAGTTGACCGCGCCCGACAATGCGGCGCTGAACGTCGGCCAGCTCATCAGCCAATCGGGCAAGGTTGGCATTTACGGCACCACCATACGCAACGCCGGCCAGATCAGCGCCAATGGCGCGATGATGACCGACGACGGGCGTATCGTGCTGAGGGCAACCAAGGATGTGACACTCGAATCGACATCCACCATCACGGCCAACGGCGCCAAGGGCGGCAGCGTCACGGTGCAGGCCGAGGGTGGCACCTTGATGGCCGAGGGCGGCATCGAGGCCAAGGGCGCCAGCGCCAAGGGCGGCACGGTGCGATTGCTGGGCGACAAGGTCGGGCTTATCGGCACGGCAAATGTGGATGCTTCGGGGGACACTGGCGGTGGCACGGTACTGATCGGTGGGGATTTCCAGGGCAAGAACGCAGCGGTACAGAACGCGACGGCGGTCTTTATCGGTCCCGATGCATCAATCAAGGCCGACGCGGGTGCGAGTGGTGACGGCGGCAAGGTCATCGTATGGTCCGAATCGGTGTCGCGCGTGCATGGCTCGATTTCGGCTCGCGGCGGCGTAGCGAGCGGCAATGGCGGTTTTGTCGAAACCTCCAGCCACAACCAGCTTGATGTCGAGGGCATAAAGCTGGACCTGCGCGGGACGGCGGGACATGGCGGGGAATGGCTGATCGACCCACTTAACGTGGAGATCGTCGCCGGCGGAGCAAACGCCAACCAAACCTTCTCGGCGCCGACGTTCACGCCCACTGGCACCGGCGCGCAAATCGGCGTGGACAACATCACCGGGCAGCTCAACAGCGATGCGTCGGTCACTATTACGACGGACTCGGGAGGCGCAACGACCGAGGCTGGCGACATCACCGTTAGCACAGCCATCACTAAATCAGGTGGAGCCGGCACGGCCACGCTGACGATGAAAGCGGCTGGAGATATCCTCGTGAACGCAGGTATTTCCGCGACCTCCGGAAAGCTGAGTATTGCGTTGCTTGCCAACGACAACAGCGGCACGCAGAACGACCAGAACACGGCCTCCGGTTCGATAACGGTCAGCGCGGGCATTACGACCGGCGGCGGCACCTTTGCGGCTTCCGGCGTGGCTTTCGACTCTTCGGCCGCGACCGTTTCGACAGCGGGGGCAAGCGGGACAACCGGCAGTGCCGGAGGCACGATCGGCATTAACACGAGCGGCAATATCCTGACTGGCAGCCTGCTTGCCCCCGGCGGCAATTCCAGCGCGGATGGCATCAACGGCGCTGCGGGCGGAGCTATTTCACTGACAACTACCGCTGCGGGTACCATCACCGTCGGCGGTCTTGGCACGCAAGGCGGGAATGCCACGGGTCCGACTGCGGCTGCAAACGGCGGGATTGGGGGCGACATTACGATTCGCAGCAACGGAAATGCCGTTGCGCTCGGTGCGAGCGGTGTCAATTTCAATGGTGGCTCCGGAGTCAATGGCGGTACCAGCGGGACGGGCGGTGCTTTGGCCATGGGGAACGGCGCCGGGGCCAACGCCGTAGGCGCGGTGACCCAGACCGGGACGATTTCCGGGCGCACCATGAGCCTATTGAGCTCGTCCGGAAACGTCGTTCTGAGTTCGGCTAACAGTCTCACGCAACTGGGCACGATTACCGCGTCGGGTAATTTCAGTTACACCGATACGGACACGCTAAACCTAACTGGCGCTGTGGCGACGGGTGGTGGCACCTTCACGCTGAACGCGGCCGGTGCCATTGTGGGCACGGGTGCGGCGACCATC
The DNA here is from genome assembly GCA_964385505.1 of uncultured Bordetella sp. Taxonomy (GTDB): domain Bacteria; phylum Pseudomonadota; class Gammaproteobacteria; order Burkholderiales; family SG8-39; genus CAITSH01. The sequence continues at coordinate 4,920 of CAYLPI010000072.1, forward strand.
GTTACCACTTCGGCCACGGCAGGCGCGGCGGGCGGTAATGTCATCATTGCCGCGACCGGTGCCGGCAACGGCGTCAATCTTGCCGGCGCGATCACGACCTCTGGAACGGCCGGCACGACCGGCGCCGGCGGGGCGGGCGGTACTGTTTCGGTGACTGCCGTCGACGGGGCGATCGGCCTCGACGCAATTACCACCAGCGGCGGCGCAGCCGGCGCAAGCGCTGCGGCGACTGTCGGAGGCAAAGGCGGCAATGTCACAGTTCAGGTGACCGCGCCGGCGACTGTTGCGCGGAACATCACCGTGGCCGGCGCGATCAACGCGCAAGGGGGCACCGGCAGCGCCACCACGACGGGCGCGGCCGGTGGCACCGGGGGCGCCGGCGGGACGGTGCTGATGACCACGACGGGTGGCAGCACAGGCGGTTCGATCTCGGCCCAGGCCGTCAATGCCGCGGGCGGCACCGGCGGCGCGGGTGCTTCCGCGGCGGCAACCGACAACGGCGGCACGGGCGGCGCTGGCGCAAGCATTACGCTGACTGCAGCCGGCACCAGCCAGACGGTTTCGGCCGGCGCGCTGTCTGCGAATGGCGGTACCGGCGGGCTGGCCGGTGGCGCGGGTGCGACGGGCGGCACAGGCGGCAATGGCGCCTTAGTGGCCGTGACTGGTACCGGTGCGGTCACATTGGGCAATATCGCAGCCAACGCGGGGGCGGGCGGTGCTGCCAATGGCGGTACTGCAGGCAGCGCCGGGGCCACCGGCGGCACCATCACCGCGACGGCTGGCGGGCTGCTGTCCCTGCAAGATGCGATCACTACCAATCAGGCTGCGTCCCTGACGGGCGTCGGCGTGACGCTGGCGGCGAATAAAACCATCAACAGCGGTACGGCTGCGCTGAGCGTTATTGCCGGCACCGGAACGCTAACGCTCAATTCCGGCTCCCTCCTGCTTACCACCGGCACGGCGACCCTGACGGCGGATGCCGTGGCATTCAATGCGGCAGCGCAAATCGGCGGTACCGGCACGGGTACCGGCAATGCGACCACGGTAACGCTCACGCAATCGACCAATAACCAACTCATCGATCTTGGTGGAGCGGACAGCGGCACTACCTTGGGTCTGACCAGCGTGGAACTCGGCACCGTGCGTTCCACTACGCTGCGTGTGGGCAATGCCAGTAGCGGTGCCATCACGGTCAGTGCCGACGTGGCCGCACCGACCGATTTGTCTCTGACCAGCGGTGCGGGCATCACCGCCACCGCGGGTGGGATCACCGGCAACAAGAATCTCGCGCTGACGGCGGGTGGTGCGATCAATTTCACCGACGTCAGCACCGACGTCAACAATCTCGCGGCGACTGCGGCCGGGCAGAGTGTGACTTTTACCGATGCCAATGATTTCTCGGTCGGGGTGGTGGATGGCGTTACAGGTATTACCGGCGCGGCGGTAAATCTTACGGCTCTCACCGGAAAGCTGACGCTTTCTGCCGTGACCGGCAACGTCATTACCGCCTCGGGTAACGTAACGCTGACCGCAGACAAGCTCGATATCGGGGACACGATTGCAGCGGGTGCCAATACGGTAACGCTGACAACCAGGACCTTCGGCAATGAAATCAAGTTTGTCGCCGACGCTGCGGGCGACGCGACAGCAAGCACCTTGGAGCTTGAGGACGCAGAGCTTGACCGCATTAGCGCCGGCAAGATTGTGGTCGGCGACGCCAATCACACTGGTGTCATCACCATAGCCTTGGCGCTGACGCCGGCAAATGCGGCTGCGCTTGATCTCATCAACAAAACCGGCGGCATTGCGATTGGCGCCGATGTGACGACATCGGGTGCCATGACGCTTACGGCCAATGCCGGCGGCGCTGCTGCCGGTGCGGTCACCCGTTCTGCTGGCACTTTGAGTTCGGGCGGAAATTTGAGTCTGTCCGCGGCTACGGGTATCGGTACCATCGCCGGGACACTTCCGGTGGTGATCGGTACTGTCGGTGGCGCGGTCTTGGCGACAAACACGACCAGCGGTGATCTGTTCCTTAGCTTGACAAGCGGCGGCACCACCAGCCTGGGCGGGGGCAGCGGAATCAGCCAGTTCAGTGGCGGCGCCGTGCGCCTTGATTCGGCGGGGGCAATGCAAATTACCGGTGACCTGTCCGCAGGGACCGGCTCAATCACACTCAATCCCACGGGCGCGTTGACGCGCACGGCCGGTACGGTAACGGCCGACACGATCAACCTCG
>CAYLPI010000072.1:7258-17963 GCA_964385505.1 uncultured Bordetella sp.
CCGACGGTGACCCTGGCGACGACGGGGACGGGCGGGATCAGCCTGCGCGATACGGTTGCGGCGACCTTCACGAACGTGAATACGACGGGAGCGGGCGCGATTCTGGTTAATGGCAACGGGAACACGATCTTTACAAGCGTGAATTCAAACGATGGGGCGGTGACGCTGTCGGTGGCGAGCGGGACCCTGACGGCGACGAGCGTGACGGCGGGCGGAACGAGCCGCGATGTGAGCCTGGCGACGACGACCTCGGGCAATGTGTTGGTTGGAACGGTGACGGCCGCAGGGGACGCGGTGACGGTGAGCTCGGTGGGGACGATCAACGAGTCGGTGAACGACACGGCGGCGAAGATAGTAGCCGGCAGCGTGAGCCTGACGGCAACGACGGGCATAGGAACGACGAGCCAGTTTGATGTGAACGCGCCGACGGTGACCCTGGCGACGACGGGGACGGGCGGGATCAGCCTGCGCGATACGGTTGCGGCGACCTTCACGAACGTGAATACGACGGGAGCGGGCGCGATTCTGGTTAATGGCAACGGGAACACGATCTTTACAAGCGTGAATTCAAACGATGGGGCGGTGACGCTGTCGGTGGCGAGCGGGACCCTGACGGCGACGAGCGTGACGGCGGGCGGAACGAGCCGCGATGTGAGCCTGGCGACGACGACCTCGGGCAATGTGGTGCTGGGGAGCGTGACGGCGGTCGGCGACACAGTGGGTGTTACATCAGTGGGTAACATTACCGGAGCCGGGCCGGTAACTGCGACCAGCATCGCGCTTGACGCTGCTTCAAATATCGGAACAGCTCCAGCTGGTCGAGTAGGAACCGTGGCAACCAATCTTGCCGCTCGTTCGGCTGGAGGCGGCGTGTGGGTCGGGAATACCGGTAGTCTGACGCTCGCGCAAGTCAACGGCATAAACAACGGCTCGGCGACGAACGGCAACTTTGATGTAACAACGACCGGGACGCTGGATGTAAACCAGACTATTGCTGCCAATGGCACTGGTGATACCCGGCTGGCGTCCACTGGCGGGACTGGTGTAATTCTGAATGCTGCTGTTGGCACGGGAACGAACACCATAACGCGCATCGACTCAGCAGGCACCATTACTCGATCCGGCAATTTCACCGTCACTGGCACAGGCGTAGCTTTGAACGCCGGAACGGGAATCGGTAGTTCGGGTGCGGCCAATGTAATCCTGACCGCAGCCGGGACGCTGGCCGCTACGACCGCGGCAGGAAGCCTCTATCTAAGCGAGTTGGACGGCGTTACCTTAAATACCGTGGACACGATAGGAAATAGCGCGGTCACGCGATATGAACTTGTTGCGGGCGGCGCGCTCAATGTCGCCGGTAACGTAGGAGGCGGGGCGACCAACGTTCGCCTGGTGTCTGGCAGCGGAACCAACATTACCGGCGCCGGGACTGTAATCGGCAACAATGTCTTGCTCGACTCGGATACCGGAGTCGGCACGAACGCGGGTTCGCGCTTTAAGACCACGGCTGGAACACTCGCAGCCCGTTCCCGGACCAGCGGCGGGGTGTTTGTCAACGAGACTGACGCGGTTTCACTTAATGCGGTTGACAGCGTAAGCAACGCAACCACGGCTAATGCGGACTATGACATTCTTGCCGGTGGCCAGATCACAGTGGGTCAGAATATCTCCGCCAATGGTACTGGCGACAATATTCTCAACGGTTCGAACATTCAGCTCGATGCGAATTTTGGCCAGAAAATCGCATCCGCCAATACCACCCTGACATCAAATGGCTTCGTCAGAGGCACCGGCGTACTGAGCGGCGATACGGTCAGTCTTACCACCACCAACGGCATCGGCACCGCTTCGCCTCTGGCTGCGGTTGGCATTTCGGCGAACAACCTCTCCATCAGCAACACAGGGTCGGGTGATGTCGTCGTAAACATTCCGACCGGAAGTGTCAATCTTTCCGGAACGTTCAGTAATGCAGCAGCCGGAGGTGGAATTGGCCTGACAACGACCAACGGCAGCATTACCCATAGCACGCAACTCTCCAGTGCCGGCGTCCTCGCCTTGCAAGCCAATGGCACTGGCTCCACCATCACGGTGGATACCACCGGCATGCAGTCCACTGGCGGCAATATCACGCTGTCGGCGGCCAACGGCATCACCGTTAACGATGGCAACGGTGTCAAGGCGACAAGCGGCAATGTGACGATGGTCGCCGGTGCGGTCCCTACCCTCAGCACCCAATTCTCAGGCTTGCCCTCCGGGCTGGAACCTACAGGGGGTGGTGTTAATGCGCCGATCCTGATTAACGGACCGATCTGGTCGGGCAGCGGAACCGGCTATTCTGGCTATACGACCAACCTGTTCTCAACCGGCAATATCGTGCAAAGCAAGGTGAACGATGCCGGCATCCAGGCGCTCAACAATTCCCCGACCAATGGCGGTTTGCGGGTGGTGAGCTTCAATAACACGTCCGGCGGGGGCGTTGGTACCTGGCTCGACTTACAGAACAACAAGGCGACCGGAACCGATAATTGCAGTAACGGCGTCGGTAGTGGTAACTGTGTCGGACCGTTGTTTCTTGAGGCACGAATGGCGGCGGGCGGCACTTCCCCCTACTCAGCCGGCAATATTTCCTACAGCAGTATCAACGGTACGACGATCTTCGGTGTTGGAACTGCCGCAGATATCGTGTTCCAGAACCCGAGCATTACCCTTGCCGGCGGTGTGATCAAGGGCACGAACGTGTATTTCTACGCATATGGGTCCAGCACCACCACCCAGGATGGCACGGGTAGTATCACCCTTGAGGTACCCATTACCAATGCCGACATCAATCAGGGCAATGCGGGCGGCTCCCTGAACCTGATCGCGGACGGTAACATCAACATCAGCGGTAGTTCCGCGACGGCCGCGACAGAAACGGCATTGATTAATGCAGAACGTACCTTGATCGGTTCGCGCAGTACCAACGGGCAGGGTACCGTTACCGTTACCAAGTTCAAGCATGACTTCAAGCTGGTCGCATCGAAGGATATCAACCTGACCGGCTCAATATACCTTCAGGGAACCCTCGATCTGCGCGCCGGAGCATCCGCTGCGGAAACGGCGACGCTCGCACATCTGAACAGTCCCGCGGTAGGCGCTGGTACTTTGCCCGGCAGCGTTTCGATTTCTGCGCCTGCGGGCAGAACCTTCCCGGTTGAAGTTATTGCTGACACCATTCGAATCGGCGCCTCCAACGCACCTGTAACCGATGTCACCATTGATGCGTCGCTCGCATCGTCGACCGCGACAGGAACGGGCAACGTCATAAAAGACCTTGGCATTTCGATGGCCAGTGCCGGCGCCATGGATATTTATTACAAAGGGGCGATGCAGATCAAGGCCGGGTCCGCCAGTGCCACGACCGCAGACGCAGGAAGCAATCTGTTTGCCTCTGCGAATGCGAAAGTTGCTGCGGACACGGTAAACATCGTCGGTTCCGGCGGGCTGACCAATACCCTGGATATCAAGGCCGGCACGGCGACATCCAATACGTCTGCCGGTGGCAGTGGTTCGGCGGTCGCCGACGTGACGCTGTTCGGAAAGACCTCTGTAAAAATCAGTACCGGCGGCAGCGTCCTGCTGAGGAGTGGCACGAGCTCAACCACAGGGTCCGCGTCTGCCGCCGCCACAATCGACCCTGTCGTGCCCCTGACCATTTCCACGGGCGGCAACCTCATCGTCCAAGCCGGGGTCGGACCTGGCAGCGCAGCCCTGATACTCAATCAGGGTGACATCGTGCTGACGGTTGGCGGAGGCGGAACGTCGTACTCCTACACCTATACGGCTGCATCAGGCGGCGCAACGACGAACGTTTCCGGCCTTGTGCTTATCGGGGGCGCAGGCAGCGGTTTGTATGGCGCGAACAAGCTCGCCATAACGCTGGGGGATGAGATCAAGCTGATCGGCGGACCATACACGCGCTTGATAGACGGTGGCCTCGCCAAAGCCAGTATCGAGGCAAACTCCCCCCGAAGCTTGTTCGTCGATGGCGACCTGTTGAATTACCTCGTCTATGCCACCAACGAATCGACGGCGTCGGCGCGACTCAGAGTGGGACGTTCGATCGCTGATGACTCGGATTTGCCCTCCTGCAATTGATTTGACGGCGTCTGAACAGGCTCTGCGGGGGCATTTTTTGACGCATCTGGTAAGATAAAGTCAACAGGGCAGCCCGGCTTGGGTGGCCCGGTGCGATTCACCCGGGGAGATCAGGGTCATGGCAGGTCCCGCTAGCGTATCGACATTGTTGTTGCGCAACGTGCCGCTGTTTTCGGTGTTGCCAGAGAACCAATTGAGCTTGCTCACCAATATGGTGGCGCGCAAGTCCTTCGCCCGCGGCACGAGCATCATTACGGCAGGCGGGCCAACTGATTCGCTTTACATCATCATTTCCGGACGCCTCAAGGTGATGATGAGCGATGACGAGGGGCGTGAGGTTATCCTGGCAATCCTCGGCGCAAATGAATTTTTTGGTGAAATGAGCCTTGTCGACGACAGTCCGCGCTCGGCCAGTGTCGTCGCGATTGAAGCATGTGAATTGCTGTCCCTGGCAAAGCGTGATTTCAACAAGTGCCTGGAGGACAATTTCGAGATGGCCATGACGGTGATGCGTGGCCTGGTGAAGCGACTGCGTGAAGCCGACCAGAAAATCGGCAGTCTGGCATTGATGGACGTATATGGCCGTGTCGCCAGACTGCTGCTCGAGATGTCGGAAGAGGTGGATGGCGAACGTATTGTCGTAAAAAAACTTGCCAAGCAGGACATCGCAAAAATGATCGGGGCGTCACGCGAGATGGTCAGCCGGGTTATGAAAGACCTCCAAAGCGGGGGCTATATCGAGGTTCGGCCGGGCGGAATCGTCCTGCGCACCAATATTCTTGCCGTTGACTGAGTCAAAACGTGATTTTTTGCACCGCGGAAGCGCCGAAAAAGCCTTTTGCGTGATTTAGTTCCTGACGTTGTAATTGGGTGACGTTTAGAATTGGCTCATGGAATTTTGGTCTCAGGGGTGATTTCTGAGCTGCGGTTCGAAGTTTGAAGATGTCGTTCGGGAGTTAAAGATGAAAGCCAAACATACGTTTTTCGTGATGGCGCTCACAGCGTCAACCGGCTGGGTCCCGGGCGCTGTCCTCGCCAATACCGGTACGGTCAGTCAGTTGGCCGGCGTGCTGTCGGTGCAAAAGGCCGACGGGTCGGTGCGGGTGCTTTCACCTAAATCGGAAATTTCCAATGGTGACGTGTTGAATACCCAGCGGGATAGCTTCGCGGAAATCAGGTTTTCAGACGGCGCCAAAGTGACCCTGAAACCCAACACGTCGGTCAAAATCGAAAATTTCGTCTATCAGGAAGCCGAGCCGAGCAAGGACAGCTTTGTATACGGCCTGCTGAAGGGCGGCCTGCGTGCCGTAACAGGCCTCGTTGGCAAGCGCAATCCTGACGCCTACCGCCTTGGTACTGCTACGGCGACAATTGGAATTCGTGGCACCACATTCACGGCGGATGACTGTATCAGCACCGAATGCGCGACCGCCGATGGTGGAACCGCTGAACGCGGTGTCATCGTCGGTGTGCAGGACGGTGAGATCGTGGCGTCGAACCAAGCCGGTAGCCAGAGTTTCCTGGCGGGTCAATTTGGCATGATGGACAGTGCCGAACGTCGTCCGCGCTTTCTCTCCACTGACCCGGGACTGCAGTTTGCGCCGCCGGCCTCGTTCATCCAGAGCATCAGTACAGGCAGCGCGGTCAACTCGGGACGATCTCTGGAATGCGTAGTCCGCCGTTGATCCGGCGCATGTCCCGTGCTTGAAAACCCCGCTTCGGCGGGGTTTTTCTTTTAAAATAGCGGAATCGTCTGATTTGAAAGGCTTGCCCGGCACGATTGCGCGTGCCGTCCCACGATGAGCCTGGCCGGAGATAATCCCACACCGCTTCCGAGTAAAATTGCGGCCCTGTTGCGTGAGTCGAAGTGGTTTGCGCTCGTGGCCGCAGCGCTGTACATCGCTCTCGCACTGCTCACCTTTAACAAGGCCGATCCGGGGTGGTCACACAGCACCGAAGCAGGTGCGATTTCCAACGCCGGTGGACGGGTGGGGGCGTGGCTCGCCGACGTATTGTTGTACCTTTTCGGCGTTTCGGCATGGTGGTGGGTGGTGTTGTTGCTCTACGCCGTTGTCTGGGGCTACCGTCGGCTTGACGGGTCTTCCCTTTCCGACCGGCGTCCGTTCGTCGTCGCGCTGGCCGGATTCTGCGTTTTAATCACATCAAGCAGCGCCCTGGAGGCGTTGCGCCTCTATTCACTCAAGGTGGTATTGCCATTGCTTCCCGGAGGCATGCTGGGCGCGGTTGGCGCCACCGTCTTGGAGAAGACAATAGGTTTCACCGGGGGGACGCTGCTGTTGCTGACCACCGTAGCAATCGGCCTGTCGCTATTCAGTGGCATTTCCTGGCTGAACGCGCTCGAGGCGGTGGGGGCCGGAATAGAGTGGATCTGGGCATCAAGTCGTGACGCATGGCTGCGCCGTCAGGATCGCAAGGCAGGCCAAATCGCCAAAGTGGAGCGTGACGCCCTGGTGGATGTCGAGCTCAAGCGCTTTGAAGAGCACGAGCCCATTCGCATAGAAGCGCCGACAGTCGAGATCAAGAAGTCCGCCCGCGTCCAGAAAGAGAAGCAAAAACCGCTGTTCCAGGAACTTCCCGATACGCCCTTGCCGCCAATAGGATTGCTTGACGAGCCCAGCGCTGACATGGAAACCGTGTCACCAGAGACTCTTGAATTCACCTCCCGGCTGATAGAGAAAAAGCTCAAGGATTTTGGCGTTGAAGTCAGGGTGCTGGCTGCCTATCCGGGGCCGGTGATCACGCGTTATGAAATCGAGCCAGCGATCGGTGTCAAGGGCAGCCAGATCGTCAATCTGGTCAAGGACCTGGCCCGCGCGCTGTCGGTGGTCTCGATACGCGTCGTCGAAACGATACCGGGAAAGTCGTGCATGGGGCTTGAACTGCCCAACCCGCATCGCCAGGTCGTGAGGCTGTCTGAAATTCTGGGTTCCGAGGTTTACCAGAATCTTGCTTCGCCGCTCACGCTTGCCCTGGGCAAGGACATCGGTGGCAATCCCATCGTGGCCGACCTCGCGCGCATGCCGCACCTGCTGGTCGCGGGCACCACCGGATCGGGAAAATCGGTGGCAATAAACGCCATGATCCTTTCACTGCTGTACAAGGCCGAGGCGCGGGACGTGCGGCTGATCATGGTCGATCCGAAAATGCTGGAACTCTCGATCTACCAGGATATTCCACACCTGCTTGCGCCCGTAGTGGTGGACATGAAGCAGGCTGCACATGCGCTGTCATGGTGTGTGGGTGAAATGGAGCGACGCTACAAACTCATGTCCTGGGTCGGTGTGCGCAATCTTTCCGGCTACAACGGCAAGATTGCTGATGCCGAGAAAACGGGCACGCCAATTCACGATCCGACCACACTGGATACCGGTAATCCGGTACCCCTTGCCAAGTTGCCGCATATCGTTGTGGTCATCGACGAACTTGCCGACATGATGATGGTGGTCGGTAAAAAGGTGGAAGAACTCATCGCCCGCCTGGCACAGAAGGCGCGCGCCGCCGGCATTCACCTGATTCTCGCGACCCAGCGTCCTTCGGTCGACGTGATTACGGGTCTGATCAAGGCAAATATTCCGACCCGAATCGCATTTCAGGTCTCGTCCAAGATCGACTCCAGGACGATTCTTGACCAGCAAGGTGCGGAGGCGCTTTTGGGCCAAGGCGACATGCTCTACCTGCCGCCGGGGACGGGGATGCCGCAGCGCATCCATGGGGCATATGTCGCTGACGACGAGGTGCACAAGGTTGTCGATTACCTCAAATCCCTGGGGCAGCCCGACTACGTCATGGGCCTGCTCGATTCACCCGAGGAATCGGGAGGCGAATCAGGCGGCGCCGAAGGTGGCAATGCTGAGGCCGATCCGCTGTATGACCAAGCGGTCGAACTGGTTCTGAAAACACGGCGTGCATCCATATCGCTGGTACAGCGTCATTTGCGCATCGGCTATAACCGCGCAGCTCGTCTCATTGAAGCCATGGAACAGGCTGGTCTTGTTTCATCCATGGAATCGAACGGTAACCGGGAAGTTCTCGCGCCTGCCAGGGTCGAATAGTACGTTCTCGTCGGTGTTTCGACACTTTGACGCCGTTCGACGGTCCAACTGCGGACATCTCCACGGTTTTGGCCTGTTCCCCTATCAGGATAAGCATAAGTGATTGATCATAATATTTTTTTTATTATGGCATGTTCTTTGCTTATATCTACGGAGTATCCGCGTAAAATCTTATAAATATTAGAGGCTTATCAGCGTGTCTATGAAGAGTGCCGCACCGAAGTTGCTGTTCCCGAAAGTCTTGAGCGTTGCGCTAGCCGCCTGCTTCGGCGGTTTCGGGCCGGGTGTACTCGCGGCGCCGGTTGCGCCCGTTGTTGCGTCAGGTCAGGCGACGTTCGCCCAGTCCGGCAAGACGCTCACGGTGACCAATACGCCTGGGGCCATCATCAACTGGCAGGGGTTCTCCATCGCCAAAGATGAAACCACCCGTTTCATCCAGCAAAATGCGGCCAGCTCGGTTTTGAATCGTGTTACCGGGAGCGAATCCTCTTCCATTCTCGGGCAATTGCAGTCCAACGGTCAGGTGTTCCTGATCAATCCCAACGGAATTTTCGTCGGCCCGACCGGGCGTATCGACACTGCGGGCTTTGTCGCATCCAGCCTTGATCTCAAGGATGGTGATTTTCTCGCGGGCAGGTTCAAGTTCCAGGGTGCCGACAAGCCCGGCAAAGTCATCAACGAAGGCGAGATCACCACCCCCTCCGGCGGCAAGGTCTGGCTGATCGCGCCCAGCGTCGGCAACAGCGGCATGATCACAACGCCCGAAGGCCAGATCGTTCTCGCGGCGGGCAAGAATGTAACGATCGCCGATTCGCGCTACCCCAGCGTCTACGTGGAGGTGCAGGCGCCCGACGGGGAGGCGGTCAATCTGGGCAAGATGATCGCGCAGTCCGGGCAGATCGGCATGTTCGGTCGCAGCGTAAACAATGCCGGCTCCCTTAACGCCAATGCCGCGGTGGTTGAGAATGGAAAAATTGTTTTTAAGCGTACCGACCCGGCCGTGGACAATTCACCGCAACAAATCGCCGGCGGTATCACCATCAAAGCGAGCGATACGTTGACGCTCGCCGCGGGTAGCCGGCTTTCGGCTGACGGGCCGCAAGCCGGGGAGATAGTTCTCGCTGCAGATGGCGAACTGGCGATGAAGCTGGACAGCAGCATCAGCGCAAATGGCGTTCAGGGTGGTGCCGTCAGCGTACAGGGCGGTACGCTCGTTTCCGAGGGGGTCGTTGAGGCGCGCGGTACCGACGGGCCCGGCGGGCGCATTTCACTATTGGGTCAGCGCGTCGCGCTGCTTGGGCGCTCGCGCACCGATGCCTCCGGCGAACTTGGCGGCGGCGTGGTCCTCGTTGGTGGTGATTTTCAGGGGAAAAATCCGAATGTGCCAAACGCCACGCACACGTATGTGGCCGAAGGCGCGGAGATATCCGCCGACGCAATCAGTTCGGGTGACGGCGGCAGGGTGATTGTGTGGGCCGACAACACCGCCCGCTACTATGGGTTGATCTCGGCGAGGGCCGGGGCGGGCTCGGGCGACGGTGGATTCGTCGAAGTATCGGGCAAACAGTCGCTCGATTACCACGGCCGTGTCGATGTAAATTCGGCACACGGGCAGGGCGGCACTTTGTTGCTCGATCCCACCAATATCACCATAGTCGCGGCAGGGGGAACCCTGGATCCGGAACTTGCGGGAACAGCCGATCCCAATCTGATGTTCGCCGATGGCGGCGCCAATACCACCTTGTCAGTGGCCGAGTTGACAGCCGGATTCGCCGCCGGAAACACGATTGTGCTGCAGGCCTCCAACAACATCACCTTTGGTGTTGTTACGGCCTTGCAGGCAGGGGTGAACCTTAGCGCGACGGCGACCAATGCCATCGCCGTCAATGCCGCGCTGTCGGGTGCGGGCAGCAATATCACGCTCGCCGGCGGCTCCGTTTCCAGTCTGGTCGGTGGCACGATCACGACGACCGGCGCTGCCAACGGGGCGGGTGGCAGCGTAAATATTTCTGCCAGTTCGGGGGCGGTCAATTTGCTCGGGGCGATCACGGCCAATGGTGGCGCGGCGGGCGCGAGTCAGGTCGGGCGCAATGCCGGATCGGTGACGATTAGCGGTGTGGGCGTTACGACGGCAGCGATCACTGCCAACGGCAGCGCGGCGATGACGGCCGGCAGCAACCGGGCTGGTGGTTCTGGCGGTGTGGTTCAGATCAGTTCGACCAATGGTTTGACGACGGGTGCGATTGGCGCGAGCGGTGGCGCTGCCACGACGACCAATGGCGCGGGCGGGAATGCCGGGTCGATTGAGATCGCGAATAGTGCTGCGGGCAATGTCAGCAGCGGCGCGCTGACGGCGCGTACTGGCGCGGCAACAGGAACGGGAGCGGGTGGCGTGGCGGGCTATATCAGCGCGGGCAAGCCAGCGGCGATCCATATCGATAACACGGTGACAGGCGGTACGGTATCGGTTGGCGCGGTGACGACGACGGGAGGGG
>CAYLPI010000073.1:0-6985 GCA_964385505.1 uncultured Bordetella sp.
TGTCACGGCCCTGCGTCCACAACGATGTCGCCGAACCCTGCCAGGTGTCGCCGCCGTCAAGCAGCAGTGATGCCGGGCGCGAAGCACGCAGTTGTTTTACCAGTGTGGCAAGGTGGGCGAACCCGCCGACCTTGCCATAGACGCGCGCCGCCTTGGCAAAATCGAGGTAGCTGAACGCATGAGCCTCGCGCGAGCCGGGACTGAAACCAAAGGCCTTCAGCAGCGACTCGCCAACCAGGTGCGGCGCACGATTGGCACCGTCGGCGACGCCCAGGTTGACACTGGGTTCGCGAAAATACACCGGCATCAACTGCGCGTGGCAATCGGTGAAATGCAGCAAGGACACATTGCCGTGACGCGGCAGGTCGTAGAATCCGCGGCGCTGCTGCGCCCCGGCGGCGAGCGGCAGGCCCGCCGCCGATGCCAGTGCAAGCAGGCGCAGGAATTCGCGGCGGGACAACGACGACATATCAGTACTTTCTTATTGATCCGGTCAAAAAAAGCCCGGGCGCACCCGGGCTCGATTTGCCTGCTCTTACTGGTTGACCGGCGATGCCGGGTCGAGCAGCAACGCCGTCAGGTCTGCCATCTGCGCCTCGGTCAGGATTTTGTTGTGACCGAAGCGCGGCATGTTGGAGCAGGCCGAATAGGCGTTTGAATTGTAGATTTTGCCGTAGGTGTATTTTTGCATCGGCTCGGACACGCCGCGCAGCTTGCCGTACTGGTAGAGGCTGGGGCCGATGGTGCCGTAGGAAATCTCCTGCTTCGACATCTGGTGGCAGGCGTAGCAATTGGCGCCGACCGGGGCGCTCGGACCGTCCGAGAACTGGAAACCGGTGCCGATCTGGGCGACGCGCTCTCCCGCCTGCCAGTTGCCCATGAGTTTGGCCGGATACTTGATCGCGGCAAACTGCGCCTTCTCGATTTTTTCGGTCACTTCTTTCGGGATGGACTCACCCGGGCGGTATTTGCTGCAAATCGCCTGCACCTCGTCCTGATCGAGACGCGCCAGTGAGGCCTGGCCCTGCGCCTTGAACGAGGATTTCATCATACTCAGCGAGCGCTGCTGCGCCTCGCCTTCCGACAGCGACGTGGCGCAACCGGCGAGGACCAGCACGGCAGCGGGTACAAGAATCAAATTGGTTTTCATGATCGTCTCCGCATCAGCGCTTGAGGGCCGGGGCGGCTAGCGTACCGCCGTTGGCGTTTTTGGCGAGGAATGTCGTCAATGCAACAGACGCGTCCGAGGTGAACTCCAGCGCCGGAAAGCGCTGCTGGCGAAAACAGTCGAACAGGCGCCACTGGAAGGTGCGCACCGTGCTTTGCGAAACACGATACGCCGGCCAGGTGGTGTAGGCGCGCTGCGCGTCCTTGGCGTTGGTCAGGTTGGGCAGATCCTGCAGGCGAATGCGTTTGGCGTCCTCGCCGTGACAGGTGGCACACGAAAAATCGTACGGCCCGCCGCGGAAATAAAACATCTTCTCGCCGAGCTGGTACATCTCGCGCTCTTTCTGGTGCGACAGGCTGACATTCATCTTGACGCCCTTGGACTCGGCGGTGACAAAGGACACCAGCGACTCCATGTCGGAGGTGCGATCGGCCGTCGAGAAGGGATTGCGCTTGGCATCGGCCTCGCTGATGCCCTGCAAGCTGACCATGCAATGCACCAGACGGGTCTCGAGGTCCATCACACGATCGGCGTCCTTGAAATAACGCGGCAACTGGGCGTAGACGCCTTTCACCACACCGGCCCCGAGGCCGAGGTCGCATTGCTCCAGTGAAACCTGCTTCGGTCCGCGCTTTTGCTTCCAGATGCCCTCGCCCTTGGCCTCGTACAACTCGGCCGGGTTGCCGTCGGCAATCATCTGGCGATAGCGCTCGATTTCCTGCTGGGTATTTTGCGCATTCGCGGCGCCGGCGGTCGCCAGCAATACTGCTGCGACCAGGTATGGCTTGAGCATGTTTCCTCCCTTATCCTTGTTATCGGCGCGCACTACTGCGGCACGCTCCATGCCATCACCTGATGCGGTGATGGTCGCCTCGTCGATGCGCTTGTTCAGGCCGAAATAGTCGCTTCATCGGTGCGCTTGTCACCCTTGTTATCGGTCCAGGTGATGGCGACCTTTTCGCCCGCCTTGCCACCCTTGAAACGGAACGACAGGAAGGGGTTGGTGGACACCGCCGGCCCCCACTGCGCCGACAGCACGGTTTTGCCATTGTGCACGGCGGTGACGTTCTGGATGAAATGGGCCGGAATGCTGGCGCCCTTGGCGTCCTTTCGCTGCCCGGTTTCCATGATGTGACTCATCAGGACTTTCACTTCCACTTTGTCGCCCAGCATTGCGGCGCGGATTTTCATCGGATCTGCCATCTCAACTCCTTTAATGTTTGATATCGGACGTAGGTGCGTTGCCCGGGGCATCAGCCGCCGCATCCGCCCAGCGTGACCTTGATTTCCTTGACCGCGCTGTAGTACTTGCCGTCGGCCTTGACCACGGCATACACGTTGGAACTCTGGCCCATTTTCACGCGGGTCTGCACAAACGGGTCGGTACCGTCCGGAATATCAAAGGACGCCGACAACGTGCTGGGGTTTTTCTCGACCAGGATGGCAATCGACTGCGTATTGGCGAGGCTGCTGCTGACCGAAATCGGCACCACCATGCCGTTCTCGGCAATGTCGGGCGCGGTGATCTGGATCGCCTTGCTGTCGGCGGCCGAAGCCCCGCCCATCGCCTTCACCGTGTCTGCGACGGTCTTGGCCGCGAAGGCCGGACCGTTCCAGTCTGCTGCGAGTGCGTCCTGCGGCCGGATGAGGCCGGCCACGATGGCCACCGCCATGACCGCCATGCCGCCACCGGACTTGAGTGCCTGTCTGCGTTGAATATTCATTTGCAAGAGCTCCTTTTACGTATCGGGGTATCGCTAAAACACTGAAAACTGACGGTGACTTTCAATTCTAATCCAGGCGAAGACGGTGCAACAACCAGCAACTGCTTATTTGCTTTTTGCAAAATCTGACCCTAAAACTAAGAGTCTAAGAGACTAAGAGTCCAGGAGTCCAGGAGTCCAGGCAAGCCTGTCGGCCCCTCAGTTCGACACGGCACCGGCGAGAACCCAGCGCACCAGCACCTGGATGTCCGCAGATTTCATTGCAGAGTGGGGCGGCATGGGGACGTTGCCCCAGGTTCCGGCACTTCCCTCCTTTACTTTGACCTCAAGCCGGCCCTGCGCGTTCCCGTCGCCCTTGTAGCGACTGGCAATTTCAGCAAAAGACGGGCCGACTATTTTCTTGTCCACGCCGTGGCAGGCAAGGCAATTATTGCTGCCCGCCAGCGCCCTGGCATCGGCGACCACGGGCGATTGCGGTCCGGGCCCGCCTTTCTCCGTAACGACACCGCGCACCGGCCCGATGAGGCGATTCTGCGCGGCAAGATTGCCGTGCGCGTCGCGCGCGTAATCGGGTATGGCCGATATCACCCTTGGATCTGGCGCCCCCGCCATCCCCGTGGGGCAATCCTTCATGCACAAGGTGTTTTTCACGTCGGGACGGCCTTTTACATCCCATAGGCCGTGCTGCCGGGTCATGCCGTTGCGATTGGGCAAGCGCTGCTGCACCTCGCCGATATTGCGGTCCGACAGCACGAAGCGCTCGGGAACGATTTCGCCCAGGTTGAGGATATAGGCGGTGACGGCATACACCTCCTCCACGCTCAGGGTTTTGGGCGCATTCCAGGGCATGGCGCGGTTGATGTAGTCCCACAAGGTCGCGATGGCCGACAACTTCATCAATGTGGTGCGCTGTATTTCCGGCTTGTGCACCAGCGCATCGACGCGCCCGCTCCTGATGTCTTCGGCGGTGACGCCACCGACCACCGGCGTGAAGAATTCATTCGATTCGCCGAACACACCGTGGCAGGACGCACACTTGCCGTCCCACACCTGCTGGCCCTTTTCGACGCTGCCCGAACCCGGCGGCAGTCCGCTGAAATCGGGGCGCACGTCAATGTCCCAGGCGCGCACTTCTGCTGCGGTGGCGGCGCGGCCGATGCCGGGAAACTTTCCCGCTTGCGCAAGGCCGGGAGCCGGCATCGCCGCCATGCCCAGCAAGAATATGAGGGCCAGCGCCGGGTTAGCCGAGTTGGACATTGCTTACCTCACCGCTTTGGTCGACGCGCCAGGACTGAATGCTGTTGTTGTGATAAATCGATCGCGTACCGCGAACGGCGCGCAACTGGCGCGACTGCGGCTGCACATAGCCGGTGCTGTCCTGGGCGCGCGACTGCAGGATAGCCGGACTGCCATCCCATACCCAGGGCAGATTGAAACGGGTGAGACATTTATCGAGCACCGGCGTTTCCAGCCGCGCCTGGCGCCAGTTGCGTCCACCATCGAGCGACACGTCGACGCGGCGTATTTTTCCGCGTCCGGACCAGGCGAGACCGGTGATGCTGTAATAACCCTTGTCCATCAGCTTTTGTCCGCCCGAGGGCGAAGTGACGACCGACTTGCACTCCTGGATCGAGGTGAACTGGCGGTGCACGCCGTCAGGCATCAAGTCGATGTAGTGCATAGCCTCCTCGCGCGTAAACCAGGGCTGGTCGCCTACTTCCAGGCGGCGCAGCCATTTGACCCACGACACACCCTGCACGCCGGGCACCACGAGGCGCAGCGGGTAGCCGTTCTCGGGGCGCAACATTTCGCCGTTCATGCCCCAGGCCACCAGCACATCGTCGAGCGCCCGTTCCATGGCTATGGTGCGGGTCAGTCCGGCGCCATCGCCGCCCTCGGCCAGCACGTACTTGCCCTTTTTGCGGTCAAAGCCGCAGTCATCGAGCAGCACCGACAAGGGCACGCCGGTGAATTCGCAGCACGACAGCATGCCGTGGGTGTACTGCACCGTGGGCACGGCGACATTGCTCCACTCCATGCCGGTGTTGGCGCCGCACTCGATGAAGTGCATGCGCGACACCGCCGGCAGACGCATCAAGTCGTCCATGGTGTAGACGCGCGCCGCCTTGACGAGGCCGTTGATCATCAGACGGTGCTGCGCAGGATCGATGTCCTGCCAGCCCTGATGGTGACGTTCGAAGTGCAGGCCGCTCGGCGTGATGATGCCGAAAAAGCCCTGCAGCGGAGCGAACGACACCGACGACGCCGATACCCGCGTCAGGCCCGGACTCTCGCGCCGCGCGAGATTCTGCTCGTGCACCGACGGCAGGCCGTAGCTGCGCGCCGCAACCGGCTGGCCGAGCGAAGTACTGAAAGCCGAGGGCTTGATGATCGCCGGATCATCCGCGACAGCGCGCACGGGCGTGGCGCCGGCGAGCGCCGCGGAAGCGGCGACAAAGCTGTTGCGTAAAAAGTCGCGGCGGCCGGCCTGAACGTCGGCGATCTCGGCCGGCCCAAGGAAGTTCTCCGGGGCGCGGACAACGCGACCGGGGCGATGGCTGGAATGATCTGCGTCCATCTGAGCCGAAGTGCGGCAAGAAACGCGCGCCGCTCGTCGCTCCTCCTTTGTTATGTTCTCGTGAACCCGGGTTCCCCGGAAATGCGGCGTTTTTTCACACTGATTCGCGCTTGGCAAGACGGGTGCCGCGAGCCGGCGTCAACGTGCCCGACACTGCGAATTAGTATATTAGTAAATAATGATTGTATATGTAAAGCTGCAGTGCAACAAATCAACCCGCTTATATGAAAATCAGCGCGCCCGCAGGTCGAGGACAGCCTGTTTCAGGCTGGCATCGTGGGGATCGGTGCCGACACTGAAACCCAGCGCGGTGGCAAGCCTGAGCATGGCGCCGTTGCCGGCCATGATGTGCCCCATCATCACTTTCAATCCGCGATCCCGGGCAACGCCGATCAAGGCTTCCATGATGCGCCGCCCGAGTCCCATGCCCTGCCAGCGGTCGCCGACGACCACCGCAAACTCGCAGGACTCCCCGTCGGGGTTCGTGGCGTAGCGTCCGACCGCGATCTCGAGCTCGCGCCCGTCCTTGCGCACGATCGCGACAAAAGCCATTTCGCGGTCGTAGTCAATCTGCGTAAATCGCGCCAGCATATCGGGCGTCAGTTCGCGCATGGTGTCCATGAAACGAAAGTATTTGCTCTCGGCCGACAGCTCGCGTACGAACTCGGTTTCCATTTGCGCGTCTTCGGGACGGATCGGACGCATTGTCACGAGGGTGCCGTCGGCCAGGGTCCACGCCCGCGCAAGCCCGCCCGGATAGGGGTGTATCGCGAGGCGCGCATACGGATCGGTACCGGGCACCACCGCAGACACCACCACGCGTGCATCGATGGCAACCACGCCGTGCGCATCGGCGAGCAGCGGGTTGATGTCCAGTTCGCGTATCCACGGCAATTCGCACGCCATTTCCGACAGGCGCAGCAGCGCCGACTCGAGTGCGGCGCCATCGACCGCCGCCGAACCGCGAAACGCGCCGAGCATTTTCGACACCCGCGTCGAGGCGATCATGTCGGCTATCAGCATCGCGTTGAGCGGCGGCAGCGCCACGGCACGGTCGCGCAGCACCTCCACCGCAATACCGCCGGCACCGAAGGTCATCACCGGCCCGAACACCGTGTCCTGCGCCACACCGAGCAGCAACTCCCTTGCGCCCTCGCGCTGGATCATCGGTTCAATGGTGACGCCGTCGATGTGCGCCTGCGGATACGCCGCCGACACGTCCCGCATCATCGAGGCCCAGGCGCCGCGCACGGCCTTGGCTGATTTGAGGTTCAAACGCACACCACCGCAATCACTCTTGTGGGTGATGTCGGGCGAGTCGATCTTCATCGCAACCGGGCCGTTCGAAGCTGCAGCCAGCCGCACGGCGTCTTCGACCGTGCCGGCCTTTTCGCCGCGATTGACCGGAATGCCGCAGGCATGCAGCAAATCCTTGGATTCCGCGCTGCTGAGGATGCTGCGCCCGTCGGCCAGCGCTGCCTCAATGATGCGGCGCGCCGCCGCCGTGTCTATGGG
>CAYLPI010000073.1:6995-17743 GCA_964385505.1 uncultured Bordetella sp.
GTCTATGGGCTCGGCCCTCGCCAGCGGTCCCGGCACCTGCATCAACAAGGCGCGGTTGCGCGTATAGGCCGCAAGGTAGGAGAACAACTCCACCGCCGGCTCGGGCGTGCGAAAGGTCGGAATGCGTCGCTCGACGAACAAGCGCCGCCCTGCGGAGGCGAGCTGCTCGCCCATCCAGCAGGTGATCAGGGGTTTGTCGCTGCCCTCGGCCGCGTCGATCACCGCCTGCGCCGCGTCGGCGGTCTCGGTCACCGCGGTGGGCACCATCATCGCCAGCACGCCGTCAACGCCCTCGTCGGCCAATGCCGCGGCCACCGCCAGGCGGTAGCGTGCCGCATCGGCATCGCCGACGAGGTCGAGCGGATTGCCGTGCGACCAGTGCGGCGGAAGTTTTGCGTCAAGCGCGGCCATGGTCGCCGCCGACAGTTCCGCCAGCGGCATGTCCAGGTCCGCCGCGCGATCGGCGGCCATGGCGCCCGGACCGCCACCGTTGGTGATGATGGCAAGCCGGTTGCCGCGCGGGCGGATACGCGCGGTGAGGCCTTGCGCCACCGCAAACAATTGCCCGATGGTGGTGACGCGTACCGCGCCGGCGCGAGCCAGCGCGGAGTCAAACACATCATCGGCGCCGACCAGCGCACCGGTATGCGACACCGCCGCCTTACTCCCGGCGGCATGCCGCCCAACCTTGAGCACGATTACCGGCTTGATGCGCGAGGCGGCGCGCAACGCACTCATGAACCGGCGCGCATCGCGCACGCCCTCGATGTAGAGCAGGATGTGCTGGGTGCGGCTGTCGGCGACGAGGTAATCGAGTATTTCGCCGAAATCGATGTCAGCCGAGCCGCCGAGTGAAATGACGCTGGAAAAGCCCACGCCGCTCGGGTTGGCCCAGTCGAGTATAGCGGTGGCGAGCGCACCGGACTGCGACACCAGCGCGAGCGCGCCCTGTCTGGCAGCGCCGCGTGCGAACGTTGCGTTGAGTCCGAGCTCGGGCCGCATGATGCCAAGGCAATTGGGGCCGATGATGCGCACGCCGCCGCGGCGCGCGGCTGCCATCATGTCGTCCTGCAGGACACGCCCTGCGGCGCCGGCTTCGGCAAAACCGGCGGTAATGACAACGGCGGCGCGAATGCCGGCGCGGCCGCAGGCTTCGATGACCCCGGGCACGCTCGCGGCGGGCGTGGCGACCACCGCGAGTTCCACGCCTGCGGGCAGGCCGGAGACGTCCGCATGGCAGCGCACGCCAAAAACCGTGTCGTACTTTGGATTCACGGCATGGAGTTTGCCGCGATAACCCGCCTCAAGCAGGTTGCGCAAGACGATGCCGCCGATCGCGCCGGCGCGCTCGCTGGCACCGATCACGGCGACCGCCTGCGGCTCGAACAGCCCGGTCAGGTAGTGCTTTTCGTACATGGCTGGTGCGGCCTCCGCGAAATCCGCCCGGTCATGCAGACCAGGGGACATTGCAGCGCGGCAGACGCAGCGCCACGTAACACCGATCAGAACGGAATATCGTCGTCCATGTCGTTGATCTGCCCGGCCGGCTTTTTCGCCGCGGGCTTGCCGCTGCCCTCTGCACGGCCGGACTCGGTCGAGGAGTCGCGCGTGGTGTCTGCACTGCCGCCACCGGTGTTGTCACGCTTGCTGCCCAGCAACTGCATCGAGTCGGCGATGACCTCGGTGGTGTAACGGTCGTTGCCTTCCTTGTCCTGCCACTTGCGCGTCTTGATACGCCCCTCGACATAAACCGGCGACCCTTTTTTCAGGTATTCACCGGCGATTTCAGCGAGGCGGCCGAAAAACGCAACGCGATGCCACTCGGTTTCCTCTTTCTTATCGCCGCTGGTCTTGTCCTTCCACGTGGACGTGGTGGCAAGGGTGATATTGGTGATGGCGCCGCCCTCGGGCATGTAGCGTGTTTCCGGGTCCTTGCCCAGGTTGCCGACCAGAATCACTTTATTGACTGAAGCCATTGAAAATCCCTCCTGTGATGTTCGCTACGATACAAGGGAATACATCCCTTGCTCCATTCATTTTTGCCGGCGCCCCGATATCCCCCGGACACCGGGTCACGAGACGCCGGCGGAGGCCCCCTTTACAGCGTTCAAGGCCGCCCGCTCGTCCCAGACATCGGGGTTGACCGTCAGATAGGCCACACCCTCCTCGACCGACACAATGGCATCGCGCACGCCGGCAAGCGCCAGCAGTTGCGCGCGCAGCGCCACCGGGTCGGGCACGGCGTCGAGCACAAGCCTGCGTCCGCTTACCGCCTGCGGCACGGCCATGAACACGGCGCCCAATCCCCATAACGCAATGATCGCGAATCCGAATACAAACACCGCCGATTCGCCGAAATTCTGCGCCAGCCAGCCGCCGGCGATGCCGCCGACGAACAAGCCCAGCGTCTGCGTCGTGTTGTACACGCCAATGGCCGTGCCCTTGGCTGCGGGCGGTGCGAAGCGCGAAATCAGCGAGGGCAGCGCGGCCTCAAGAATATTGAACACGGCGAAAAAGCCGAACAGCAGGAATACCAGCAGGTAAAAATGCGCCATGCCCAGCCAGAAACCGACCTGGATCAGCGCCATTGCGCCGATGCAGCCGAGAAACACCAGCTTCATCCACCCCTTTTTTTCCATCAGCCGGATGCCCGGCATCATCAGCGCAAAGGACACCAGCACCGCCGGCAGATACACCTTCCAGTGCTCGCTGATGGGCAGGCCGCCGACGCGCACCAGCGCCAGCGGAATGATGACAAAAATCGCCATCAGTACGATGTGCAGCGCAAAAATGCCGAAATTGAGGCGCAGCAACTCCGGATTGCGCAGCACCGAAACAAGGCCGGGCTTGTCGCCGGGCGCCACCGCCACAACCGGCGGCTGCGGCGGCACAACGCTGATGACCACCCATATCGCCGCCAGCGCCAGAATGCCGGTGAGCGAAAAAATCCCGCTCATGCCGACCGACTGGTACAGCGCGGGCGCCAGCACCATCGACAGCGCGAACACGAGGCCAATCGAGGCACCTATCATGCCCATCGCCTTGGTGCGGTGCTCTTCGCGCGTCAGATCGGCGGCAAATGCGGCGACGGCCGATGAAATCGCGCCGGCACCCTGCAGCGAGCGGCCGATGATGGTCAACCACATGTCGTCGGTGGTGGCGGCAAAAAAACTGCCCGCTGCAAACAGCAGCAGGCCGAAGACGATCACCGGCTTGCGGCCGAGGCGGTCGGAGGCCATGCCAAAGGGAATCTGCAGCAAGGCCTGGGTCAGGCCGTAAGTGCCCAACGCAATACCGACGAGGGTCTGGTCATCACCGCCCTTCAGGTGCGCCGCGTGGATGGCGAACACCGGCAGGATCAGGAACAGCCCCAGCATGCGCAACGCGAAAATGCCGGCAAGCGCGACGCTGGCCCGCAGTTCCAGGGGGGACATGCGGCCGGAAGAAGAGGAAAACTGCATGAAACCGGGGATTGGGAACGCGAATTGAGTATAGTAGCAGGTTTGGTTGTCCGCTCACCCGGCAACCGCAGGCCAGTGCCCCGCTGGCCCACTCGAGACGGGCTCCATCGCATGGATCATATCCGCATCCGCGGCGCACGAACGCACAACCTCAAGAACGTCAGCCTCGACCTGCCGCGCAACAAGCTGGTGGTCGTGACCGGCCTTTCCGGATCGGGCAAAAGCTCGCTCGCCTTTGACACCCTCTATGCCGAGGGGCAACGCCGCTACGTCGAGTCGCTGTCGGCCTACGCGCGGCAGTTTCTGCAACTGATGGAAAAACCCGACGTCGACCTGATAGAAGGCCTGTCCCCGGCCATCGCCATCGAGCAAAAAGCCACCAGCCATAATCCGCGCTCCACGGTGGGCACCGTCACCGAAATCCACGACTACCTGCGCCTGTTGTTCGCGCGCGTCGGCACGCCCTACTGCCCCGACCACAACCTGCCGCTCGCCGCGCAGTCGGTGTCGCAGATGGTTGACCATGTGCTGACACTGCCCGAGGACACGCGCATCATGATCCTGTCGCCGGTGGTGGCGGGCCGCAAGGGCGAACAGGCCGACCTGTTTGCCGAGTTGCGCGCCCAGGGCTTCGTGCGCCTGCGCATCGACGGCAAGGTGCACGACATCGATGCGCTGCCCAAGCTGGCCAAAAATACCAAGCACACCGTCGAGGTGGTGGTCGATCGCCTGAAGGTGCGCACCGACGCCAAGCAGCGCATCGCCGAATCTTTCGAGACCGCGCTGCGCCATGCCGAGGGCCGCGCCATCGCGGTTGAAATGGACGGTGGCAAGGAACACCTGTTCTCGGCCAAGTTCTCCTGCCCGGTGTGCGACTACTCGCTGGCCGAACTCGAGCCGCGGCTGTTTTCGTTCAACAATCCCATGGGCGCCTGCCCCGATTGCGACGGCCTGGGTGTCATCGAGTTCTTCGACCCCAAGCGTGTGGTGGCCTTTCCCGATCTGTCGCTCGCCAGCGGCGCCGTCAAGGGCTGGGACCGGCGCAACCAGTTCTACTTCCAGATGCTGACCAGCCTCGCCGCGCACTTCAAGTTCGACGTCGACAAGCCCTTTACCCGGCTGACCGAGGAGGCGCAGCAGATCGTGCTCTATGGTAGCCCGGAAAAAATCGCCTTTTCCTATCTGACCGAACGTGGCAAGACGGTCATCAAGGAACACCCCTTCGAGGGCGTGGTGCACAACCTTGAGCGACGCTACCGCGAAACCGACTCGGTGGTGGTGCGCGAGGAACTGGCCAAATACCTCAATCACAAGGCCTGCCCGGCCTGCGAGGGCACACGCCTGCGCCGCGAGGCGCGCCACGTGCGCGTCGGTCCGCCCGGCGACGAGCGTCCGATCTACCAGATCAGCGGCATCCCGCTCAAGGACGGCCTGGCGTTTTTCAGCGGACTGACGCTGCCCGGGGCCAGGCAGGCCATCGCCGAGCGCATCATCAACGAAATCGCCTCGCGCCTGAAATTTCTCGTCAACGTCGGCCTCGATTACCTCTCGCTCGACCGTTCCGCCGACACACTTTCGGGCGGCGAAGCGCAGCGCATCCGCCTCGCCTCGCAAATCGGCTCGGGCCTCACCGGCGTGATGTATGTGCTCGACGAACCCTCCATCGGCCTGCACCAGCGCGACAACAACCGCCTGCTCGACACGCTCAAGCACCTGCGCGACCTCGGCAACACCGTCATCGTCGTCGAACACGACGAAGAAGCCATCTTCAGCGCCGACCATGTCGTTGACATGGGCCCGGGCGCGGGCGAGCATGGCGGTCGTGTTGTCGCCGAGGGCACGCCGGCCGAGATCCTCAAGAACGAGGCCTCGCTGACCGGCCAGTACCTGTCGGGCAAACTCGCCATCCCCCTTCCTGAGCGCCGGCGCCGCCCGGAAAAGCACCGCATGCTGAAGCTCAGCGGCGCGACCGGCAACAACCTGAAGAATGTCGATCTCGAACTGCCGGTGGGCCTGCTGGTCTGCATCACCGGGGTGTCGGGATCGGGCAAATCGACGCTGATCAACGACACGCTCTACGCCGAGGTGGCGCGCGAGTTGTACGGCAGTTCAACCGAGCCGGCGCCGTTTGAATCGCTGAAGGGTCTTGATCATTTCGACAAGGTCATCAACGTCGATCAGAGCCCCATCGGTCGCACGCCACGCTCCAACCCGGCCACCTACACCGGCCTGTTCACGCCGATACGCGACCTGTTTGCCGGCGTGCCGGCGGCGCGCGAGCGCGGCTACGGTCCGGGCCGCTTCTCCTTCAACGTCAAGGGCGGGCGCTGCGAGGCCTGCCAGGGCGACGGTGTGATCAAGGTCGAAATGCACTTCCTGCCCGACATCTATGTGCCCTGCGACGTCTGCCACGGCCGGCGCTACAACCGCGAGACGCTGGAAATCCGTTACAAGGGCAGCACCATCGAGGACGTGCTGGGAATGACCGTCGAACAGGCGCATGCGTTTTTCCGCGCCGTACCCATGGTCGAGCGCAAGCTGTTCACGCTGCTCGAGGTCGGCCTCGGCTACATCAAGCTCGGCCAGTCGGCGACAACGCTGTCGGGCGGCGAGGCGCAGCGCGTCAAGCTCGCCCTCGAACTGTCGAAACGCGACACCGGTCGCACGCTGTATTTTCTCGACGAGCCGACCACCGGCCTGCATTTTCACGACGTCAAGCTGCTGTTGTCGGTACTGCACGCGCTGCGCGACCATGGCAACACCGTGGTCGTCATCGAGCACAACCTTGATGTCATCAAGACCGCCGACTGGGTCATCGACCTCGGTCCGGAGGGCGGCGACGGCGGCGGACGCATCATCGGCCAGGGCACGCCCGAGGACATCGCCGACAATCCGGAGAGCTTCACCGGCCGCTACCTCAAGCCGGTGCTGGAGCGCAAGAAGGCCGCCTAGATGCAAGCATGACGCTGACCGAACTTCGTTACATCATCGCCGTCGCGCGCGAGCGCCACTTCGGTCGCGCCGCCAAGGCCTGCTTTGTCAGCCAGCCGACGCTGTCGGTGGCGATCAAGAAGCTCGAAGAGGAACTGGGCGTGACGCTGTTCGAGCGCGCCAACAACGAGGTCACGCCGACCGCGGTCGGCGGCCGGGTGGTCGAGCAGGCGCAGCGCGTCATCGAGCAGGCCGGTTCGATCAAGGACATCGCCAAACTGGGCCGGGATCCGCTTTCGGGCCCCTTGCGCGTCGGCATGATTTACACCATCGCGCCCTACCTGCTGCCGGGCGTGGTGCGCCTGCTGCACAAGAGCGCCCCAAAAATGCCGTTGCACCTGCAGGAAAATTACACCCATCGCCTGCGCGAACTGCTGAAGCAGGGCGAGATCGATGCGGCGGTGCTGGCCCTGCCCTTCGAGGAACCGGGCTTTGTCATTCAGCCCGTCTACGACGAACCCTTCGTCGTCGCCGTGCCGCGCGAGCACGAGTGGGCGGGGCGTAAATCGGTCAAAACCGCAGACCTCAAACAGCAAAGCATGGTGCTGCTCGGCACCGGCCACTGCTTTCGCGACCAGGTGCTGCTCGCCTCGCCGGAACTGAACCGCTTCGCCGCCAATGAGGGCATGCAAAAAACCTTCGAGAGTTCATCGCTCGAGACCATCCGCCAAATGGTCGCCTCGGGCGTTGGCATCACCGTACTGCCCTCATCGTCGGTTCCGCAACACGTGCCGCGCGACAGCCTGTTGCGCTACGTGCCCTTCTCAAAACCCGTGCCAGACCGGCGTGTGGTGCTGGTCTATCGCAAGAGCTTTCCGCGGCCGGCGGCCATCGAAACGATGCGCCAGGCCATTCTCGACTGCCCGCTACCGGGGGTCGCCAAGCTCGATCTTACGGCCGCGTAAAGCGGATGCCGGCATTTCCATTGCTTGAATTTCCATAACCCACAACTCCGTTCGGGCTGAGCCAGTCGAAGCCTGTCGCAAGCCTGTCGAAGCGGCCCTGCCGGCCCTTCGACAGGCTCAGGGCGAACGGTATTGATGGCAGAATTAGGACATAGTTTTTTACTATCGATTTAATTTTTACAATCAATTGGATTAATTGATCTGCGACTCCTAATATCCGTTCCATGCAGCAGTTGCTGCGATCGAACTGACAGGAGCACAGCATGAGCAAACCCGGATCCATCACCATCAAGAACCTCGAATCGGCCTTCGCCGGCGAATCGATGGCGCACATCAAGTACCGCTACTTCGCCAGGCTCGCCCGCGCCGCAGGCGACGAGGACACGGCGCGCACCTTCGAGGACACCGCCGACCAGGAAGTGCAGCACGCCTTCGGCCACCTCGACCTGCTCTACCCGAAGGACCAGATCACGCCGGCCAAGTCGCTGGAAATCGCCATCGCCGGCGAGACCTACGAGTACACCGAGATGTACCCGCAGTTCCGCCACCTCGCCGAGGAGGAAGGCAATACCGCGGCGGTAAAGGAAATGGACGAGCAGATCGCCGAGTCAAAGGAGCATGCGGCGCGCTTTGCCGCCACCCTGGCCAAGGCAGCGAAACGTTTTGCGGCCCTCGCCAAAGTGGAAGAGCGCCACGCCAATCACTACCGCGAGCAGCTCTCCCGCGTCAAAGCCGCGTGAACCCACGCCATCCAAAACAACGAACGGAGATCAACATGAAAACATGGCAATGCATCGTATGCGGATTCATCTACGACGAAGAGGCGGGCCTGTCCGATGAGGGCATCAAGGCCGGCACACGCTGGGAGGACATTCCCGCCGACTGGGCCTGCCCGGAGTGTGGCGTGAGCAAGGCCGACTTCGAAATGGTTGAACTCGCGTAATGGCGCACCCATCGTCATTGCCGGTTATGGTCAAGACCGCCGCCCTCCCCGCCGTGTTCTGCCCGCCGCCTGCGGGCGCGGCAGGCTGCTGGGCCAGCGAAACGAGCGGTGGCGGAACGCAGTCGCGCTTTATCGGTCCGCTAGGCCGCCTGCTGGGCTTCGCGCTCACCGGCGACGCACAGGCCAGGAAAACGCAACTGGCCAGGAAAATCGAACCGCTGCTGGCCTGAACCGCCACCCCTTGTTCCGCAATGCGGAATGGCGCCGTTTAAATTGACGCGCTGCATTGAAGCGGCGGGGCCAAAGTGATAAAACTCCGACTCCCCAAACGGGCAAACGTCGACCAGCGCGTAAGCCCGCTTCCCCAAAGGAGTCCAGACCATGAAACGCATCATTCTTGCCGCGCTCGCCGCGACCGCCCTGTGCGTTGGCACCCCCGTCCAGGCCCAGATCGCTTCGACGGGCGCAGTACAGGCCTACCCGAGCAAGGCGGTGAAAATGATCGTCCCCTTCGCCGCAGGAGGCCCTGCCGACATTTACGCGCGCTTTATCGGCCAGAAGCTTTCCGAGTCGCTCGGCCAGCCCTTTGTCATCGAGAACCGTCCCGGCGCCGGGTCGGTGATTGGCACCGATGCAGTTGCGAAATCGCCGGCCGACGGCTACACGCTGCTGATGATGTCCAACACCCACACCGTCAACGAGTCGCTGATCCCGAACAAGCCCTTTGACCTGATGCGTGACTTTGCGCCGGTGGCCCCGATCAACTATTCCGACCTGGTGCTGGTGGTCCACCCCTCGGTGCCGGCCAACAACCTGAAAGAACTCATCGCCCTTGCCAAGAGCAAACCCAAGGCCATGAACTACGCTTCCTCGGGCCCTGGCACGCCCTACCACATGGCAGGCGAGTTGTTCAAGGCCATGGCCGACATCGACGTTGTGCACGTCCCCTACAAGGGCAGTTCGGGGGCGCGTGCCGACATCCTTGGCGGCCAGGTGCAGATGATGTTCGACGCCATCACCACCATGGCACCGAACGTGCGTGCCGGCAAACTCAAGGCCTTCGCCACCACCGGCAAGACGCGCTCCTCGGTACTGCCCGATACGCCAACCGTAAGCGAGGCCGGCGTGGCCGGCTACGAGGCGACGATCTGGCTGGGCATCATGGCGCCCACCGGCACACCCAAACCGGTCATCGACAAGCTCAACGCCGAGATCGTCAAGATCGTCAACCGCCCCGAGGTGAAAAAGGCCTGGCAGGAACAGGGCGCCGAGCCGATGAGCATGACGCCGGAACAATTCGGCCGGTACATGCGCGAGGACATCACCAAGTGGGCGCGCATCGTCAAGATCTCCGGCGCGAAAGTGGACTGATGGCCGCACGCAGCTTCAAGCTTTCGATCAACGGCGCCGCGCGCGAACTGCTGGCCGAAGAGGACATGCCGCTCATTTATGCGCTGCGCAACGACCTTGATCTCAAGGGCACGCGCTTTGGCTGCGGCGTCAACCAGTGCGGCGCCTGCCATGTGCTGATAGACGGGCATTCGGTGCCCGCCTGCGACACGCCGGTCTGGGCGGCCGAGGGCAAGAACGTCGTCACCGTGGAGGGGCTTGCCGGCAAGGACGCATTGCATCCGCTGCAACAGGCCTTCATCGACGAGCAGGCGGCGCAGTGCGGCTATTGCATCTCGGGCATTCTTGTCACCGCCTCGGCGCTACTCGCCAATATCCCGCAGCCGAGCGAGGCCCAGGTGCGCGAAGCCCTCGACAAGCACCTGTGCCGTTGCGGCAGCCACAACCGCATCGTGCGTGCGGTGCTGCGCGCCGCCGACGCCATGAGCGAAAAATCCACGGCATGAACTTTTTCTCCCATTTCATTCCGAACGCGGTGAGGAATCTGCTTTTACTCGCACCCGGACAGCAGATTCCTCATCGCCTGCGGCGCCTCGGAATGACAATTTTGGAATATTCACCCGCATGAATCTCGCCTTCAAGCTCGCGCATATGGATCCGAACACGCCCAAGCTGCCGGGCAGCCTGCACGTCAATCGCCGCCTTGGCCAATGGCTCAGGTTCCATGCCGACGGCACTGTGGCGGTGTATTCGGGCAAGGTCGAAATCGGCCAGGGCATCGTCACCGCCCTCGCGCAAATTGCCGCCGAGGAGCTCGATGTCACGCTCGCCCGCCTGCGCATGGTGCCGGCCTGTACCGCCACCAGCCCCGACGAGCAAGTCACCTCGGGCAGCATGTCGGTGCAGGAGTCGGGCACGGCGCTGCGCCATGCCTGCGCCGAAGCACGGCTGATTTACCTTGAAGCCGCATCGACGCGGCTCGAAGTACCGCTGACCGACCTCGAGGTCGCCGACGGCGTCATTCGCGTGCGCGGCACCGACAGGCAGACCAGCTACTGGGAACTGGCCGACGACGATTTGCTCGACCGCGAAGCGAGT
>CAYLPI010000074.1:0-7010 GCA_964385505.1 uncultured Bordetella sp.
GGCGTTCCCGCATTTTCGCGGCTGCTCGGGAGAGCTCAACCGGCTGCCGCGCGCCGCCAGCGCGCGCGCCAGCGCGCGTGCGTAATGGCTGCGTGAACTACCCTCGAGGCCGTGGAACAGCACCACCATCGGCGCGCTGACATCGCCATCGAGCAGGTCGACGTCGATGAAATCGCCATCGGGGCTGTCCCAGCGCTCGCGTCGCAACAGCGGTGCCGACGGCCGGGTGAGCAGCGACGCGTAAATGGTCTGCAGGTTGCCTCCGGGCAACCAGGCCGGGGCGGCATACGTCGATTGCACCAGACCCGCCGTGGCGCGCGGCGCGGCCCTGGCGGCCTCGGCGGCATTGGTGATCTTGCTGACCTTGCTGACCTTGCTGACTTTGCTGACAGGTGTCAATGCAGTATCTTGGCCGGATCACCGCGGCGCGCGGCCGGCTCTGGTGTTCCCGCCGGGGCGGGCGAGGCGTGATGCAGAATCATGCGCCAGCCGCTCGCGGTGCGCATATAGACATTGGTGGCGATGACCGGGTGGCGTGCACCTTTCTCGCCGGGGACAAGAATGCTCTCGTGCACGCTGTGCACCGCCAGCATCACGCCGCTGACGTGGGTGGGGTTGGTGAGATGCACCTGCAGGCGCTGGCCGGAGCGGCAGATCGCGGCCCAGCCGGCGCGTACCTGCTCGTAGCCGGCAAGGCGCTGGCCGCCGGGGTGGACGCAGACGATTTCCTCGTCATCGGCCCACACCTCCATCATGGCATCGAGGTCGCTGCGCTCCAGCGCCTCGTAGAATGCCGCCTCGGCATCCTGGGCGGTCGGAAAGGAAGTCTTTTTCATCGCCGGGCGATGGTAGCGGAAAGCAGGCCTGCTTGGCTACCGGCGCATGTCAGCGCGCACTCTCGTCGAGCGCCCAGGCCGCGATGAGATCGAGAATGGCGTCGGCCTCGCCTATGGGCGGGCTGACGGCGATCACGACACCGGGATGGCGCTGCTGCAACGCGGCGATTTTTTTCGGCAGGTCCTGTTTCAGATGGCCGCCCTGCGCCATGAACAGCGGAATGAGCCGGATACCCGTGACGCCCTTCGCCGCACACGCCGCCACCGCGTCCTCAAGCGACGGCGTCATCAACTCGAGATAGGCAAGGCGCACATCCAGGCCAGGCCGCGCCGCCAGCATGCGTTCGCGGATGCGCTCGAACGGCTCCGCCCACTGCGGGTCGCGCGCGCCATGAGCGAAGAGAATCGTAGCGAACGTCATGGCGTAATTGTCATTCCGAGGACACGGTCCGGGGAATCTGCTGTTCTGCCGGAGAAAAGCAGATCCCTCGCTTCGCTCGGGATGACAGCCGATCGGATGTCCGCCGGCTGGTGGCGAAGTTCACGCTGCGAGCACCCGCTCGCACCACAGCGCCGCCGCGAGCAAGGCGTCATCCGCACCCGCGGGCGCGGCCAGTTGCAAACCGTAGGGCAAACCCGCGGCGGATTTACCCGCCGGCAACGAAATCGCCGGAAATCCGGTCAGCGACCACAGCGTGCACCAGCTCGGATCGCCGGTGGTGGCGAGGCCCGTCGGCGCAACACCGCTCGCAGCGGGCGAGGCGATGACATCACAGTCCTCGAACCAGTCGAGCGCCTGCTCGCTGATCACCGCACGGCGCAGCAGTGCCGCGGCGTACTCAACCGCAGTGATGTTGCGTCCTTCGTCGAGCCCGGCATTGAGCGTTGCCGAAAATTGCGCACGGTGTTTTTTCTGGCGCGCCGCGTTGTCGCGCGCAGCCTCGAAAAACATGATGTTGCGGTGGCTGGCCTGCGCATCATGACAGTCGGCCGGCAGGCTGAAGGGTTCAATTTTCGCGCCGGCGGCTTGCAGCCGCGCGAGGACCGCCTCGAACTGTACCGCCGCATCCGCGTCGGCGCGGTTCCACGGATAGTTGCGCATCACCGCGATGCGCGGCGGCCCGGCGCGCTGGTGTACACCGGCGGCAATGGTCTCGCCCTCGGCCAGCACCGATGCAAACAGTGCGGCGTCGGCGACATTACGCGTGAAGGTCCCGAGTTGGTCCAGCGTGGCGCTGAACTGCAGCGTGCCGGTGAAGGGGATGAGGCCGAAGCCGGGCTTGAAGCCGACCACACCGCAAAAAGCCGCCGGCCGGATCACCGAACCATTGGTCTGCGTGCCGATTGCGGCCGGCACCATGCCCGCCGCCACCGCCGCGGCCGAACCCGAGGATGAGCCGCCCGGTGTGTGCTCCGCATCCCAGGGATTGCGCGTCTTGCCCGGGTGCATGTAGGCAAATTCCGTGGTGACGGTCTTGCCGAACACGTAGGCACCGGCCGCCTTGAGCCGCTGCACCACCGCCGCATCACGTTCCGCCCGGCGTCCGGCGTAGGCGGCCGAGCCGCGCGCGGTCGGCCAGTCGGTGGTGTCGATGATGTCCTTGACCCCGATCGGAACGCCGTGGAGTGGCGCGTCTGCGGCCGCACCGGCCGCCTCGCACGCGGCGGCCAGGGTGAGCGCATGGCCCTGGTCAAA
Organism: uncultured Bordetella sp.; assembly: GCA_964385505.1. Taxonomy (GTDB): domain Bacteria; phylum Pseudomonadota; class Gammaproteobacteria; order Burkholderiales; family SG8-39; genus CAITSH01. Next base: position 2,533 of record CAYLPI010000074.1, read on the forward strand.
CGCGGCCCAAGCCTCTATGGCGCCGTCGCGTTCGGCGATGCGGGTGGCCAGTGCCAGCGCGTAATCGCGCGGCGCGAGGCTGCCCTCGCGCAGGCGCGTCGCCGCCTGGCGCAGGGTGAGCAGCGGGAGTTTATCCGCCGGAATCGGGTTCATTGACGAAGTGTAGTGAATTTCAGAACAGAAAACTGAAATGAAACAGGCGGCATTGCCGCCTTTTTCAGCACAGACGACGTTTAACGGCCGTACAGCATCTGCGGCAGCCACAGGCCGATGGCCGGGAACTGGTAGAGCAGGAATATCGCCAGCACCTGTATGCCCATGAAGGGCAGCATGCCCGAGAAAATCTGGTTGAGCGTGACATGCGGCGGCGATACGCCCTTCAGGTAAAACGCCGCCATCGCCACCGGCGGCGAGAGGAAGGCGGTCTGCAGGTTCAGCGCCACCAGCAGGCCGAAGAACAGGGGGTCGATGTTGAAGTGCGCCAGCAGCGGTATGAAAATCGGCATGAAAATGACGATGATCTCGGTCCACTCCAGCGGCCAGCCGAGCAGGAAGATGATGACCTGCGACAGGATCATGAACTGCACCGGCGTCATGTCGAGCGATAACACCCACTTCTCGATCAGGTCCTGGCCGCCGAGCAACGCGAACGCGGCCGAAAAAATGCTCGATCCGACGAACAGCCAGCACACCATTGCGCTGGTCTTGGCGGTGAGGAACACCGACTCCTTGAGCACATTCATGTTCAGCCGGCGATAGGCCGCCGCCAGCAGCAGGCCGCCGAGCGAACCCATCGCCGCCGCCTCGGACGGTGTCGCCAGTCCGAACACGATGGTCCCCAGCACCGAAAGAATCAGCACCGCCAGCGGGAAAAACGAGGCGAGCAGCATCTTGAAAATTTCCAGACGCGCAAAGGTGAAGATGGCATAAAACACCGCCAGCGCCGCGCCGCCGGCTGCGAGCGTGATCCAGAATGCCGTCGGTACGGGCAGCCGCTCGGCGGGGGCCGCAGCAGGGGCGGCGCCGGCCGCCGGGGCGGCGGCCGGAGCCGGCGAAATTGCCTTGGGTGCGGCGTCAGCGCCCTTGGCCGCATCACCGCCCTCTTGCGGCGGCTCCTGCAGGCCGCCCTCTTCTTTCGGTTCGGCCAGGCCCTCGGGCTCCTGCAGACCGCCCTCGGTCTGCTCCGTTTCGCCAGTGGTGGACACCGAACCCATTTCCTGCAAGCCGGTGGTTTCGACCACCACCGGCTTGGTGACGGCGAAGTAGGTGAGGCCCATCAACAGCGCGAAGGCAAGCACCGGCAACACAGCGATGAACAACTCCCGCAGGATGGTGCCGACCGGCACCGCAGCATTGCGCTTGCCCTTGAGGGCGCCGATCAGGCCTGGCACCACTTTGCGGTTCACCGTGTCCGATATCACCTTCGCGTAATCGGGCAGCGGCACCTGGCGGTCAGCCTCGGACAGCGGCGGCGCGAGGCTGGGCTTGATCTTGGCGACCAGCATTACCCACAAGATGTACAGACCGGCGAGCATGATGCCGGGGAAGAAGGCACCCGCATACAACTGCACCACCGACACGCCCGCAGTCGCGCCATAGACGATCAGCATCACCGAAGGCGGAATCAGGATGCCGAGGCAGCCGCCGGCGGTGATGGCACCGGCGGCGAGCTTGACACTGTAACCGGCGCGCAGCATGGCTGGCAGCGCGAGCAGGCCCATCAGCGTCACCACCGCGCCGACGATGCCGGTGGCGGTGGCGAACACGGCACAGGTGATGAGCGTCGCCACGGCGAGCGAGCCGGGGACGCGCGCGAGTGCGAGATGCAGACTCTTGAACAGTTTTTCAATCAGGTTGGCGCGCTCGACGAGATAGCCCATGAACACGAACAGCGGAATGGAGATCAGCACGTCGTTGGACATCACCGCGTAAGCACGCTGCACCATCAGGTCGAGGGTCTGGCGTGTCGCCAGTCCGGGGTCGGCGCCGTGGTAGGCGAGCCAGGCGAAAATCACGCCCATGCCCATCAGCGTGAAGGCCGTGGGAAAGCCCAGCATGATGGCAACGACAACCAGCGCCAGCATCAACAGGCCCATGTGGCCGTTGCTCATTTGCGCGGGCGCCGGCATCAGCACGAACACCGCGATGACCACCGCGGCCATGATGGACAGGCCGAACCAGACTTCCTTCCTCATTTGCCCGCCCCCTGCTTGACCACCAGGGCATCGAGCTGTTCGATATCCTCGTCTTTCACGTGCACCATTTGCTTGAGTTTTTCCACGTCCACTTCCTCGACGTCGGCCTCGCGCGACGGCCACGCCCCCTCACGCAGGCAGACGATGCAGCGGATGATCTCGACAATACCCTGGACGAGCAAAAACGCCCCGGCCACCGGAATCACCGTCTTGAACGGATACACCGGCGGGCCGTCGGCGGTGATGTTCGAATGTTCGTTGATGGCCCAGGATTCGCCGGCATAGCGGTAACCGGCCCAGACCAGCGCGACCACGCCGGGGATGAAAAAGACGAAGTACAGCACCAGGTCGAGCCCGGCTTGCAGCCGCGGCGGGAAAAACCCGTACAGCACGTCGCCGCGCACGTGGCCGTTCTTGGACAGGGTGTAGGCGCCGGCCATCATGAACAGCGTGCCGTACATCATGATCATGGCGTCAAAAGCCCAGGCGTGCGGGTTGTCCAGCGCGTAACGGCTGAACACCTCCCAGGAAATAAGCAGGGTTAGCGCAAGAATGAGCCATGCAAAAGCCTGGCCCACCCAGGTGCTGATGCGATCGATGAATAACAACAACTTCTGCATGGTGATGACCTTTTGGTGGCTTTGCTGGCCCAGTGGTGGCTTTGCTGGCCCAGGCGACACGAGGGAAAATTCTATCCCATCGGGCCTGTCACAGCCCTGACATCAGGCGATTTCCGGCAAAAAAAGACGAAAGACCCCGCTGCCGGCCCGGGCAAATCGGCAAAAAAAAACACCATCCGGACAAGCCGGGTGGTGTTTTATCGGAACAGCGGCGGTCAGGCTTTTTTAGGTGCGGCCTTCTTCGCGCCGAAGTAATGGTTGTAGGCCATGCGGCGGTTGACGTTGTTGTCCATGTCCCATTTGACCGCGCGCTCGGCGAACTTCTTCTGCGAAGCGACGATCTCGGCGAACAGAGGATTGCCGTCAGATTTTTTAGTCACGACCTGGTCATAGACTTCGAGCTGTCTTTGCAGGATCGAATCCGGGGTCTTGTAGAACTTGACCTTGTCCTTGGTCTGCATCTCGACATAGTCCTTGGAATAGCGGTCGATGGCTTTCCAGGTCAGCTCCTGCGAAGCGGCCGAAACGGCGTTGGAGATGATCGCCTTCATCTTTGCCGGCAGCGCATCGTACTTGGTCTTGTTGAAGGTGATCTCGAACTGCTCCGAGTTCTGGTGGAAGCTTTGCAGCATGCACACCTTGGACACATCGGGGAAGCCAAGCAGCCTGTCCGAGGACATGTTGTTGAACTCCGCCGCATCGAGCAGACCGCGGTCCATGGCCGGCACGATCTCGCCGCCGGGCAGCGCGTTGACCGCCACGCCCATCGCGGTGAACACGTCGATCGAGATGCCGACGGTGCGGTACTTGAGGCCCTTGAGGTCGGCTTCCTTGGTCACCGGCTTCTTGAACCAGCCGAGCGGCTGAGTCGCCATCGGGCCGTAGGGGAAGGACACGACGTTGGCGCCGACCGAGGCGTAGAGTTTTTCCAACAGTTCCTTGCCGCCGCCCCAGCGGTGCCAGGCGAGCAGCATGTTGGCGTCCATGCCGTAGCCCGGACCCGAGCCCCACAAGGCGAGCGCGTTCTGCTTGCCGTAGTGATAGACAATAACGCCGTGGCCGCCGTCGAGCGTACCTTTCGAAACCGCGTCGAGCAGGCCGAAGGCCGGCACCACGGCGCCGGCGGGCAGCACCTCGATTTTCAGGTCGCCGCCGGTCATGTCATTGACCAGTTTGGAGTAGTCGACCGCGTACTCGTGGAAAATGTCCTTGGCCGGCCAGGTGGACTGCCAGCGCATCGAAATCGGGCCCTGCGCCTTGACGATGGACGGGAAGCCCAGGGTCGCGGCGCCCGCAGTGGCTGCAGCGGCACCGGACAGGAACTTCCTGCGTGAGGAAACTTGGGATGAATCTTTGCTCATGACTTCTCCTTGTGGGTGATGACCTGTGAGATGAACTCGCGGGCGCTTTGACGCCTTGTTTCTATGGGATGGCCGGCCGGTTTGACACCGCTCTTCAGAGTCTGTTTTATTAATCCCTGCGCGTCGAAATGCTATACCGCGACAGGGCCAATAGCAAGGGCGCGGGACGTCATTCCGGATAGTGGAAAACGACAAAAACCTCAATTCCGGCAGCAAGCCGCCCGGATGCGCCGCCTCGAAAGCGCGGATTGCGGCGGGCAAATCAGCCTGCCGCAGCCGGCGGGCTCAGTCGAGGTAGAAAA
>CAYLPI010000074.1:7020-17482 GCA_964385505.1 uncultured Bordetella sp.
GATAAAGGGCCAGCAGCGCACCTGCCCACAGCGCCATCGTCCCCGAAGTGATGGATTGCGCCAACGGCCGTCCGGCGCCGTGCCAGCGTTCTGCCCAGCCCAGCAGTTGCGCCCGAATCCGGCCCACGCCCTCCCCCAACGCGCCGAGGCCTTTTGTCAGGCCGCGGGTGCAGGCTCTAAGCAAGGCCGGACCGGCACGCCGGTATAACCAGTCGGTGTCCAGCGTTATCGCAGGCGTGCCGCGAAGCAGCGGCAGCAGCAGAAAAAAAGCCAGCGCCGAGAACAACAGCAACTGCAGCTGACCGAGGACGTGGGGTGCATCATAGGGGACATAGTTCGTCGCGTAAGGCAACAAGGCATAGAGCGGTGTGTAGAAAACCCCCACACCAATGCACAACAGCGCAAACAACAGCATGGCAAGACGCATGTTCAGCGGCGGCTCCGGCGGGCGCAGGCCGGCGTCCCGGCCAAAAAAGACCATCCATGGAAACTTGATGCCGGCGTACAAAAACGTACCGGCGGAAGCCGCCGCGAACAGCAGCCACACGCCAAGCAGCTGACTCTCCGCAGCCGCCTGGGACAGCATGGATTTGCTGGCAAATCCGGAGGTCAGCGGAAAGGCCGAGATCGAGGCGGCGCCGATGACCGCGCAGGTCGCGGTGAAGGGCATGCTCCTGAACAGCCCGCCGAGGTCGGTGCACTTTCGCAGTCCCGTGACGTACAGCACCGAGCCTGCCGCCATCAGCAGCAGGGCCTTGTAAAGGATGTGCGCGAAGGCATGTGCCGCGGCACCGTTCAACGCCATTTCGGTACCGATGCCGATGCCGGCGACCATGAATCCGACCTGGCTGACGATGCTGTAGGCGAAAATGCGCCGCATGTCGTTCTCGATCAGCGCAAACACAATGCCGTAAAACACCATGAACAGCCCGACATAGACGAGCAATTCGGTGCCGGGATAGCCGCGCAGCAATACATACACCGCGGTCTTGGTGGTGAACGCCGACAGGAACACCGTGCCGCTCCAGGAGGCCTCCGGGTAGGCGTCGGGCAGCCAGGCCGACAAGGGCGGTGCTGCGGCGTTGATCAGGAAGCCGGCCAGGATCAGCGCGTGCGCCGGCGAATCAAGGCCGATGCGCGTGAACGCCACCGAGCCGGTATCGACAACATGGCCGGCGATGCCCGCCATCAGTAACACACCGCCCAGCAGGTGAATCATCAGATAGCGAAAACTCGCGCTGCGTGAATGCGGCGTACCGGCGCTCCAGATCACCAGCGTCGAACCGATGGCCATCAGCTCCCAGAACAAGAATACGGTGATGAGATCGCCCGCCAGAACCACGCCCACCGCAGACCCGGCATAGATCAGCGCAGCGGGAAGCTCCAGACGGCTGTCCCGGTTGAGTGCGAACAGCGCGCCACCGAAAGCGGCAAAAGTGAAAATGATGGCAAAAATGCGCGAAAGCTTGTCCACGGCATAGGGTTGCAGCGCGTGGCCCATGAATTCGGTACGCCACAGAATGCCCTCGGGTGCCGTACATACGAGCGCGAACGCAGCCAGCGGGGCCAGCAACACCACGACCTGGCGAGGCAGACCGCGCAAGCCTGCGGCGATCAGCCCGCCGCCGACCAGCACCAGGCCCGGATGCAGGAGTTCAGTCATCGCGCCCCTCGTAGTAGTCGTCGGGGCGCTTGAGCAACAACCCAAGGCCGCGTGCGAAGAGAATCAGCGCACCGCAGGCGAGAAAGCCGAACCAGGCGTTAAAGCCGAACACACCGTCAATACCGAAGTACGGTTCGTGCGCCACAAAAAACTCCGCGGCCACGGCAAGGACCAGCACCGCGATGAACACGCGCCAGAGCAGCTTGATGCTTTGCGGACTCGCGAGCCGGTGTTCAGCCATCACTCATACCCCGCCAGACGCCGCGCCAGTTGCAGCGGGAAATCGGCAAAAAAGAACAGCGCCACCGTGACGAACGCCGTCAACAGCAGGGCCACAACCATGATGGCCGGTGCCTCGCCATGCGCTTCGCCCTGCGGTGCGCAAAAAAAAGCGCGGTAGATGATCGGCAGGAAATAGCCGGCATTGAGCAGCGTGCTTGCGGCAATGACGGCAACCGCCACCCATTGACCGGAAGACATGGCCCCTGACAGCATGAACCACTTGCTGACAAAACCGACCGTGGGAGGGAGGCCGATCATGGAGAGTGCCCCGACGGTGAACGCCGCCATGGTCCAGGGCATGCGCCGGCCGATGCCCTCAAGCTGGCTGACATTGGTCTTGTGCGCGGCGGTGTAAATGGCGCCGGCGGCGAAGAACAGCGTGATCTTGCCCACGGCGTGGGCGACGATGTGCATGGCTGCGCCGACCACCGACAGCGGCACCAGCAAGGCCGCGGCAAAGACCACATAGGAGAGCTGGCTCACAGTGGAGTAGGCGAGCCGGCGCTTCAGATTATCCGAACGCAGCGCAACTATCGACGCGGCGATGATGGTGAAGCCGGACACGAACGGCAGCCAGTCAACGCTCTTCAGGCCGGCGATCTGCTCGACGCCGAAAACATAAACGATGACCTTGACGACCGTGAACACACCGGCCTTGACCACCGCCACCGCATGCAGCAGCGCCGAGACCGGGGTCGGCGCCACCATCGCCGCCGGAAGCCAGCGATGAAAAGGCATCAGCGCCGCCTTGCCTATGCCAAACATGTAGAGCGCGAGCAGTCCGCCGATGGCGGCGTTGGACATGCCTGACTTGAGGATGCCGCCGTGGATGAAATCAAGGGTGCCGGCGACGGACCAGGTGATGATGATCGCCGGCAGCAAAAACAGCACCGAGGTCCCGAGCAGCACACCGAGGTAAATACGCCCGCCGCGCCGCGCCGCGTCGTCGCCGTGATGGGTCACCAGCGGGTAGGTGATCAGCGTCAGGGCTTCGTAGAAAATGAACAACGTGAGCAGGTTGGCACTGAAGGCGATGCCCATCGTGCAGGCAAGCGCCAGCGCGAAACAGACGTAAAACCGCGTCTGGTGGCCCTCGCGGTTGGCGCGCATGTAGCCGATCGAGTAAAGTGAATTGACGAGCCACAGGCCGGAGGCGACCAGCGCGAACAGCATGCCCAGCGGTTCGACGCGAAAGGCAAGCGCCACCCCCGGCAGCATTTGCAGCAGCGACACCGCGGGCTGCGCCCCGTCCGCGACAGGGCCAAGCAGGCCGAGTACGCACGCCAGCAATGCCACCGCCGTGACAAGCGTTGCGGCCTCGCGCAGATCGGGCCTGCGATGACAGGCCGCGACCGCAAGCGCGCCGGCAACCGGAATCGCGATTGCCAGCAGGATCAGCAATTGCGCGCTCACGGCACGCCCCCGAGCAGCAGTTGCGCCGCAAGCCGCGCACCGCCCAGCGTAAAGGAGGTGTCAATGCCGAAATAAATGCAGCATCCGACCATCACCCAGGCCGGAACCAGCATTGCGGCGGATGCCTCGCGGCGGTGTGCCGCTGCAGCCAACGGCTCGCGCAGATAGGCCGCCTCGACAAAACGCCAGACGTACGCGGCCGCGATCAGCGAGCTCGCCACGATCAGTGCGGCAAGCCACCAGTAGCCGCGCTCGATCGCCCCGGCAACCAGATACCATTTGCTGATGAAACCCGCGGTGGCCGGGATGCCGATCAGACTGAGGCCGGCAAGCACGATGCCGAACGAGGTGAGCGGCATCGTGCGCCCCAGCCCGGCGATCCTGTCGATGCCGGTGCCGCCGGCGCGCAGCGCCACGCACCCGAGCAACAGGAAAATCGCCCCCTTGGTGATACCGTGGTTGAACAGGTGCACCACGGCACCGGTGAGGCCGGCCTCGTTCGCCAGCGCGATGCCAAGGGTGATGTAGCCAATCTGCGCCACGCTCGACCAGGCGAACATGCGCTTGAGGTCGCGCTCGAACACCGCCACCAGAGATGCGCTGACCACCGCCAGCACCGACAGCGCAATCAGTATCTGCGACAGCGGCAACTGCACAAACACCAGCTTCGCGCCGAACACGATGAAATAAAAACGCATCAGAACATAAACGCAAACCTTGGTCGCCGTCGCGGCAAGGAAGGCGGAGATCGCAGACGGTGCGTAGGCGTAGGCATTGGGCAGCCAGAAATGCAGAGGAAAGAGCGCCAGTTTCAATCCGAGCCCGGCGCTGATGAAGGCCAGCGCCGCCAGCACCGGACGGACCTCCTGCACATCGCGCAAGCGCAGCGCCATGTCGGCAATATTGAGCGTGCCGGTCAGCAGAAACAGCAGCCCGACGCCGATGACGTAAAAGGTTGCACCAATCGTTCCGAGGATCAGGTACTGGTAGGCGGCGAGCAGCGCGCGGCGATCGCGGCCGAGCGCAATCAGCGCATAGGTGGACAGCGATGATATTTCCAGGAACACAAACACGTTGAAGGCGTCGCCGGTGATGGTGATGCCCAGCAAGCCGGCGAAACAAAGGGAAAACAGCGCGTAGAAGAGGTAGTGCCGGTCCTGCGGCAGTTCAGAGGCAATGCTGGCGCGTGCGTAAGGGGCGACCAGCGATGCAACGAGGCTGACGAGCACCATCACAAACGCGCTCAGGGCGTCAACGCGGTACTCGATACCCCAGGGCGGCGCCCAACTGCCAATGGCGTAGGAGATCGGACCCGTCTCGTGCACCTGCGCTGCCAGCGCCAGCGCAATGCCGAGCGATGTCCAGCTCACCGCGACGGCAAGGATCCAGGCAAATGCACCGCTGCGCACCAGCACCATCAACGGCGCCGCCAGCAACGGCAGCACCACCTGCAATGCCGGGAGGTGCTCCGCTATCACCGTCGCTCTTCCTCGACGCGGTCCAGTTCGAGGATGTGATCCTCATCGATGCTGTCGTAGGTTTCGCGGATGCGCACGACGATCGCCAGTCCCAGCGCCAATGTCGCGACCCCCACCACGATGGCGGTGAGAATCAACACGTGCGGCAGCGGGTTTGAGTACAGCCTGAAGGCATCCGCAAGAATCGGCGCCGTCCCACCGAGCAGCTTGCCCGGCGCCACGTACAGCAGAAAAACGGAGCTCTGCAAAATACCGAGGCCGATGAGCTTTTTCACCAGGTTGCCGCTGGCAAACACGATGTACAGGCCCGCGACCAGCAAAAAAATCGTCACCCAGTAGATGTAGTGGCCGGCGAGACTCATGCGTCGTCGAGGTCGCGCCGGCGACCGGCGAACATGTAGAAAATCTTCAGCATCACGCCGGACACGGTGACGGCGACGCCCGCCTCAACCCAGAAGATTCCGCGCAACTGACCCTGCACGCTGTTCCCGGCGAGCACAAAATAATCGAGGTAATTGCCGCCGAGCAGGATGCCCATCAAGCCGACGCCGCCGTAGATCAGCACACCCGCGCTGATCATGCGCTCGACCAGCCAGTCCGGCGCGAATCGCCGCGCGGCGGGCAGGCCGAAAATGACGGCATAAAAGACCACGGCGGCGGCGGTGATGACCCCCGCCTGGAAGCCGCCGCCAGGACCAAAATCGCCATGAAACTGGACATACACCGCAAACAGCAGCACGAACGGAATCAGCAGTTTGGCGAGCACGCGCAACACCAGATCGCGTGTCATCGCCGGGGCTCCTCGCGGCGGCGGCGGCGAAGCAGTGCAATCACGCCGATGCCGGCGGCGAACACCACCACCGTTTCGCCCAGCGTGTCATAGCCTCGATAGCTCGCCAGCACGGATGTCACCACGTTTGGCACGCCGGTTTCGCGCAGCGACTCGGCGAGATAGCGGGACGCAACATGCACGTGGATGGCCGCTTGCGGATCGGAGAACGCCGGCAGGTCGAGGGTGCCGTACACCAGCGTCGCGCCGATTACCACGGCGACGAGCAGTGACAGCAACGGTCGGCGCTTCGGCTTCACGTCATCCGCCCCGGTAAGGTAAAGGGCGCCGAGCAGCAGCACCGTGGACATGCCGGCGCCGACGGCAGCCTCGGTCATGGCGACATCAACCGCATCGAGCGCCACCAGCACCGTTGCCATGAGGAAGCTGTAAATGGAGGACAGCACCACCACCGCGAAAAGGTTGCGCTGCACGACCATCGCCGCGGTGACGCCCACCATCATCGTCAGCAGACTCATGATGATCAGGGTTTCGATGAGTCCTCCCGCGCCAAAGGCTGCAGACCGCGCGCCAGCGCCGCCTTGGCGAGCGCATGCGTCGCGGCGGGGCTGGTGAAGAAAATCAGCAGGCCGATCATCAACAGTTTTACGGTGACGAGGGTGAAACCGGCCTGCAAGGCGAGGCCCAGCAACATCAGCAGCACGCCGAGCGTGTCGGTGACGCTGGCCGCGTGCATGCGCGTATAAAAATCGGGCATGCGCAGCAGGCCAACGGTGCCGACGACGCAGAATGCACCGCCCGCAACCAGACATATCCAGCTCAGGACATCGAGCAGCGCGCTCATTTCAGTCATTTGGACTGCTCCGCATCCTCTCCGGGTTCGCCGAGATCGCCGTAGCGGAAAAATTTCAACACGGCAATCGTGCCCACCACATTGAGCAGGCCGTACACGAGCGCGAGATCCAGAAACTCGGGGCGCCCGACAAGAAACCCCATCACCGACAGCAGCAGCATCGCAATCGTGCCTATGGTGTTGGCCGCCTGCAGCCGGTCGAACACCGTCGGGCCCAGGATCGCGCGTGCGAGGGCGAGCGCAAGGGCGACGAGCAGCGCAATCGCGCCGGCTGCGAACATCAGCGGACGCCCTCGACCCGGGACACACGCCGGTCCATTTCGCTGTCGATCGTGGCCTGCGCGCCGGCGCGGGTCAGTCCGTGCACCAGAAACTCCTCGCGGGTCGCCTCCACCGTGATGGTGCCTGGCGTCAGCGTGATCGAGTTGGCATGGGTGGCCAGCCCGCCCTGGGTCTTTTGTGTCGGTTTGAAACGCACCATGGTCGGACTGATCGGCAGGCGCGGATCAATAATGATGCGCGTTACATCCCAGGCCGATTTGGCGATCTCCTTGATCAGCCACGGCCAGTAAAAAAGTACCGCAGCCAGCATCTGGATCGGGTGACCTTCGCGATCAATGATCTTCATGCGCCGCGACAGCAGCACGACAACAAGCGCACACCCTGCGCCCGCAGTCAGCAGGAACGGCGTGAACAAACCTGAAAGCAGCAACCAGAACACATAAAGCACGAGGCTGAGGCTGGTCAGACGCAACATCAACTCACTCCCTTGGCTTGAAAGAGTGCGGCACTCGCATCACGCATTCCAGCCGCACTGGAACCGGAGAATCTTACAGGGCAGTCCGGGTACAAACAACATGTGCGCGCCCTTGTCGCAAGCATGATCGGACGGCGTTTTCGGTACGCTGCGCTTATTCGCTTCACCGGCACCCTCAATGCGGCCGGCATGCTCACTTTTCGCCCATCCACAGGCGGCTCGTCTGCCACATGAGGTCTTCCATGGAACGGTTGCGCGCGAAGGCCATGCGCATCCAGGTAGCGTCGTTGCCACGGCCCTCGGCGCAGACGCGCAGCGAGCGCAGCGGCTCGCCGCAATCGAGCACGCGCGCATGCGGGGCGATCAACTCAAGGGTCGCGAGAATATCCTCGCTAAGCGACCGGCTGGTCTGGCTGAACGCGTCAATGAACTGGCCGCCGAGGCCGAAGCGACATGCTTGAAAGCGGTTGTAGTTGTAAACGAGATAAAGATCCTCACTCGTCTCAAAAGGCCGGTCCTGCAGCAGGTGGCTGGACAGCGCCTGTGCATAAGCGCCAAGGGCTGCCGCTCGCTCGACAGTCAGCGGCGTGTCGCAAACGCGAATCTCAACCGTGCCGTATTCCGGCTTTGGCCTGATATCCCAGTAAAAATCCTTCATGCTTTTGACAATGCCGTACCCCTGCATGCGTGCGAAGTAGGCGTTGAACTCCTCCCAGGTGCGGCAAAATGGCGCACGGCCTGAAAGCGGGAAGGCGAAGATGCTGTTCAGCCTTGAGGAGTCGAAGGCTGAATCGACCCCCTGATAGTACGGCGACGATCCGGCAAGCGCGATGAAATGCGGGATATAGCGGGACAGTGCGTGCAGCAGGTACATGGCATCATCGCCGCTGGCGCAACCGATGTGAATGTGCTGTCCGAACACGGTGAACTGCTTGGCGAGGTATCCGTACAGATCGGACAGGTAGTGAAAGCGCGGATTCTCGTAAATCTGCCGTTCGCTCCAGTGCTGGAAGGGATGGGCACCGCCTCCGGCGATGGCCAGATTGAGGCGCTCCGCTCCGTCGCATAGTGCGCCGCGTATCGCCTGCATCTCGCTGAGCATGGGGTCCCATGCGGTGTGAACGCCGGTGGCCACCTCGATCATGCTCTCGGTGATTTCGGGCTTGATGTCCCACGGATGACCGCGCCTGCCGAGCAGCGCCAGCAGGTCGGAGGCACCACGGGTGAGGTCGCAATCGCGGGTGTTGAGAATCTGCAACTCGAGCTCGACCCCCATCGACAGCGCGGCAGACTTGCTGAACTCAAGCCCCGCACTCATCGTCCGCCCTCCCCGGCTTCGCCGGCCCGTCGTATGGCAAAACGCGTCGCGAGGGGACCAAACAACTCCAGTATGGCAACCGCGGTCAGCATCACGACGGCAAGCTCGGACCCGACCTCGGGAAAGCGTTTGGCGGTGTCGTGCACCATCACCACGGCAAGACTGGACATCGGCAGCAGCCCGATGGACAACAGCGAGGCCTTGCGCAGACTGAGGGCCGCCGCAGTCGAAAACATGAAAACGCCGATCGCCTTGCCGGCGAAACGCGCAGCGATCAGTACCACCGCGACGAACAGGGCCGAGGGCAGCAGGCTGGCCGTGACGCTCGCGCCCGAGAGCGCAAACAGTATCGCCACGAACAGCAGTCCGGTCTTGCCAAAGGACATCGAAATAAAGCGCCGCCGGCCGTCCAGGCTGCGCGTTAACGCCCCAAACGCCAGTAGCGACAGCACCACCGGCAGTTTGAGCGCCGCAGCGAGGGCCACCGTACCGAGCACGAGGGTCAGGATCGCAACAAACTGCGCGTCCTCGCGTTTTCCGAGACGCTCGAGCAGCATCAGGGTCAATGCGGCCGCGACGACGGCAAGCAGCAACGAGCCAAAAATCAGATACAGCGGATGCAGCAGGATGGTCCGCCAGTCACCGTGGTACTCGGCCTGCAACCACGCAAAGAGCATGCTCACGGCGACAAAGGCGTAAACGCTGTTGAGCGCGGTCAGCATCATCAGGCGTTCGGTTACCTGGCCCTGCGCGCGCAGGTCCCGCCCCACCGCCAGCACCACCGCGGGCGAGGTTGACACACCGATCGCCGCCATGGTCGCCGCGAGTAGCGGCCGCACGTCGAGCAACCACAACACCAGATAAATCGCGGCAAAAGACAGCGCCGCTTCGGCGACGCTCGAGGCGAGCAGCCAGGGATTGCGCTTGAGCCAGCCCAGATCAATGCGCTGTCCCAGTTCGAACAGCACCAGCCCGATGGCTGCGTCAAGCAATGGCCGCAACTGGATGAGTGAATCCTGCCCGATCAGGGCTGCGGCATTCGGGCCCAGCGCAAACCCGGCCGCCACGTAGCCGACAATGCGCGGCAACGCTAGCCAGCGCTGCACCAGTTCCCCCGCCACAATCGCGGCGAGCAGCAGCAGGGCAAAGCGCAGCATCGGATCGAATGTAGCTGCCCCATGCGGTAAAAAGAAAAAATCTGTCACCGTCGTCCCCTTTTGGCAAAGGACCGCGCGCGAGGGCGCGGCCGGAGTGTGGTTGAACGGGACGCTGCCAGGCCGACTTCGCGAACCTGGGCCGGGCACCTTGGCGGCGCCGGACTTCAGCGGTGCAAAAACCGGGGAAGCGCCCGGCCACATTATCCGATGCAATACTTCACTACTCTTCAGTGAGGCGTGCGTTATGAGGTGTGAAGTTTGCTTTCTTGGTCAATTGGAGCCTAGCAGCTTTTAACCCGGCCGAACACCTGCCGCGACCTTGCTGTTCTCAATACCAGCCACAACACAAGGGGCGACCTGCGGTGACCCACTCCGCTTCAAATCGCCAGGCGCTGAGGCACGCGGATCTGCTTCGCGCAGACACCGCTTGTTCAGGTCTTCAGCACCACCAGCACTTCGTCGAGCATCTTTTTGGCGTCGCCGAACAGCATGCGGTTGTTGTCCTTGTAGAACAGCGGATTGTCCACACCGGCATAGCCAGAGGCCATGCTGCGCTTCATGACGATGCTGGTCTTCGCCTTCCACACCTCGAGCACCGGCATGCCGGCGATGGGGCTGCCGGGGTCGTCCTGCGCCGCCGGGTTGACGATGTCGTTGGCGCCGATGACCATGACCACGTCGGTGGCCGGGAAATCGTCGTTGATCTCGTCCATTTCCATGACGATGTCGTAGGGCACCTTGGCCTCGGCCA
>CAYLPI010000075.1:0-17387 GCA_964385505.1 uncultured Bordetella sp.
GTAGTACCCCGGGCGGTTCCCACATGCACAAGCCTTCCGCTGCCCTTGTTTCCATCACCCTTTTGACCACCTGCTCAATGACCCCCACCACCCCCGCACCTTCCGCCACCGCGGTCTCCCAACTCACGCCAACGGGCAAGCTGCGTGCCGCCATCAACCACGGCAATGCGGTGCTGGCTCGGCGTGACGCGGCCAGCGGCGAGGTGAACGGCGTCTCGGTTGATCTCGCACG
Organism: uncultured Bordetella sp.; assembly: GCA_964385505.1. Lineage (GTDB taxonomy): Bacteria > Pseudomonadota > Gammaproteobacteria > Burkholderiales > SG8-39 > CAITSH01. Next base: position 233 of record CAYLPI010000075.1, read on the forward strand.
CGAACTAGGCAAGCGCCTCGGCGTTGAAGTCGTGCTGCTGCCCTTTGATGCGGCCAACAAATCAGTCGAGGCGATCAAGAACCAGCAGGCCGACATCGCTTTTTTTGCCATCGACCCCTTGCGCGGCGCCGACACCGACTACACCGCAGCCTACGTCCTGATTGAGGGCACGTACGTCGTGCGCCAGAACTCGCCGATCAAGGCCAATGCCGATGTTGACAAGCCCGGCGTGCGCATCGCCGTCGGCGCCAGGAGCGCCTACGACTTGTTCCTGTCGCGCGAGATCACGCAGGCGAAGCTCGAGCGCACCGTCACCCCGGGCGGCGTCATCGACATGCTCATCGACAAAAAGCTCGACGTCGCCGCCGGCGTCAAGCAGCAACTCGAAAAAGACATGAAGCGCGTACCCGGCCTGCGCATGCTCGACGGCCGTTTTATGGAAATCAAACAGGCCATGGGTACCTCCAAGGGCCGCAACGAGGGCATCAAGTACATGCGCGCCTTTGTCGAGGAAATGAAAGTCTCGGGCTTTGTCGCCGCAGCGCTCGAGCGCCACAAGATCGAAGGTGTCGCCGTGGCGCCGGCCGCGCGCTAGCCGACGCGGATCCATTAGCAACCCGGTCCGCAACAATCAGGGGAGACTTCAGCATGGCCGACCAGGACGCACGCATCGCCGCACTCGAGGCGCGTCTCGCGCGGCTCGAAGCGCTGCTCGCAGGCAGCGTGCGCGCAGCAACAACTGAGGTCCCCGCTGCTGCCATGCCCGGGCCGGGCCCCGCAATCCCCTCGTCGCAGGCCGCATCACCGGCTGCGGCTGCCCCCATCCCCAAAATCGCCGCAAAGCCCGGGCCATCCGCCGGCAGCGATGCCTCCCTCGTCGGCAATGTGCTTGGCTGGGGCGGTGCACTGGCGCTGGTGCTGGCGGCCTCTTACCTGATCCGCCTCGCCATCGACAGCGGCTGGCTGACGCCGATTCGCCAGGTTTGCTTTGCCGCAATATTCGGACTGCTGCTGGTGGCCGCAGGCTTTGTACTGCGGCGCAGGTATCGCGACTATGCCGGCCTGCTGCCGGCGGCGGGCATTGCGGTGCTGTTTCTCGCCGTTTACGGTGGCCATCTGTACCACCACGTCATTGCCCTCAAGGAGGCCGGCGTCGCCGTGATGCTGGTCTGCGCCGTGTCGCTGTGGCTGTGCCGCGCCTTTGAGAGCGACTTGTATGCCTTGTTCGCAGTGGTCGGCTCGTATTCGGCGCCGTTTTTGCTGATGGCCGGCAGCGGCACATCGCTGACCGACCTGGCGGTTTATTTTTCCGCCTGGGGCGTGGTGTTCAGCGTGTTCGCCATCTGGCACCGACGCCGGCTGGTGTATTTGCTCGCGCTCTACCTTGCGCTGATCGGATTTGACTTCGCGGCGCGCGGCCGCGCCACCGAGGCGTGGACCATGGTGATGGCCTTCCAGGGTGCGCAGTTTGTCATTTTCGGCATCGCCACCGCCTGGTTCACGGTGCGCAATGACGCGCCGCTGGGAAAGCACGAGGCCATGGCGCACCTGCCGCCGCTGGTGCTGTTCTACTTCCTGCAGTACAGCCTGCTTGATCGTCACCTTCCCGTCTGGGCGCCGTGGATCGCCACCGCCAGCCTCGCCGCCGTGGCCGCCCTCTATGGCGGTGCGCGCGCGCTGCTGCAACGGCCGCTACCGGGCGGTGAACTGCTGCTGTGGTCGTATGCGGCGCTGGTGTTGTTTCATGCCGGCTATATCGAGTCGGTGCCGCGCGAATGGGCGCCGTGGTTCGCGCTGGCGCTGGTGCCGGCGATGGCCCTCGCCGCAACGCGCATTGTCAGCGACGACGACGAACCGGGCATGGGCGCGCTGTGGCCGATGTGGCTGGCGGTGGGCATTATTTTCGCGGTCAATTATCTGCGCATCATTTTCGACGCCGAGCTTGGCGGCGTACCCGGGCGTCCGTTGCTGGCCGTCGCCTACGCCCTGCTGCTGTACGCGGGCTACTGGTTTTTCTGCCGTCGCGACGAAGAGGGCGGCAACCGTTCCGACACCGTCAGGGTGCTGCTGCTCTATACCGGTCACCTCAGCGCCATGGCCGCAGCGCTGCGCCTGCTGAACGATCCGATTGTCGAATCGGCGGCCTGGGGCCTGCTCGCCATTGCCTGTCTCGTGCTGTCGCTGCAAAGCCGCGACAAGCTGCTCGGACAGTCGTCGCTTGCGCTGTTTGCCGCCACCGCCGGCAAGGTTCTGCTCTACGACCTCGCCGGTGCCTCGCCGGTGGCACGCATCATCGGCCTGGTGGTGCTGGGCGTGACCTTTTATGCCGGCGGTCTGCTCTACCAGCGGCTGCTAAAAAATGCATCTACGGACTGAGAGAACCGCCACGCCATGACCAGCACCGCCCCTGCCACCCTTGTAACCAGCGTTGACCATGTGGTGCTCACCGTCACCGATATCGAAGCCACGACGCAATGGTACGAGCGCACCCTCGGCATGCAGCGCGAGTTTTTTCACGGGCCCGAAGGTCAGCCGCGGCATGCCCTGTTGTTCGGCAATCAAAAAATCAACCTTCAGGATGCGGCCACCGAAACGCCGACCAAGGCACGCTTGCCGACGCCGGGCGCAGGCGACTTTTGCCTGGTTGCCGCGGTGCCGCTCGATGCGCTGATCGCCCATCTGCAGGCCGCCGGCATCGCCATCGACACCGGCCCGGTGTCGCGTCGCGGCGCGCTGGGCGCCATGCGCTCGGTGTATTTGCGCGACCCGGACGGCAACCTGGTCGAGGTCTGCGAATATCCAAAAACCTGAAGGCAATCGCCCGCAAAGCCACGCCTGGCGGCACTTTCCGGCGATTCTCGGCAAACGTGGCGGCGCCAGCGTTGCGTCGCAGGGTGCTGCCCCGGCGCTCGCCGTAGTTTAGAATCCGGTCAAATCACCAGTTCACCTGTTCACCACCTCACCTGTTCACCACCTCAAATCTGGAATTGGACTTCCATGCCGACCATCCGTATCACCACCCTCAAACCGCGCAGCACGGAACAGGCCGCCACCCTCGCCACCGCGCTTTCAGCGTGCATCAGCGCCGTCCTGGGCGTGCCGGAAAAAGATAACTGGATCGTGCAGGAGAGCCCGGGGTCGGGATATTTTTCGACCGGCGAAGCGGGCAGCGAGGACTACGCCGTCGTCACCATTGAAATGTTTCCTGGCCGCGCCATCGAGAAAAAGCGCGCGCTGTACGCCGGCATCGCGGCGGCGTTTGAGGCGCACGGCACGCCGGGACAGAACCTGCGTATCGTCGTGCTTGAAGTTCCGCCGGAAAACTGGGGCATATATGGCGGACAGGCCGCCTCGGACATATTCAAAAAGTCCTGAAGCGCCAAAACGCTAGGCCTTGGCGGCCGCTTGCGCGCAAAGCCGGGCGGCTTCCTGCAACCAAAGTTCCCGCTGGACCGCATCAACCGCCGCCAGCGGCGAAAAAATCCTCAGTTCGCAGTCGCCCACGCCGCATTGCGCGAAGACGCTTTTTTTCCATAAGGTTTCGAGCGGATTGCCAAGCAAGGCCTGCTCCGCCTCGCGCGGCATATTGGCACTGGCAAAGACCAGCACCTTGTGCGCCTTGAGCAAGCCCACCGGCGCGCCCTTGCCGGCATCGCCGGACGCAAATCCATACGCCACGCCGGGACGCAGCACGCGGTCGGCCCAGCCCTTCAGTATCGCCGGCGGACCGCTCCACCAGTTCGGATGGACCAGCACAATGATGCGGGCTGTGGCGATTTCGGCGCAATGCCGCTCGATCAGCGGGTCTGCAGATACACGCGAAGCGGCCTCGTCTGCGCCCATCACCGGATCGAACTTCTCTGCGTAGAGGTCATGACACAGCACCGCGGTGCCGCCCGCCCGCAAGGCCTGTTCCGCCGCCTCGGCAATGGCGTGGCTGAAGCTTCCGCGGCGTGGATGGGCCAGAATGATTGACGCGGTCACTGCAGTCTCCGTCTAGCGGCGGCGCGAAGCCGCGGTGAGGCACACGGCGCGGCCTGCCGCGCCGTGCGCAAATTGCTTCAGTCGAGTTTGACGTTGGCGTTCTTGATGCGCTGCTCGTACTTGGCACGATCCTTGACCAGAAAAGCGGCGAACTGGTCGGGGCCCATTTCGAAGGGATCGAGACCGAGGTCAAGCACCGCGCGCTTGCGATAGTCCGGCGTCTGCACCAGGCGCAGCACGTCGGCGGCAATGCGATCGATGACCGGACGCGGGGTTCCGGCCGGGGCCGCAATACCGAACCAGGAGCGCGCCTCGAAGTTCGGCACGCCCGCCTCGGTGAAGGTCGGCACATCAGGCACCAGGGGCTGGCGCTGCGTGCTCGCCACGCCAAAGGCGCGCAACTTTCCCGATTTGATCAGCGGTACCGACGGACCTATCGCGGCGAAGGCCATGTTGATCTGTCCGCCGGCGAGTGCCTGCATGACGTCCGCCGTGCCCTTGATGGGCACGTGCAGCAGCTTGATGCCGACGGCCGAGGCAAAGGCTTCCATATCGAGGTGCACGACGCTCCCCGGACCAAAGCTGCCATAGGACAGCTCGCCCGGCTTTTGTTTCGCGAGCGCAATCAGCTCGGTCAGGCTCTTCGCCGGCAACGCGGCGCTACCCACCAGTATCAGGGTCGTGCTGGCGACGTTGACCACGGGCACCAGGTCCTTGAGCGGATCGTAAGGCAGCTTGCTGTAGAGGTACTGGTTCGAGGACAGCGACGGGTCGTTGGCGAACAACAGCGTGTAACCATCGGCCGGTTGCTTGGCAACGTAGTCGGTGCCGATGATGGCATTGGCGCCGGGCTTGTTCTCCACCACCACCGGCGTGCCGTTCCACAACTGCGTCAGGCCGGTGCCAAGGTTGCGCGCGAGTATGTCACCCGGGCCGCCGGCCGGATAGGACACGACGATCTTTACCGGCTTGGACGGCCACTGCTGTGCACTTGCAGAACCGACGGCCAGCGCGCCGGCTAGCGCAAGTACGAAAGATAAAGGTTTTCACGATGACTCCCTGGTTGGACAAAAGGATCAGACTTGCCTTGCCTCTGACAGCAGGCGGTGGATGCGAGCCGAGGACAATGGACCGCGGCGAATGATGATGCCAAAGGGTTTGAGCGCGTCCTCGACGGCGTTGGCGATGGCAGCAGGCGGGCCTATGGCCCCGCCCTCGCCGAGGCCTTTGACGCCGAGCGGGTTGCGCGTCGACAGGCTTTCGATGTGATCGAGTTCTATCGGCGGCATGTCGCTGGCGATGGGCATGGCGTAATCCATGAAGCTGCCGCTGAGCGGCTGGCCCTCTTCGTCGTAAACCAGTTCTTCGCGCAGGATGCCGCCAATGCCCTGCATGATGCCACCGACCACCTGCGCATCGGCCAGCAGCGGATTGACGACCCGACCGCAGTCGTGCACGACGACATAGCGCTCCAGCGTCACCACCCCGGTATCCGGGTCTATGCTGACCACGACGGCGTGGCAGGCGCTCGAATAGGTGACCGTGGGCGGCACGAAGTAGGCGGTCTCGGCCAGCAAGCCGTCACCGGGCGCGCCCTGCTTCAACACCATCTTCGCTGCGGCCTGGGCGATTTGCGCGATCGGCATGGCACGCCCGGGAATGCCCTTGGTGCGTACTTGCCCGTCAACGATTTCCAGGTCGGGCACCGCGGTTTCCATCAGACCGGAGGCGATCTCGAGCGCGCGATCCCTGACTTTCAGCGACGCCTTGTGGATGGCGCTGCCGGCAGTGACCGTACTGCGGCTGGCGATGGTGCCTATGCCGTAGGCGATGGTCGCGGTATCGCCGCCGACGACATCAATCGATTCGAACGGCACGCCCAACGCATCAGCGGCAATTTGCGCGTACACAGTGCGATGGCCCTGGCCCTGACTGCAGGCGCCGGTGGCGACGCTGACGCGCCCCGAAGGCAGGACGCGCACCACCGCACCCTCGAACGGCCCCATGCCCGAACCTTCGACGTAAAGCGCAAAGCCGACGCCCCGCAGCTTGCCCGATTTTGCGTTGGCTTTTTGCTGCGCCCGCAATTCGTCGAGCTTGACGATGGCGCGCGCGCGGCGCAGCAGCTCGGGGAAGTCGCCCGAGTCATAGACCTGCGGATTGCCGTCGCGATACAAGAGGCCGGTGTCATAGGGCATGGCTTCGGCCGGCACGAGATTTTTGGCGCGTACATCGGCCGGGTCCATGCCGAGCCTGGCGGCAAGCCGGTCGATGATGCGCTCCATTGCGAACACCGCTTCGGGGCGGCCAGCGCCGCGGTAAGGCGTGGTGAAGCAGGTATTGGTCAGCGCCGCGCGCACCGAGATATGGGCGTTGGGCACGTGGTAGGCGCCCAACAGGTGCGACAGCGTGTTGTACGGCACCACCAGGCCGATGACGTTGTAGGCGCCGAAATTGACGATGACATCGTCGCGCACGGCGAGGATGCGGCCGTCCTTGTCGGCGGCCATGGCGATGCGGTGCACCTGGTCACGCGCATGCGGCGCCGCGGTCAGGTTCTCGCCGCGTTCCTCGACCCAGCGCACAGGTCGGCCCAGTTCGCGCGCGGCAAACGGCACCAGTGCATCTTCGACGCTCTGCACGCCTTTTTGCCCGAAACCGCCGCCGACATCGCAGGCCACCACGCGTATCTGCTCGACCGGCATGCGCAGCGTGCTCGCGAGGATGGTCTGCAGCACATGCGCGGTCTGGGTGCTGGCCCACACCGTCAGCGCACCGCTGAACGGGTCGACCACCGTCAGCACGCCGCGCGTTTCCATCGGCGCGGCGACATAGCGATGGGTACGGAATTCCTCTTCCACCACCACCGCGGCATTGGCAAAGGCTTCGTCCGGCCGGCCCTTGCCGGTGGCCACTGACAGCGCGAGATTGGTATTCCAGGCCGGCTCGAGCAGCGGCGCGCCGGCTTCAAGCGCAGCGAGCGGGTCGATCACCGCCGGCAGCACCTCGTATTCAACCTGCATCAACTCGATCGCATCGGCTGCGATCATGCGATTTTCGGCGACGATCATCGCCACCGGATGGCCGACGTAAGTGACCTTGTCCGACGGGAACAGCGGAATCGGGTGCAGGCGGTCGAGCGGCTTGAGTTCGCGTTGCAGGCGCTCCGGCGTATGCACTTCGCCCGAGACGCAAATACCCTCGGTGCGGTGCGCCACTTCGGCCGCGGTAAACACCGCGACCACACCGGGCAAGGCGCGCGCCGCCGCGGCATCAATGCGGATTATTTTCGCGTGCGCATGCGGGCTGCGCAGGAACGCCGCGTGCAGCGTGCCCGGCGGGCTCATGTCTGCGAGGTATTGGCCCTTGCCGCGCAACAAGCGGTCATCTTCAACGCGGCGAACCGACTTGCCTATCATCGAAGAACCGGTCAGATTGTCCGCCATGCCATGCTCCGTACTACGATCTTTACTTCGATCTGATGAAAGGACTGGTGCCCATGGCATCAGCATGGCATCAGGGCGTGACAGCGGGGATGGGGGGACGTCACCCTATGTTTCACATATGAAGCGGTGGTTTCTATATGAAAATGAGTGTTTCAAAGTTGCGCGGGTGTGTCAACAACATCACGGTCGTGATTCACAGATGAAACGGCGTCAGCACGCAGCGCCGGAGCGGAACCAAAGCGAGTCGCCGGCAGTCCCCAGCACGGAACCGAAAACTGTAAGTTGCGGGCTGCTGCACCGACCAACGCTCACCACAACGCAACGCAACAACGCAACACAACAACGGAGAACACGCGCCATGCGCACTACCCTCGCTCGACTGACTTCCCTGCTGTTCGCCTCGACCATCGCGTTCTGTGGCGCGGCGCGGGCCGAGGGCGAAACCATGCCGCTGCCAAAACCGGCCGTCGATGCACCGCTCGCCAAAACCCCCGGCCAGGAAACCGCGGTATTTGCCGCCGGCTGCTTCTGGGGCATCGAGGCGGTGTTCAAGCACGTCAACGGCGTGATCTCGTCAACCTCCGGTTACGCCGGCGGCAGCCCCGATACCGCCACCTACGACAAGGTCAGCCGCGGCTCGACCGAGCACGCCGAGGCGGTAAAAGTGGTGTACGACCCGTCCAAGCTGTCTTACGGCGCCCTGTTGAGGATTCTGTTTTCGGCCGCCCACGACCCGACGCAACTCAACCGCCAGGGGCCGGACCGCGGCCCGCAATACCGTTCTGCGATTTTTTACACATCGGCCGAGCAGCAAAAAATCGCCCACGCCTATGTCGCGCAACTGACCGCAGCCAAAGCCTGGCGCAGCCCCATCGTCACGCAACTCGCGCCGATGAAAGCCTTCTACCAGGCCGAACCCTATCACCTCGATTACCTCGCGCGAAACCCGAAACAGCCGTACATCGTCATCAACGACCTGCCCAAGCTGGCGGCGCTGAAAAAGGATTTCCCGGAGTTGTACCGGGCGCGGTAAGGCCGTGCTAGTCACTCCCGCTCCAATTACGCAATCAACGCCCGGTTGCACGCCTGCCATCATCTGCGCTAAGGTTTCCCCTCTCACCCTCACCGATGGAGATGCGCGCATGAACGCCAAGGATGGATCGATTCGACCGGGCGACCAAACAGTGGTGCACGCCATGACGCGTGAATCGCTCGGGCCCGGCGGCAAGCTGGTCTGGGATTTTCTGACGCTGTTCGCCGAGCGCCGCTACGCCGAGGCCAACGTTTTTTTGGCCCCCGGCTGCGCCATGCTGTTTCCGGGCGGCATGGTCTTCACCGACTGCACCGAACTGCCCAAGCGCTCGGCAGGCATGTATCGCTGGGTAAAAAAAGAATTCGCGCGCTTTGACGAAATCGAAGCGGCAGACGGCACGCTGGTGTACAACCACGGCGGCCTGCGCGGCGAATGGGCCGACGGCACGCCCTTCGAAGGCATACGCTACATCGACCGTTTTCTGCTTCGGGATGGGCGCATCGTTGACCAGAAGGTCTGGAATGATCTTGCTGTGGCGGTGGCGGCGCGCAAGGCTTAGCGCCTCCTTCCCGCGCCGCTGCCCGTATTTTGCGTGTCGGCCGGGTTAACGCTGGAAAGGTCCGACTGGCGGGCCTTTTCAGCCGGTGTCACACGGTGCCGGTTCGCCAGGACAATGCCTACCGTGCCGCGCTCAGGGAATGTTTTTCAGCGCGACATAGGCGCCGAGCAGCAGCAAACCGGTCTGAAAAATACGGCGAAAGGCGTTTTCACTGATATGGCGGCGCACCGCCTGCCCCATGAACAGGCCGGCAAAAGCCGGCAGTAACGCAAACGCCGAGGTGCCGGCGAGGCCCAGACCGAGAGAGCCGCGCAGCAACAAGGCGGTGCCGAGGCCCAGCGAAGACACCACCGCGGTGAGGCCCAGCAACTGGATCAGTTCGTCCTTGCTCAGTTCCAGCGAAGCCATGTATGGAATGGCCGGAAAAATGAATACGCCGGTGGCGCCGTTGATAAGGCCGGTCATTGTGCCGATCGCCGGCGACAGCCAGGGCTCGCGCCGGCGCGGCACGCGAAACTGCACGGCAAACATGTTGATTGCCGTGGACAGCACCAGTACCACACCCAGCGCAAACAAGGCCAGCCGTGAATTGCCGCCCGCCATGACACCCGAGCCGGCCAGCGTGCCGACAAAGGACAGCGCCATCATGATGCGAAAACGGCGCAGCAGCGCCAGCAGCGACGGCCCGGCATAGCTTTGCCACAGATTGGTGACGAGGGCCGGACCGAACATCACCGCGGCGGCCTGCACCGGCGGCATCACCAGGCTGAGCAGGCCCATCGAGACGGTCGGCAGGCCGATGCCCACCGTGCCCTTGACGAAGCCGGAGGCGACAAAAATACCGGTTACGATAAGCAGCAGCTTTGCGGTTTCGGATTCGAACAAGAGGGCGACCCTGAGCGTCCGGTTAAAAATGAATCTTGCTGGTCATTTCAATCGCAGCGACGTAATCCCATCGTGAAACCGGTTCAACGTATGCGGGAGGACACCCGCGCGGCAACGACCGCGACATCATACCGCGTGCCCGCGGCCGGGCTTGAGAATCGCCGCGCCAGCCCCATATGGGCACCTTGCCACCAGGAACCCCGCCATGGACACCAGCACCATCGACACGCGCGTCAACAACAGCAAGGCACTGCGCCTCGCGTTGCTGGAAGTGCATCACGCGCTGATCGAGCACGAGCGGCGCCGGTACGAAAAGGACAACGGCCGACAGTCGGCTGCGGACTTTTTGCAGGTGCTGACGCAGCACGCGGGTTTTCGCTGGCTGGACGTGCTGAGCGGCCTGATTCTGGCCTTCGATCAGGCCCTGGACGCCGAGGACGCCGCCACGCAACTGCCGCCGCTGGTAGCGCGCTCGCGCGCACTGCTGCGCCGTGAGCCCGATGCGGCCGAGCCGTTCTCGCTGCGCTACACGCCGATACTGGATATCTCGCCCGATGTCGCGCTGGCGCACATGAAGGCCATCGCCGCGCTGCGCCATGTCTGAGCGGGCGCGCCGCGTATCGTGGCCAGCGAAACATGCGTGAGCGCTAGCCTTCGGTAAAGCGGTGGATCAGCCGCCGGTCGCGTTTAGTCGGCCGGCCTTTGGCGTCGGGGTCGGGTTGCGGACCGGCGCGGCGCATTGCGATCATCAACTCGCGTTTGTTGCGGCTCTCTTCGCCCTCGACATACAACAGTGAGGCGACGCTCGCCGGGCCGCGACGATCAGATAGCGCGCGCACCAGCACCGTCCACTCGAGTTCACCGCTGCGGATCGTCACCGTGTCGCCGGGCCGCAACTCGCGCGCCGGTTTGACACGTTCGCCGTTGAGTTTGGCCTTGCCGCCTTCTATGGCCTGCAGCGCAAGGCTGCGCGTCTTGTAAAAGCGCGCCGCCCACAACCATTTGTCAAGACGCAGCTTTTCGGGTGTTGTTGCCGGTGAATCGGTCATTGGTCGGTATTTTTCGATGCCTGTGCGTCCACTGTAACCGCAAATGCGCACGCGGGACCGCTGCCGCATCGCCTAAAATCGGGGTATGCCCCATTCCAGCATAAACGCGGTACTCGATCGTCCCTACGCCGACACACCAGAGGGGGCGCTGCGCTTTTTTTGCGCGCTGATTGACGCCGTGCGCCCTGCCGACCCGTACGACGCCGGGGCTGCCGCGGCCTGTTTCGGGCTGTTGCGCGATGTCGTTGCGCAAAACACCGCGCATCGCGCGACACTGCGCCGGCGCGTGGCGCAACTTTTCGGCACGACGCAGCAGGTGAGTCTGTACACCGATGCCGGCATCCTGCCCAACTCCGGCCTGTTCACCGAGTTGTGGCGCCGCACGATGCGCCGCCTCCTGCCCGAGGTGCCCGACCCGACCCGGCTCAAGGATTGTGTTGACATGGTGTTCCATCGTCGTGACGACCATTACTGGCTTACTGCGGTGCCGATCGGGGACAAGCTCGCCTTGTGGGAGGCGATATGGAATTGCACGGACGGCGATGAATCGGCGGCCGTATGCAGCCATGCGCTCATCCATACCGAGGCGCAACTGATAGAGGCAATGCAGGTGCTGGCCACGCGCATCGGCGCCATGGGCCTCGAACCCGAACTCACGCGTGTGCTGCCACGCCTGGCCGAATTCGAGTCGCCTTTCTTGCACCTTGGCGCCGAAGTGCATCGCATCGCCGCAGCCTGGCGCGCGCGCCGCGCCGATCCGGCCTCGCCGCACGAAGATGAGCGTCACATGATGGTGCTGGTCGCGCAGTGCCACGAGTTGATGAGCAAGGCACGACGCACCGCCGCGAGCAAAGGGACCAGCCTCGCGCTGACTTTTTTGCTGGTACGCATGAGTCAAAGCCTGCGCCGCCTGGTGCATCTGGGTGGGCTGCTGGGCGCAAGCCTCAAGCCTGAGGAATCTGCAGGGAGCGGGGAAATCAGGAAAGCCGCAGCCGTGCCGGTGTCGATGGCAGCGCCCGAGTCACCCAGTGAAACGGCCGGGCGCTGGGCGCTGATGCTGCAGGAACTGGTGCATGGCGAGAACAGCCGCAACAGCCTGCGCGAACCCTTCCGCCGTCTGACCGGCCTGCTGGCGCTGCGCGTAACCGAACTCGCCGGACGAACCGGCGGGCATTACATCACCAGCAGTCGCGCCGAGTACCGCGACATGTGGCGCTCGGCGGCCGGCGGCGGGTTTGTCGTCGGCTTCATGGCGCTGGTAAAAATTCTGCTCGGTAAGCTGGTGCTGGCGCCCTTTGCCGCGTTATTGGTCAACGGCATGAATTACGCGCTGGGATTCGTGCTGATTCATGTGCTGCATTTCACGCTGGCGACCAAGCAGCCGGCAATGACCGCGGCCACCATCGCCGCCAGCATTGACGAATCCGAGGCCAAGGCGCGCGACCTGCACCGCCTCGCCGATCTGGTGGTGAACATGGTGCGCAGCCAGTTCGCCGCCATCGCCGGTAACGTCGCAATCGCCATTCCTACTGCGCTTGCCATCGCCCTGCTCTACCAGTGGCTGGGCGGCCATCACGCCATCGACGCCGAAAAAGCGCAGCACATCCTGCACGACTTGTCGCCACTCACCAGCCTCGCGCTGCCGCACGCCGCGTTCACCGGCGTGCTGCTATTTGTCGCCGGACTGTTGTCGGGCTATTTTGACAACAAGGCCGCGTACGACCGCATTCCCGAGCGCATCGCCAGGCTGCCATGGCTGCGCCGCTTCGCCGGTCCGGCCCGTGCCGACCGGCTTGCCGCATATATCAGCGACAATCTGGGCGGACTCGCCGGCAACATCGTGCTCGGTTTCATGCTCGCCTCGGCGGCGCCGGTAGGCGTGATGCTGGGACTGCCGCTTGACGTGCGGCACGTCACGCTGTCGTCGGCCAATTTCGCCTTTTCCGTTGCAGCGCTGGATTTTAATATCGGCTGGCTGACCTTGCTCAACGTGCTGGTCGGCATCAGCCTCGTCGGCTTCGTCAACCTGACGGTGAGTTTTTCTCTGGCGTTGTGGATTGGCCTGAGAGCCCGCGGCGCCGACCTGGCGAGCACAGGCGCGCTGGTGGTGCTGCTGATAAAGCGGCTGCGCGCGAACCCGGGAAGGTTTTTTGTGCCGCCCAAGGCGTGATTGTTCAGAATATCCGCGAAGATTCCTGAACCTGGCGTTGCGTAGAACAGTCCCCTCATTGCGCCCCCGCTGTTGCGGGGAGGGAGTCTGCTGACTGGCTCTGGGACTGGCTCCGGGAAATGCGCTTACGCCGGCGGACTTACCCCCGCACCGCCACCGTCATCGCCCCGATGCCCTGCACCTGCGCAAACATCGTGTCCCCCGGCTTGATCGGCCCCACACCCTGCGGCGTGCCGGTGATGATGACGTCGCCCGGATGCAGCGTGTAAAACGACGATGCCATCTCGATGAGTTGCGGCACGGTCAGCACCAGGTCGGAGGTGTTGGCCTGCTGGCGTACTTCGCCGTTGACCTTGATCGACAGGTCGAGGCCGAACGGGTCGGCGAGTTCATCCGAGGTCACCAGCCACGGGCCGAGCACCGAGTAGCTGTCGGGCGACTTGCGAAAGCTGCGTTCCTCGGGGCCGCGTATGGTGATGTCGAGGCCGATGCAATAGCCGGCGACATACGACAGCGCATCGGCGGCCTTGATGTTGCGGCCCCGCCTGCCGATGACCACGCCAAGTTCGACTTCATGGTCGTTGCGGCGGTCGGTGTGGACGAGTTCCACGCCGGCACCGGCGCCCACCAGCGAGCTGTTGGCCTTGAGGAACAGCCCGGCGCGGTGGATTTCATTGATCAGGTTGCCGTGGTGTATGCCCTTGTCGGCGAGCACCTCTTCCAGGTGTTTTTTGTAGTTCACCGGCGCAGCGATGATTTTACCGGGGTTGGCAACCGGGCTCAGCAGCGTGACCGAATCGATCCTGATCGCCGGCGTGCCCCTCGCGGCCTGTTCCATCAGCGGCCGCAGCGTCGCAAGATGGGCGATCAGCGGATCGTGCAGCGGCAGCGGATAGCCCGAGGCGGGAATCGCAGCGAGCACGGTGCTGACATCATGGATGCCATCTTCGAGCACTACCCCGAGGCGGTTGTCGTTGAAGCGGCAGATGCGCATGGCTGGTCTTTCCGGGAAAAAGTGACTACTGCACCAGTGCGCTGCGGCGCAGCCCGCTGATCATCGAGGTGTTGAGCAGGTGTTCGAGGCAGCGCACCGGGTCGTTGGCGATTTCCACCATTTCGGCCACGCGCTGGCGCTGCACCGCGGGGTCGCGCTCCTCGAGCAGTTTTTTGTTGCGGATGGACATCGCCTGCACCTGTTCGACCGTGGCGTTGCGGCGCTGGCGAACGTACAAATCCATGAGGATTTCATCGGCTTCGCCGCGCATCACCCGGCCAAGTTTTTCTGCAAGGTTGACGGCATCGTGGATGCCGCTGTTGAGGCCGAACCCGCCGAGCGGGTTGTTGAGGTGGGCGGCATCACCGGCAAGCAGCACACGACCGAGACGCCAGTTGTCGGCGACGCGCTGGTGCACGCGGTAAATGCTCTTGTAGCGGATTTCGTAGGGCACATCGCGCTCTAGAAACGCCTGCATGCGGCGCTCGACGTTGGGGGCCTTGAGGTGCTCCTCGTCGGCGATTTCGGGGTCGCAGGGAAAGGCGATGCGCCACAGGCCGGGCGGGCCGTCGTCGGGCACCTTGAAAATCGCCGCCCACTCGACCGGGTCGGAGATATAGGCATTCATGGCAAAACCGTGCCGCCCGAAATCGTATTCGGTGCTGACGACGAGAAACTGCTCGGGCCAGGTAAAGCCCTCGAAGTTGACGCCGGTCTGCTTGCGGATGACGCTCTTGCCGCCGTCGGCGGCGACCAGCCAGGCCGCTTCGATGACGCGGCTTTTGCCTTCGGACTGAACGGTGACCATGACGCTGTCGCCGCGCTGCTCGAAGCCGGTGACGGCATGGCCGAAATGCACCGATGCCGTGGGCTGCTCTTTGAGCAAATCAAACTGGATTGGCGTCAGGCGGTGCTGTTCCAGGTGCAGACGGTGCGGATACGGCGTGATGTCCGACAGCAGGCCAAGGTCGAAGTTCGCGACAAGGTCGCCGCGGCGCTGGCGGATCTGCCAGTTGCTGACCTTGAGGCCGATGGCTTCCATGCGCGCGGTGATGCCGTAGGGCGCCATCATCTCCTGTGTCGGCGGGTGGAACGAGCCGGCGCGCAGGTCGTGCGTCAGCGCCGGTTCGGTCTCGAACACCATCACGGTGACGCCTTGTTTGGCCAGCGCGAGCGCCGCCATCAGTCCGGTCGGTCCGGCACCGGCGATGACGACCGGAAGTTGGGATTGCACGGCCATTGCTGCTCCTGGAGAAAGGGAAATGATTATTCGGCGGTGATGTTGTTCTTTTTGATCACGGCAGCCCAGCGTGCAAAATCGCGCTGCATCAACCCCTGCAATTCCTGCGGCGTGGACGAGCTCGGGTCCATGCCGGCACCGTTGAGCGTGGTTTTGACGTCGGGCATGGCAAGAATGGCGCGGATTTCGGCGTTGAGTTTGTCAACGATGGGGGCCGGCGTGTTCTTGGGCAGCATCACCGGATACCACATGTCCACGTCGGCGCCCTTGATGCCCAACTCGGTGAGGGTCGGCACATCACCCGCGGTCGGGTGGCGCTTGGCGCTGCCCACAGCCAGCGGTTTGAGACGGCCGGCCTTGACGTGGGGCATGGCAACGTGGATTGGCATGAACATGACGTTGATCTGGCCCGACAGCGTGTCGGTGATGGCGCCGGCCGTACCCTTGTAAGGCACGTGCAGCAGGTCTATGCCGGCGAGGTCTTTGAGCAATTCCATGGACATGTGGTGCGGTGTGCCGACACCGGGCGAGGCATAGCTGAAGCCGCCGGGCTTGGCCTTGGACTTGGTGATCATGTCCTGCACCGATTCGATGCCCGACTTGGCATTGGTGACGAGCATCAGCGTGCCAAAAGCCGCCTGCGATACCGGCGAGAAATCCTTGAGCGGGTCGAAGGGCACGTTCTTGTACAGGCTGGCGGCAATCAGCATGGTGTTGGCGCCGATCATGACGGTGTAGCCGTCCGGGGCCGCGCGCGCGACAAGGTCGGCGCCGATGTTGCCGCTGGCACCGGGCTTGTTCTCGATGACAACCGGTTGGCCGAGGCGCTCCGACAGTTTGGGTCCGACGGTGCGCGCGATCATGTCCATGCCGGTGCCCGGGGTAAAGGGCACCACAATGGTGATGGGACGCGAGGGATAGGCTGCGGGTTGCGACTGCGCCAGCGGCGCGATCAGGGAGCTCGCCGTTGCGGCGAGCAGCAGGGCAAGGGTGTTGCGCTTCATGTGAAAGTCCTCCAGAGAATGACCTGTCCGGTCTTCGCACAGCCTAGACGGGATCGAAAAATCGCTTTTGTTGCGGTGCGGCACGGTACGGCAGTTCGGCCCGGTTACCGGGGCAATCTGCTATGTATGCATACAATTTTACATATTAGTAAGAATGCGTATGATTTGTCAATATGAACACCATCTCTATGAACACCATCTCCATATGAAAAACACCCCCGCCAAACCAAAAGTTACGGCGGCGAAACGTCCCGCCACCCCCTCCACGGCGGCGATTCTCGACGCGCTGTACAACCGCCCCGGCTTCCTCATCCGCCGCGCCAACCAGATTGCGGCGGCGGTGCACGGCGAAGAGTGCGGGCGCTGGGGCCTCACCCAGGCGCAGCACGGCGCGCTGCTCGTCGCACACTGCTGCCCCGGCATTGACCAGACCGGCATCGGCCAGGCACTCGGCTTTGACCGCGCAACCACCGGACAAGTTCTGCGCGGCCTCGAGGCACGCGGTCTGGTCGGGCGCGCCGTGTCCGGCACTGACGGGCGCAAGCGCAGCATCGTGCCGACGCGCGACGGCGAGGCCGTGCTGCGCCGCGCCGCTCCGGCGCTCGAGCGCGCACAGCAAAAACTGCTGGCACCCTTGAGTGCCACTGAACGCAGACAACTCGCCGGCCTGCTGTCGCGGCTGTGCGAGGCCTTCAATGCCGAATCGCGTGCACCGGTGGTGCGCCCCGAGACAGACGCAAACGCACGCGACTGAAGACTGAAGGCAGCCCCACCCGGCACGTATCGGCTAG
>CAYLPI010000076.1:0-5664 GCA_964385505.1 uncultured Bordetella sp.
TCGCCGTCGAGGGCACGCCGCAGGCACTGCTCGCAGACAACAAACTCAAACGCGCCTACCTCGGCATATGAACCTGCTAAAAACACTGCTGGTGTGCGCGACGACGACCACAACCAGCGGCACCACCGACACGCCGGCGCGCTCCATCGCCAATGAAAAACAGCGCCACGGAATTCGCCGCCTTTGTGCGCAACGACATCAAGCGCTGGGCACCGGTGGTGAAATTCTCCGGCGCCAAGCCGGAGTGACGGAGTAAGCATGCAACAAACCCTGGCACAAAAACTCGTCGCCCGCGCCGCCGGACAAAGCACGGTCAAGCCCGGCGACATCGTCACCTGCAGGGTCGATCTGGCGATGATGCATGACTCGGGCGGGCCGCGGCGCGTCAAGCCGATGCTGGAAAAACTCGGCGCCAAAGTCTGGGACCCGGACAAGGTGGTGCTGATCACCGACCACTACTTGCCGGCCAACGACGATGACAGCCGCAGGATCATCCGCATCGCGCGCGACTGGGCCGGTGAAGCCGGGATAAAAAATTTCCATGACGGCGAGGGCATCTGCCACGTCGTGCTGCCCGAAAAAGGCCATTTGCGGCCGGGCATGTTTGCCGTCGGCGGCGACAGCCACTCGCCTACCGGCGGTGCCTTCGGCACTTACATGTTCGGTATCGGCGCCACCGAAATGCTCGGTGTGCTGGTCACCGGCGAAATCTGGCTGCGGGTGCCGCATACCATCCTGATCGAATGGACCGGCCGTCTGGCCAAAGGCCTGTCGGCCAAGGACATGATGCTGTTCCTGTGCGGCCGCTTCGGCATGGACGGCGGCCAGTACCAGGCGGTTGAGTACGCCGGCAGCGCCATCGCCGCGCTGTCGATGCAAGAGCGCATGACCCTGTCCAACATGACCGCAGAATTCGGCGGCCAGGCCGGGCTGATTGCGCCTGACGAAGTAACCCGCTCCTGGCTCGAAGCGGTCGGCGTCAGGGACATCGACTGCGATACCTGGCAGGGCGACGCCGGCGCCGCGTTGCTGGCAAGCCACAGCTTTGATGCGTCCAGCCTGCCGCCACAAGTGGCGGCACCGCACAGCCCGGCCAAATCGGACGCGGTCGGCGCGTTCGCCGATGTCGCCATCAACATGGCCTATATCGGCGCCTGCACCGGCGCCAAGCTGGACGACTTGCGCATGGCCGCCGCGGTGCTGCGCGGACACCGCGCCGCCAAGGGCGTGCGCCTGCTGGTGGCGCCGGCCTCGGCCAAAGACCAGAACATCGCCGCGGCCGAAGGCACACTGGGCGTATTGCTGGACGCGGGCGCCGAACTGCTGCCCAACGCCTGCAACGCCTGCGCCGGCTATGGCAATTACCTGCTCGATGAAAGCGCCGTCACCATCAGCACCACCGCGCGCAATTTCAAGGGCCGCATGGGCTCGACGGCGGCGCAGATTTATCTTGGTTCGCCCTATACGGTGGCCGCCTCGGCCATTACCGGGCGCATCAGCGATCCGCGGGAGTTGCTGGCATGAGCGGCAAGGCCTGGGTTTTCGGTGACAATCTCGACACCGACATGCTGGCGCCGGGCATTTACATGAAATTCGGTATCGAGGAAATTGCCAAGCATTGCCTCGAAGCCCTCGAGCCGCGCTTCGCCGGCGAAGTGAAACCCGGCGACATCGTTGTCGGCGGCAAGAACTTCGGCATGGGCTCCTCGCGCGAGCAGGCGGCGGGTGCCCTGATGCATCTCGGCGTCGCCGCCGTCATCGCGCCCTCGTATGCCGGGCTGTTTTACCGCAACGCCTTCAACCTCGGCCTGCCGCTGCTGGTCTGCGCCGACGCGGGCAGCATTCGGCCCGACGACGTTCTGGTGGTCGATGCGGAGCGAGGCCACATCACCAACCAGACACAACACACCCAGCTCGCGTGCGAAGCCATTCCGCCCCATCTGATGGCGATGGTGCGCGATGGCGGCCTGCTGGGGCATCTCGAGAAGCGCCTCAAACGAGAAAAGGATGCCCCAGCATGACCCCCACGACACCGATTGCGCCAATTCCAGCAACTACACCAATCATTCTGAGGCAGCGCCTCGCCAGCCCCGGTCTCGTGCTCGCGCCCGGCGTTTATGACGCGCTATCGGCGCTGTTGGTCGAGCAGGCCGGCTTTGAGGCGGCCTACCTCTCTGGCGCCAGCATTGCCTACACCCGGCTCGGCCGCCCCGACATCGGCCTCGTCAGCGCCAGCGAAGTCGCCAATGTCATCGAGAACATTCGCGAGCGCGTCGCGCTGCCGCTGATCGTCGATGCCGACACCGGCTTTGGCAATGCGCTGAATGTCGTTCGCACCGTCAAAACCTTCGAGCGCGCCGGCGCGAGCGCGCTGCAACTCGAGGACCAGACCCTGCCCAAGCGCTGCGGCCACCTCGATGGCAAGACGCTGGTCTCCACCGCCGAAATGCGCGGCAAGCTGCGCGCCGCACTGGATGCGCGCGCCAGTGCAGACACCCTCATCATCGCCCGCACCGACGCCGTCGCCGTCGAGGGCATCGAGCCCGCGCTGGAGCGCGCCGAACGCTATCTCGAGGCCGGTGCCGACGTGCTGTTCATCGAAGCCTTGCGCGATGTCACGCAAATGCAGCAGGCGCTGGCGCGCTTTGCCGGCCGCGTGCCGCTGCTCGCCAACATGGTCGAGGGCGGCAAGACGCCAATCCTCGCCGCCACCGAACTCGAACACCTCGGCTATCGCATCGCCATTTTTCCCGGCGGTACGGTGCGCGCCCTCGCCCATGGTCTCAAGCATTATTTTGCCAGCCTCAAGACCCACGGCATCACCACGCCGGAGCGCGAGCGCATGCTCGACTTCGACGAACTGAACCGCACCATAGGCACGCCGCAAATGCTCGCGCTCGGCAAACGCTATGACGACTGAGCACGCCGCATTGCACGCCGCATTGGCAGCGGCAGCGGCATGAGCAGCGACGCATCCGCGGCGCCATCACCGCAACTTGCTCAGCTTCGCGCGCTGGTCGACGACTACTGCGCGTCGGCATCTTTTTTTGACACCCGGCCCGAAGAAATCGAGTCCAAGGCGCGGCTGATGCTGCTCGATACCATAGGCTGCATGCTCGCCGCGCGCAGTGCGCCCGAGGTCGTCGGCTTTGAAACCGAGTTCAGCAGTCTTGAGTCGGGCCTGTTCACCTTCCCCGGCGGACGACGGCTGTCGACGCTGGGCGCCACCGCCGTGGGTGCGATGGCCGCCACCTGGGACGAGGCCTGCGAGGGCCTCGCGCTCGCGCACGGTCGCCCCGGCGTGCCGGTCATCGCCGCGCTGCTGCCGCAGGCCATCGCGCGCGACGCCACAGTGGGCCTGCTGCTCGACAGCCTCGTGGCCGGATACGAAGTGGGCGCGCGCTGCGGCGCCTGGCTGCGCGTCAAACCAGGCATGCACGTCGATGGCAACTGGCCGGCGCTGGGTGTCGCCGCGGCCATGGCGCGGCTGTTGGGACTGTCGGCGAACATGAGCATGACGGCCATCAACACCGCCGCCTGCCAGCTTGGCACCAGCCTTTACCTGCCGGTGCGCGCCGGCGCCAATGCCCGCAACACCTATCTTGCGCACAGCGCCTGGCTGGGCCAACTGGCGGCCTTCAGCGCCGCCGGCGGCCTGACCGCGCCCGAGGACGCGCTGCCGCACTACGCCGAACATTTTGCCGCCGCCGCCGACGCGCAAATCGCGCCCGAGCGGCATTTGATTCTCGAGGCCTATCTGAAACCCCACGCCGCCGTGCGCCACGTGCACTACGGCACCGAGGCGGCGTTGTTGATTCGTGGCGAGCTCGCCGGCAAAACCGCGGACATCAGCGCCATCCGCCTCGCCGTGTACGAAGAAGCGCGCACCTATTGCGGCAACAGCAATCCGCAAACACCGATACAGGCCCAGTTCAGCCTGTCATTCGGTGCGGCGGCGGGCCTGCGCTACAACGGCATTGATGCCGGCATTTATCGCAAGGAGCGTTTCGAGGACGCGGAGCTGCGCCGGCTCGAACGACTGGTCCTGGTCGAGACCGACCCGGTTCTGGGCGATGCCGGGCGGCGCGGCGCCAAACTCGTCGTCACCTCGGGCGGCAAGACCCACGAGGCCCGTGTCACCGCAGTCAAAGGGGACCCTGGCATGCCGATGAGCCCGGAGGAAGTGACCGCCAAGTTCCTGCGCTACGCCGGAAACAGCATGCCGGCCGGCAAGGCCTATGGCTTTGCCGCGGCCCTGGTCGGGTGTGAAAAAGACGTGTCGTTCCGCGATCTGTGGGATCTGCTGTTCTAGCCGGTTGGCGCCTGAAAAAACCAGGGCATAGCCTGGAAAGGCCCGCCAGTCGGGCGTTTCCAGCGTATTGCATGCGTTCTCAAGACCCGCGGACTACTGCACTTTTTCCGCTTCGCGCAGCCCGGTAATCATCGACGTCTTGAGCAAATGCGCATGCAGCCTGGCGCGGTCGGCGACAATGGCCTTGAGTCCGGACAGGATTTCAATGCGACGTGCGCTATCGGTCTCACGCATGCGTTTTCGATTGGCGTCGGCCTGGGCAATGATTTGCTCCAGCGCGGCCGGGCGCCGCTGGCGCTCATAGCGATCGAGCAGCGAAGCGTCCGCGCCGCGCCAGACCTGCGTGATCTTGTCGGTCAGATTGAAGGCGTCGTGCACGCCGCCGTTCATGCCCATGCCGCCAGACGGGCTGTTGAGGTGGGCTGCATCGCCGGCGAGAAACACCCTGCCCTCGCGATAGCGCGCGGCGATGCGCTGGTGCACGCGATACGGCCGCTTCTCCATCACCGCATAGGGTGCGCCGTGCGGCACGATGGCCTGCAAGGCGGCCTCGATGGCCGCCGGCTCGAGTGCATCTTCGACCGGTTTGTCCTCCGGCGGATAAATGCTGACACGCCACAAGCCGGGCAGGCGCAGCAGGCTGAAATTGGCCGCGCCCTCGCGCCAGCAATAGGTCACATTGGACAGGCCCGGCAGATGGTCGTGAAAAGGAAACAGCGTGGTGGCGAGGATGGTGGTTTCGGGGTAGGTCTCGCCCTCGAACGCGATAGCCAGCGCCTGGCGAACCGCGCTGCGCGCGCCGTCGGCGCCGATGAGGTAACGGCCGCTGACGCGCTCGGTCCCGCCGGCGCAATCGAGTACCAGGGTCACACCATTGCCGTCCTGCTCCAACCCGCTG
Organism: uncultured Bordetella sp.; assembly: GCA_964385505.1. Classification (GTDB taxonomy): domain Bacteria; phylum Pseudomonadota; class Gammaproteobacteria; order Burkholderiales; family SG8-39; genus CAITSH01. Next base: position 5,211 of record CAYLPI010000076.1, read on the forward strand.
ACGCTGGCACCGAACTGCAGGCGCGCATTCGGGTGCGCTTGCAGGCGGCGCAACAGCGCGCGCGACAGCTTCCATTGTTCACATTGCAACCGGTAGGGATGACCGGTATCGTCTTTGAGCACCGACAGGTCGAACTCTGCGTTGTCGCCCGCAGGGTGCAGCCGCACCTGCCAGGTGGGACAGATCAGGCCGTCGGCAATGAGTTCGGCGGTGATGCCAAAGCGCTCCAGCATATCGAGCGTGGGCGGGTGAAAGGTCGAGGCGCGCAAGTCCTTGACGATGTCCGGTTCGGCCTCGAACACCCGCACCGCAATGCCCGCCTCGGCGAGGCACAGCGCCGCGGTCAGGCCGACCGGCCCGGCGCCGGCGATGAGGACGCAGTCCCCGCTTGTGCTGCTGTTAGTTGGCATGGTGGCTGGCATCTTTTTTCGGTAATCAAGTGTCTTCAATCAAG
>CAYLPI010000076.1:5764-17171 GCA_964385505.1 uncultured Bordetella sp.
GTCTTTAATCAAGAGTCTTTAATCAAGAGTCTTTAATCAAGCGTCTTGGCAATCGGGCGTAATGTATTTAGTATAAGACATTCGAAATACGCGCTGCACGCCCGCCGTATTTATTTTGCAGCAGTCGCCCGCACCCGCGTCTTACGGCGGCAATAGAATGCATTATTTTTCACAGGACACACCATGAATCCGTCGCTCGACCTGCTGGTCAAGAACGTGCGCGTTGTGCGCCCGAACAAAAACGCCGTTGACCTGCTCGACATCGGCATCAAGGACGGCAAATTTGCCCGCATAGCGCCGGAAATCCAGGTCGGCGAAGCGCAACAGGTGATGGACGGCAAGAATCTGCTCGGCTTTCCGGGCTGCGTCGATGCCCACATGCACGTCGGCATTTATGCGCCGGTGGCGCAGGACGCCGTGTCAGAGAGCAAGGCCGCAGCCATGGGCGGGGTCACCTCCAGCCTCAATTACTTTCGCACCGGCCAGTACTACCTCAACAAGGGCGGGCCGTATCGCGACTTCATGCCCGAACTGCTGAAGTTGTCCGAGGGTAATTTCTGGGTCGATTACGGCTACCACCTTGCGCCGATCGAGTCCGGGCACATTGACGAAATGGATTCGCTGCTCACCGACTGGGGTGTGCCCTCGTTCAAGATCTTCATGTTCTACGGCGGCTACGGCTTGCACGGCCAGTCGGACAAGCAGAACGAGTTCCTGATGATAGGCCCCGACGAACGCTACGACGTGGCGCACTTCGAGTTCATCATGCGCGCGGCTTTTCGCATGACGCAGGCGCACCCGGAACTGGCCGAGTACATCAGTGTCAGCCTGCACTGCGAGTTCGCCGACATCCTCAACGCCTACACAAAAATCGTCCAGCGCGAAGGCAAGCTCGACGGCCTTGCCGCCTACAGTGCGGCGCGCCCGCAGCATTCCGAGGGCCTGGCGATCTGGATTGCCTCCTACCTCGCCAACGAAACCGAGTGCCCCAACATCAACCTGCTGCACCTGTCGTCAAAAAAAGCCATAGACGCGGCGATGACCATGCAAAGCGTGTTTCCGCACATCAATTTCCGCCGCGAAGTCACCGTCGGCCACCTGCTGCTCGACACCGACTGCGAATGCGGCGTGCAAGCCAAGGTCAACCCGCCCATCCGCCCGCGCGCCGACGTCGAGGCGCTGTGGGAGGCGGTGCTCAGCCGCAAGGTTGACTGGATCGTCAGCGACCATGCCTGTTGCGCACCCGAGCAAAAATGGTCCACCAAGTTCCCGAAAAACATCTGGATGGCCAAATCCGGCTTCGGCGGCACCGAGTACCTGCTGCCGGCGATTGTCAGCGAGGGTGCCAAACGCGGCATGTCCTACAACCACATTGCCGAATTGCTGTCGTGGAATCCGGCCCGGCGCTACGGCCTGCTCAACAAGGGCGACATCGCCGTCGGCTACGACGCCGACCTGGTGCTGGTCGATCCGCACAAAGGCTTTACGGTGCGCGCCGCCGAATCGCCGTCGCAGCAGGGTTACACCCCGTTCGAGGGCATGCAGATCGATGCCAGCGTCAATACCACGCTGCTGCGCGGGCAGGTCGTGTACGGCGACGGCAAGGTGAGCGGGCCGGCGCGCGGCCAGTACCTGCGACGGCCGCTGCTGCGTACCTGAGCGGCTGAGCGGCTGGCGTGGTGCTGTTCGATGACGCGGGGACATCGCCTGCGAATTTCACCGCCAGAGTGCCGGCGCTGGTGGTGGGCGCCGGCGCCTGCGGGCTAATCACCGCGCTGACGCTGCGCGACGCCGGGGTCGAATGCGTCGTGCTCGAGCGCGATGCCATACCCTCGGGTTCGACCGCACTGTCATCGGGATTCATTCCGGCCTGCACCACCCGCTGGCAACAATCGGCCGGGGTGATCGACTCGATCGATCGCATGGCGACTGACATCCAGGCCAAGAATCACCAAGGCGCCGATCGCGGCGTGGTCGATGCCGTTTGCGCGACATCGGGGCCGACGCTGCAATGGCTGTCTGACCGTCACGACATCCCGTTCCAGTTGTTGCAGGGCTTTTTGTACCCGGGGCACAGTGTCGAAAGAATGCATGCTGTCGCGGAAAAAACCGGCGCCGGACTGATCGCCCGGCTGCTCGAGGCGGCGCGGCACGCCGGCATCGACCTGCTGTGCGATTCGCCGGTCAGTGATTTGTTTGCCACCGCCGACGGCCGCATCACCGGCGTGCGCGTGACCCGCGCCGATGGCACGCATGAAGATATCGGTTGCGACGCGCTGGTCCTCGCCTGCAACGGCTTTGGCGGCAACCGCGGGATGGTGCGCCGCTACCTGCCGGAGATCGTCGATGCCGAGTACGCCGGTCACAGCGGCAATCAGGGCGATGCCGTGATCTGGGGTGAGGCGCTGGGGGCCCGCATTGCGGACATGGGTGCGTATCAGGGCCATGGCTCGGTCGCCGTCCCGCACGGCATCCTGATCACCTGGGCGCTGATGATGGAAGGGGGGATTCAGGTCAACACGCTGGGCCGGCGTTTCTGGAACGAGTTGGAGGGCTATTCCGAAGCGGCCGTCCATGTGCTGGCCCAACCCGGCCAGGTTGCCTGGGCCGTTTTCGACCGGCGATTGCACGAACTCGGCCTCGGTTTTCCGGATTACGCCGGGGCGCAGGCGCTGGGTGCGGTAAAGCAGGCGGACTCGGCGTCCGCGCTCGCCACGCTGACCGGACTGCCGGCCGCCGCGCTTGCCGACACCCTCGCTGAAATCCAGATGTTGGCGCAACAAGGAAAAAATGATGCCTATGGGCGGGCATTCAAGACGGAGCAGGCACTTACACCGCCTTATTTTGCAATCAAGGTGACGGGTGCGCTTTTTCACACCCAGGGCGGCCTGGAAATCGGGCCGGACTGTCGTGTACTACGCGCATCCGGTCAAGCCCTGCCCAATTTGTTTGCCGCCGGTGGCGCGGCGCGCGGCGTTTCGGGCACTGCGGTTTGGGGCTATTTGTCGGGCAATGGCTTGTTGACGGCCTGCAGCCTCGGGCGACTGGCCGGGCAGAGTGTGGCCGCCCTGCTGCATGGGCAGTCGCCGAAACCGGCCTAGCCTGAACAGTTGGGCCCGATCTGCCTGATTGCGCTGATTGCGCTGATTGACCTGATTGACTTTGGTGCAGCACTGACTCATATTAATGACTCTGCGGTCATTAATAATTCACTCAGGATCATCCCACGCCTTGTCCGCCGCAACCAAACTTGAACCCCGCTGGGAACGGCGCAAGGAATCGCGTCCGAGCGAGCTGGTCGATGCCGCACTCGCCTTGTTCGTCGAGCACGGCTACGCCGCCACCCGGCTCGAAGAAGTTGCGTCGCGCGCCGGGGTGTCAAAAGGCACGCTCTACCTGTATTTCGAGAACAAGGAAGACTTGTTCAAGGCGGTGGTGCGCGCCGGCATTGTTCCGGCCATCGAGCAGGCCGAAAAGATGGTTGACTGTTTCGAGGGCAGCAGCTCCGCCTTGTTGCGCGAGATCATCCTTGGCTGGTGGCAATTCATCGGCGGCACCCCGCACGCCGGCATCACCAAGCTGATCATTTCCGAGTCGCGCAATTTCCCGGAAATCGCCGCCTTCTGGTACGAGGATGTCGTAATCAGGGCTAATCGCATGTTCGCGCGGGTGCTCGAACGCGGCGTGGCGGCGGGTGAATTCCGTCAAATGGACGTCGATTACACCGTCAGGGTGCTGATGGCGCCGGTGATCATGTTGATGCTCTGGAGCCACTCGCTCGGCGCCTGCGAGCCTGCGCCGGTCGATAGTGCGCGATATCTCGACAACTATCTTCAGATCCTGCTTGGCGGCATCTGCGCCCCGCCCGCAAAGCCCTGATGCTGCGCTGCAAACCGATGTTAAACTCATTCGTTACAGTCACGATTTTGGCCATCTCCAGATGAATCTCGAACAAGCCCGCTTCAACATGGTCGAGCAGCAAATCCGCCCCTGGGAGGTGCTCGACGCCGAGGTGCTGGATTTGCTTTATGTCGTCCGCCGCGAGGAATTCGTTCCCGCAGGCTACCGCGAACTGGCTTTTTCCGACCTCGAAATTCCGCTGATCGCAAACGCCGCGCCGGGCGAGCGCATGATGCAACCCAAACTCGAGGCGCGCATCCTGCAGGAGTTGGGCGTAAAAAAATCCGACAAGGTGCTCGAAGTCGGTACCGGTTCGGGCTACCTCACCGCATTGCTGGCGCATCGCGCCCTCGCGGTTGTCAGCGTCGAGATCAACCCCGCCATCCAGGCCGTTGCCGCAAGCCAGCTTGCCCGGCAGGCCTTTGACAACATCACGCTCGAACCAGGCGACGCGGCAAAAGGCTGGTCCAAGGCCGCGCCCTACGATGTCATCGTACTGACCGGATCGACACCGGTTCTGCCACAGTCCCTGCTCGATCAACTGAAGCCGGGCGGGCGCCTGTTCGCCATCGTCGGTGATGCGCCGGTGATGCGGGCCAGCCTCGTTACCTGTGCCGGCGCCGGGGCGTTCCAGACCACCGTCCTGTTTGAAACCTGTGCGCCACCCCTCACCAACGCGGCGCAGCCGGCGCGTTTTACCTTTTAAGGGCACGTACCGGCGTTGCTAGCTGATACGATTTGTTACCCCTCTCCCCGCCTCTGCACGTCATTATTCAAAATTCATGGAACAGATCAACGCATCACAACTGAAAGAATGGCTCGATCGCGCAGGCGACAAACCGCCGCTCTTGCTCGATGTGCGCGAACCCTGGGAGCACCAGACGGCGCATATTGAAAATTCAATGCTGGTGCCGATGAACACCGTGCCCGCGCGCCTGGCCGAGCTCGATCCGGAAGCCGATACTGTGGTCATCTGCCACCACGGCAGCCGCAGCGCGCAGGTGGCGATGTTTCTGGAACGCAACGGATTCACGAATGTCTTTAATCTGGCGGGCGGCGTCGATGGCTGGGCGCGGCAAGTCGCCCCGGACATGGCGACCTACTAAAACCTCTGATGCCGGGAACCAACGACATGGAACGTAACGCACACCCGGCGACGCGCGCGCGTCGCCTGAACCCGCTCTTGCTGGGCGAAGTCCTCGGCGTCTTCGCCGTCGCCGCTGTCTTTGCCGTCTTCGCCACACTTACGGCACCGGCCGGCGCCGCCGACCTGCTGCAAACCTACCGCGATGCCATCAGCAATGACGCAAGTTATGCGTCGGCCCGCGCAACGCGCGATGCCGGACTGGAAACTCTGGCCCAGGGCCGCGCGCTCATTTTGCCGACCGTCAACGCCACCGCGTTCACGCAAATGAACAACAGCGAAATTTCCTTTCGCGGCGCGTTTCCGGACTCCAACCGCCAGGGCAACACCAACGGCTACACCATCACCCTCACCCAGCCGCTGTTCAATTGGGCCAGCTTCATGACCTACAAGGAGGCAAGCTACAAGGTGGCGCAGGCGGAGGCGACCTTCGGCCAGGCGCAGCAAGACCTCATCGTGCGCGTGTCGCAGGCGTATTTCGACGTGCTCGCCGCACAAGACAGCCTGGCTTTTCTGCAGGCGCAGAGAACGGCGATCTCGGAACAACTGGCCCAGGCCAAGCGCAACTTCGAGGTTGGCACCGCGACGATCACCGACACGCATGAAGCCCAGGCGCGCTTTGACCTGTCGGTGTCGCAGGGCATCGCCGCAGAAAACGACCTCGAAATCAAGAAGCGCGCGCTGCAACAAATCATTGGCACGCTGCCACAGGGACTGACGCCGCTGCGCAGCGCCCTGCAGCTCGCGCCGCCGCAGCCCAGCGCGATGGAACAATGGGTGCAGAGCGCCGAGCAGCAAAGTTTCAGCGTGCGGGTGCAGGAGGCTGCGCTGGAAGTGGCAACGCGTGAAATCGAGCGCCTGCGCGCGGGCCATTACCCGTCGCTGAACCTGGTCGGTGTGGTGGGCGCGAACTCCGCCAGCCTTGCCACAGCCGGCATTGCCAATACGGCCACCGACAGCAACAGCCGCAGTATCGGCCTGCAACTGTCGATCCCGATATACGCCGGCGGCAACGTCAGTTCGCTGGTGCGCCAGGCCATCGCCTTGCAGGAAAAATCGCGTCAGGACCTCGAGTCGGCCCGGCGTACCGCGGCGCTGTCGTCGCGACAATCCTTTCTTGGCGTCACCAACGGCATGGCCCAGGTGCGCGCCCTCGAAGCCGCGCTCATCTCCAGCCAGAGCGCGCTCGATTCGAACAAGCTCGGCTACGAGGTCGGCGTGCGTATCAACATCGATGTGCTGAACGCGCAGCAACAGCTTTTCTCGACCAAGCGCGACCTGTCCAAGGCGCGCTACGACACCCTGATGAACGGCCTCAAGCTCAAGGCCGCCGCAGGCAGCCTGAACGAAGAGGATGTGGCGGCGGTAAACCGCCTGCTCGGCGACTAGGTCAGGATTTGCCTGCGAGCAGGCGCTCGCAAATCGCCATGGTGCGTCCGGTCGCGCCGCGATGGGCTGCAAAAAAACGGATTCCCGCCGCCGACATGTCCGCAGCGCCTGCCGGATTGCCAAGAATTTCGGTCGCACACGCAACCAGGCTTGCGGCATCAACCACGCCCGCCGCCGCGCCGGCAGCCAGCGCGTCCTCGCTTGCTTTGGCAAAGTTGTGGGTAAACGGGCCCAGCAGCACCGGAATGCCGAGGGCGCAGGCCTCGATGAAGTTCTGCCCGCCGTAGGGCAGCAGGCTGCCGCCGACAAAGGCCACATCGCTGGCGCCAAAATACGCCGCCATCTCCCCCATGCTGTCGCCCAGCACCACAGCGCAATCGGGCGGAATGTCGCGGTTCTCGCTGCGTCTGACGACACCATGGCCGCTGGCGGCGATGAGTGCCGCCACGGCCTCAAAGCGCTGCGGATGCCGCGGCACAATCACACAAAGCAGCCGCGGAACAGGGTGGGCCTCGAGTGCGCGCAGCAACAAGGCCTCTTCGCCATCACGCGTGCTGGCGGCAAGCAGCACCGGCCGGCCGCTGCCGTAACGCCGCCTGAACTGCGCGCCCAGCTCACGCATGGCGGCAGTCACCTCGACATCGAATTTCAGGTTGCCCGTCACTTCGACGCCGACAGCACCCAGGGTCTCGAGCCGAGCTGCGTCCCCGGCGCTTTGCGCGGCCACGGCAGACAAGCCCTGCAGCGCCTCGCGCGCCAGCGCGGCCACCACCGCATAGCCCCTGGCTGACTTTTCCGACAGGCGCGCATTGGCAAGCAGCAGCGGCACGCCGCGCTGACGGCAACCGCCGATCAGGTTGAACCAGATTTCGGTTTCCATCAGTACGCCCAGGCGCGGCTTGAAGTGTTCGACAAAACGCTCCACGGCAAAACCGTAGTCGTAGGGCAGGTAGCAGCAATGCACCGACGCGCCGAATAACTGCTCGGCCGTTGCCCGTCCGGTGGCCGTCATCTGCGTCAGTACGATCTGATGATCAGGATGGCGCGCGGCGAGTGCGCGCACCAGCGGCTCGGCGGCCCGCACCTCCCCGACCGAGACGGCGTGCAACCAGATGACGGGCTTGTTCGTCTTGTACGCATAACGGCCGAAACGTTCGGCGATATGGCGGCGATAACCGGGTTCGCGGCGGCCACGCCACCACAGCCGCACCAGCACCCAGGGCAGCGCACCCCACAGCAGCAGGCTGTACAGAACGCGCATCAGGCAAGCCCTTGCGGCCCGATGGCCGCAAGCGCCGCAACAACCTCAAGAACCGCGTCAACGTCAGGCGGTGCCCCGGGCGCGCCAAGATTGCGTGCGGCGGCGGCGCCGAAGACACCGGTCAACGCCGGAGACGATGCGCAAAAGATGGCCACGGTCGGCCGGCCCAGCGCCGCCGATAAATGCGTCAGCCCGGTATCGACACCAACCGTGAAGCGCGCGCCGGCCAGCAGACGCGCCATGGCCGCCAAATCCAGCCTGGGCGCAACCCGCGCGCCGGGGATGGTGGCGGCGATACGCTGTGCCGTGGCTGATTCTGCCGGGCTACCCCAGGGCAAAAGACATTGCAGCCCGGCTTTCGCCAAACATGCGCCCAGCGCAGACCAATGCGCTTCGGACCAGTGCTTGTCGGCACGGCTGGTGGCGTGCAGCAGAACGCAATAGGTATCAGCGCCCCCGCCCTTGTCACGCTCCGGTCCTGCGCGGATGCCGTAATCGACGTCGTCCTCAAGCCGATAATGCAGCGCCGCCGCGACGAGCATGCGGTTTCGCATCACCGCGTGCAGGTTGCGTGGCACGGCGTGTGTAACGTCATAGAGCCGCGCAGCGAGCGGTTCGCGGGCACTGCGTGCGTTATAGCCATGGCACTCGCCCCTGGCGGAACGGGCGATCAGCGCACTCTTGAGCAAGCCCTGGGTGTCGATAACGACGTCATAGGGCTCGGCGGCAAAGAGTTTGCGCACGGCACCCACTTCGCGCCGGGTCGTCTGCCCCAACGGCGTCTTGCGCCAGCGCCGCACCGCCACCGGAATCACCCGCGTAACGGCCGGGTGCAAGGCCGGCAGCGCGGCAAATCCCTCCTCAACCACCCAGTCGATACGCGCCCCGGGGTAGCGCCGCGCGATATCGCTCACCACCGGCAGGTTGTGCACCACATCCCCCAGTGACGAGGTTTTGACGAGCAGGATTTTTTTCATGACAGGCCGCGCCGGAAAGCGACGGCGTCAGTTAAAATGATGACGGTAAAACGTTGATTATACTGGATTGATTATATCGGTTTGCAGCGCTTACAGCCCTTGCCAAACCCGTTTCAGGCCGCCGCCGTTTCATGCCCATCTCCGCCGTCATCATCAGCAAGAACGCTGCCACCCAGATCGGCGAATGCCTGGCCAGTCTGGCGTTCGCCGACGAGATATTGGTCGTCGATTCAGATAGCGATGACGGCACGGCCGACATCGCCCGCAAGGCTGGCGCGCGGGTGATTACCAAGGAGTGGCTCGGCTTTGGCCGGCAAAAGCAGTTTGCGGTGAGCCAGGCGCGCAACGACTGGGTGCTGTGCCTGGACGCCGATGAGCGCGTCAGCGATGCCTTGCGCGCCAGTATCCTTGCCGAGATTGCCGCCCCACGTGCGAGCGCCTACGACATGGCACGCTGCAACCGTTTTCTCGGTCACTGGTTGCGCCACGGCGAGGGCTATCCGGACTGGAGCCTGCGCCTGTTCGACCGCCGTGAAGCACGCTGGAGCGACGATGCCGTGCACGAGCGAGTGCTCGCAAATGCCCGCCCAGCGCGGCTTTCCGGCGATTTGCTGCACGATTCGGCGGAGACCCTGGCACGCTACCTGGACAAGCAAAACCGCTACACCACGCTGCAAGCCGAGGCCATGCGTGCGGCCGGCGAACGCGCCAGCCTCACCCGGCTGGTGTTGTCGCCGCTGGCGCGCTTTATCAAATTCTACGTTTTTCGCCTCGGCTTTCTCGACGGCCAGGCCGGGCTCGTGCACATTACGATTGGCTGCATGAACAGCTTCCACAAGTACGCCAAGCTGCTGGCATTACAAAGGACGGCGACATGAGCATCCTCGTCACCGGCGGCGCCGGCTTCATCGGCTCTAACTTCGTACTCGACTGGCTGGCGCGCTCGGACGAGATGGTGGTCAATCTCGACAAGCTCACCTACGCCGGCAATATGGCCAATCTGGCAGACCTTGCCGGAGATGCCCGCCATGTATTCGTGCGCGGCGATATTTGCGATCGGGCGCTGTTGCAAAAGCTGCTGGCCGAGCATCATCCCCGCGCCATCGTACATTTTGCCGCCGAGAGCCATGTTGACCGATCGATACATGGCCCCGGCGACTTCGTGCAAACCAATGTCATCGGCACCTTCAGCCTGCTCGAAGAAACCCGCGCCTACTGGATGTCGCTGCCCACAGAGGCCAAAGCGGCGTTTCGCTTCCTGCACGTTTCCACCGACGAAGTGTATGGCTCGCTCGGCGCCGCCGATCCCGCTTTCGCCGAAACCACGGCCTACGCGCCGAACAGCCCCTATTCCGCATCCAAAGCCGGCTCCGATCACCTGGTGCGCGCCTGGCACCATACCTACGGCCTGCCGACCCTCATCACCAACTGCTCCAACAACTACGGCCCGCGACAATTTCCGGAAAAACTGATCCCGCTGATGATCGCCAATGCGCTCGCCGGCAAACCGCTGCCGGTGTACGGCGACGGCCAGAACGTGCGCGACTGGTTGTACGTTGGCGACCACTGTGCGGCCATCCGCGGCGTGCTCGAGCGCGGACGTCCGGGCGAGGTGTACAACGTCGGCGGCAATGCGGAAATGAAAAACCTCGATGTGGTGCACATGCTTTGCGCCACCCTGGATGCGCTGCGGCCAGACCCGGCCGGTCCGAGGGAGCGTCTGATAACTTATGTCAAAGACCGCCCCGGCCATGACAGACGTTACGCCATCGACGCACGTAAAATCGCTTCCGAGCTTGACTGGAAACCGACAGAAAATTTCAGGACTGGCCTGAGTAAGACTGTGCAGTGGTACCTGGACAACGCCGACTGGGTGGCCGATATTCAATCAGGCGAATACCAAGCGTGGATTGCGAAGCAGTATCCTGTTGGTGATTCAGTGATTGGGTAATGGGTGATTGGTTCGTAGGGTGCGATATGCTGGGAGGTGGCTCGATTCGACCCCATTACAACCTGAATGCATGGAAGGAAGCGATGTCATTGGTGAAAGCGGTGCATGAGTTCACGGAAACGCTACTACCCTCCGAAAAGTACGGCTTGGTCGCCCAAATGCGCAGAGCCGGGGTATCCATTCCCAGTAATATTGCTGAAGGTGCAGCCCGCACAAGCGCAAAAGAATTCGCCCAATTCCTAAGCATCGCAAAAGGCTCGTTAAGCGAACTGGAAACACAAAGCCTGATTACCCGAGACCTCGGATATGCCACTGCGGTAGATGAACTCCTCGCCAAAGCCAGCAAAGTCTCCCGCCTTTTATCCGGCCTCCGCAAAAGTATAAGCAAATGAATCACCCAATCACCGAATCACTCAATCACCGAATCACTCAATCACAATGAAGGGCATCATCCTCGCCGGCGGCTCCGGCACGCGGCTTTATCCGGTGACCCAGGTGGTCTCCAAGCAACTGCTACCGGTGTACGACAAGCCGATGATTTACTATCCGCTGTCAACGCTGATGCTCGCGGGGATACGCGACATCCTCATCATCTCGACGCCGCAGGATACGCCGCGCTTCGAGCAGTTGCTCGGCGACGGCAAGCGCTGGGGCATCAGCCTGCAATACGCGCAACAGCCCTCGCCTGACGGCATTGCCCAAGCCTTTTTGATAGGCGAGTCCTTCATCGCGGGTGAGCCCTGCGCACTGGTGCTGGGCGACAATATTTTTTACGGCCACGACCT
>CAYLPI010000077.1:0-17008 GCA_964385505.1 uncultured Bordetella sp.
CTCATCGAAGCCCTGGTAGTAAAAGCCGTTCTTGCCGTCGGCCAGCACACCCTAGCGTTCCAGGCTCCGGGCTCCAGGTGATGATGCCGAGCACGGCTTGTTTGGCATTGCGCGCGTAGTTGGACGGCACGATCTTTCCGTCTTTCGCCTCGAGCAGGGCGAAGACCGGCGGGGCAACGATGCGGATGCCCTCGCGCTGGTAGCCCTTGAGCGTTTCCAGGTCGGGCAACTCGGCGACTTTGGTCGCGCCGTCGAGGAATACCGCCTGTCTGGCGCGGCGGCAAATCCACTGGTGCGCGGCCGGGGCGGGTGTTGTCGCGGGAGTCGGCCCAGGCTTGATCGCTGTGGCGCGATGGCTGGAAAGCCGCGTCTGGCAAGGGTCTCCGGGTGATGTGATTGGCACCTGGTTATTCGTGGTTTGAACCGAACTACCCGCGCGCATGACGGCAGGCGTGGTTTCGATCGCGGCGTTCGGCTATCATCTGAGCATTAGTATTTCGAGTCGCCGCCATGACCACTCTTGAGATCAAGCTCTCGCTTCCCGATAAGGTTGCGAACGACGCACAGGCTGCCGGCCTGCTGACCCCGGAAGCCATCGAAGCGCTCATCGCCGCAGCGCTGCGCAGAAAAACATTCGATGCGCTTCTGTCCGTCGCTGATCGCGTCGAGGCTGCGGGCATCCCGCCGATGTCGATGGAGGAGATCAACGCGGAAATCGAAGCATACCGGGCCGAACGCCGCCGCGCCGGATAACAAGGTTCTGCGTGAGGCTCGTGCTCGATACCAACACGGTCGTTTCCGGATTGCTCTGGAAAGGATCGCCCCACCGCTTGCTGGCGGTTGTCGGGGAACACCACGACATCACGCTCCATACCAGCCCCAAGCTACTCGCTGAGCTTGCCGACGTGCTCTCGCGCGAAAAGCTGGCCGCTGCCATCGCGTCAACCCAAAGGCTGCCAGATGTGTTGATGAGGCAGTATCTCGCCGTCGTGCAAATCGTCACACCTGCGGCCGTTGCGCCCGTGGTCCTCGCCGATCCAGACGACGATCACGTGCTTGCTTGCGCACTTGCCGCCAAAGCCGATCTCATTGTCTCCGGCGATCGGCATCTGCAACTAAAACACTATCAGGAGATTCCCATTGTCAACGTGGCCGAGACGCTGCGCCGCATTGAGCGCCCCTGAGCGCGGCTGTTTCCGTCGGGTCAGGGCAATGCTGGAAAGGCCCGTCTGGCGCGGGTTTCCAGCGTTTTGATGCCAGACTGACGGCATTGCAGCCCGCAGCGGACGGTCTGTCGCCCACGGGGGAAATGGCGAAAGTGTCCGTTCTGGAATGGCTGAACTGGCGCTTTTCGACCCGTTGCCGACATAGCTAATGCCCCAGTCATGAGGCCGCTTTCTGTGCAATGCGGCCAGCCACCCCGGTCCCTTTGCCGCTCAGCCGCGCCGTCCTGCCGGCACCGACTATTCAACCAGCGATCCGCTGCTTCGAATAGTGCAGTCGCTCGGCTCTCGTCCTGTCCCAAGCATCCGGTTTTCTAGTAATGTCTCGCTGGAGGGGGGGAACCTTATCGCCGGCACTTTCGAGAGTTTCCGGCATTCACCATCGAAGACATATAGGAATACAGCCATGGAATGGCAAGACATTCGCGCTGCGCTCTCGCTCATGGAATCTCCTTTTCCTCACGCCGCGGCGGCGGAGGCACTTGCGCGATGGGATGAACTCGCTCCGTTTTTCGTGGCGGAGATCGAGCGCGTTGCCGATGGCGGCTCGACGACGCTTGATGAGGAGGGTGGGGAGTGGGACGGTCTATTTTCCTTCGCCAACTATCTGGCGGCGGAAAAGCGCGATGCCAGGGCCTACCTGCCGCTGACGAGGGCCTGCCATTGTTCCGCGGAGCGTGCCGAAGAACTGTTTGGCGATGACGCCGGCGGCAACCTCGGGCGAATTCTCGCCTCGGTCTGCGATGGCGACCTCGCGCCGCTCAAAGCGCTGGCGGAGGATCGCAGCGCCGGCCTGTGGTGCCGTATCGCGGCCATGCACGCGCTCACGGTGCGGGTGATCGAGGGCGATGGCGGGCGCGACGAGGCGCTCGCCTATATCGCGGATTTGTGCGAACGCGAAGCGGACTTCGTGCGTCGCACGGCACCGAATGAGGACAGTAATCTTGATGAGTTTCTGAGCTGGGCCGCCGACTCCAGCCGCGATCTGGGCCCGGCGCCCATGCTGGAGAAGATCCGCGGCTGGCTCGACGAGGGGCTGATCGACCCTAGCGTCACGGGTATCAAAGGGTTCGAAAGGGGCGCCGCCATGCCCGTGGCGGACTGTATCGCCGAAGCCGCCGCGAACGCGAACAACCGCTATATCGGGGATGCCCTGGATGAAGTCGCGTCCTGGTACTGCTATGAGGTTCCCGAGCCGCATCAAGAGGCCGGCGGCTCAGGCTGGCCGGAGAAGCCCGTTCACAGCCCCGGCACCGTCGTCAGGGACACGCCCAAGGTCGGCCGCAACGATCCGTGCCCGTGTGGCTCCGGGAAGAAGTTCAAGAAGTGCTGCGGCAAGGAAAGTCCCGAAGCCGTTGCGGACGAAAGCAAGGACGGCGGCGTCGGCAGGGCGATTGAATGGCTGACCAGCCGCCACGCCAAGGCGGTGAAGACCGCCGTCGCGGCCATGCTCAACGATGATCTGGACGACTCTGAGCAGGCCTTGCTGCACAAGCTCGGCGATGACGACTGGCAGGGCGTGCAGATCAATGCGATGGAGTGGCTGCTGAGCGAAGGCAGCATTGCCGTCAAGGGCGTGCAGCGCAATGTGGCGGGCCTGTTGCTCGGGCCGGGCGGGCCGGCGTTCACGCCCGCCCAGCGGTCGTGGATCGTGCAGTTGGGTCGCCGGCCGCTGCGGCTCTACGATATCACCGAGGTCCTGTCGGGGATCGGCATGCGGCTGTGCGATGCGCTCGATACCGAGGCGGCGCCGCTGATGGTGCAGGAAAGGTCGGGCAGCGGGTACGCCCGGGTCGGCAACCTAATCGGTGTGCGCATCATGGAGGTCGGCAGCCATCACGAAATATCCGGGGCGGCGTATCCATTCTCGCGTTTGATGAACGCATCGCTCCTCGGGGAATTGCGCGCGGCCGTGGCCGGGTCCGCCGCGCACGGCGACGATCTACCGCGTTCCCTGAGTGCGATCATCCGCCGCAACTGGATTGCGCAGTACGCGCGGCCGCTGCCGCTGCCCACGGTGACCGATTCGATCTCGGGAGATCCCGTGCTGCTGATCACCGACCACTATCGCGTCGCGAATTGGGATGCTCTGGCCGCTGCGCTGGGAGCCGAGTCTGACGTCGAGGGTGATCGCGCCGCCGGCTGGGCACGACGATTCGAATGTGCGGATGGACTGAGGCGCCACAGCGTTTCGATCAATCCCGGCAAGAGCGCGGACCGGATCGAGGTGTTCTACAGAACGCAGAATTACGCCGATCAGGGGCGGGCGTGGTTCGACAAGCTGGCCGGAGCGTCTGTCGCGTTCGTGGGCCGGGTTCTTTCCGATCCCAAGGGCATCATGAGCAAGGTGTCGGCCGGCGCCGTGCCCCCCACCTCCGCAGATCCGGGCCTGCCTCCTGAAGCGCTGGCGGAAATCGTGGAAAAGGTGCTGCTCCGCACGTATGCCAATTGGAGCGACGAGCCGATCCAGGCCTTGGGAGGCAAGACACCGCGCCAGGCGATCGCGACGCCGGCCGGACGCGAGCGCGTGAAAGGCTTGCTCAGAACCTACGAGACCGGCGAGACGGAACAAGCCGCACGGCAGGAGCGCCGTGTGATTTCATATGACTTTCTGTGGCAGGCGCTCGGGCTGGATCGCTCCGCAGAATAGGCTCTTGATCGAAACTCTTGATCGCAACGACCAGCGTTTCGATTTCGTCCATGCAACTCGACATATTTGAGCACAGCCGCGATGTGATCTCGCGTAACGCGGCCATCGATGCCTTGCGCCAGCGCGACGCAGCAGCTTGTGCGCGGGCGGTGGTCGCGCTTGGCGCGGAGTACGGCGCCGATCCCTTGCTGCCTGCTCCGGGCGTACTGTGCGGGCGACTGCATACGCCTGTTCCCAATCCGATTGCACGCGAGGCCGCCATCGAGATTCTGCGGGAAACGGAAGGCGTCGTTGTACCGGCGGCGGATGAGGTGTTCGGCAAAGGGGCGCAAGCGTGGCGCGCCGCTCTTTGGGCCGAATTGGCGGCGGCCATCTCCAATTTCCCGTTCGATTCCGGTCGCGAAGCATTGCACGTCGCGCCTGTGCTGCTGCGCGCCGGGCGATGGATGGACGCTGCCGCGCATATCGAGAATATGGAGTCCTGGCGGCGGCAACCCGCGCCCTTGGCCTGGATGATCAAAGCCCGCTGCCGATCGAGCGGCTTCGACGCAATCTGGCCGCTGCTGGCCGAACTTGCCTGGATGGACTCGCGGCGTGCGCAGACTCTGGCGTCGCCGCTGGCCTTGCCCGAGTTGGACCGGCTCCTGCGCGGCTTCGATGCTGAATTCGAGGGTGAGGATACGCCGGATGACTTCGCCTGGTCTCCGCCCTGGGCGCTTAACGCCGACCGCAGACGGGCGCAGGGCTTGCGGCTTGCCCAGAACGGCGCCAATACGGGGCCGGAGCGCTGTGCCCGCATCGTGCTTGGCCTGCTCGCGCTCGAACGCCAGGGGCGCCATGCAGAGATTGTCGAGGGCCGTCGCAAGTTGCGCGAGGAACATCCGGCGCTGTTCGCCCGCTATATGCAAGACAGATAGCAGCGTGTGCCCGGCAAGTGACTGCTCAGCCGCTTTGCTCTTTGTCGCCGTGACGCGTAATTCGGATTGATAGGCATGCATATTATTGCCTGACGTTTATGCGAACCACCATTGATCTTTCCTACAACCTGTTCCGCCGCATCGCGGAGTAAGGCTTCGGGAGGAGATACCTGACGTTCAGAGATGCACTTTCCGCCGACTTTCGATGACCGCTGATCGAAAGTGTGCATACGTCAAATCCGCCGACTGCGGACATTCGCTGCCGAGTTGCCGTTCTCGGGGCGGCCGCTTAGAGAATTAAAGGGACCAGGTTCAATTAAATCCATCCGATGCCATCCGCCGCAAAGCCAATACTGGCGCGGGTTTGCAGCCGATTGGATATCGGTGCGGCTTATTTCAGTCGCATGCAACTGGCGTAATACGTCACCGTCGCCGGCCAGTCGGAGAATATGCCCATGATGCCGACGTCCCGGGCGAACACGTCGAGCACCTGCATCACGTCGCCTTCGCGCGCGATGGCCTCATCGAAGCCCTGGTAGTAAAAGCCGTTCTTGCCGTCGGCCAGCACACCCTAGCGTTCCAGGCTCCGGGCTCCAGGTGATGATGCCGAGCACGGCTTGTTTGGCATTGCGCGCGTAGTTGGACGGCACGATCTTTCCGTCTTTCGCCTCGAGCAGGGCGAAGACCGGCGGGGCAACGATGCGGATGCCCTCGCGCTGGTAGCCCTTGAGCGTTTCCAGGTCGGGCAACTCGGCGACTTTGGTCGCGCCGTCGAGGAATACCGCCTGCTTCGCAAAGACCGGTTCGTTCTTCACCCAGTAGAGGATGTCGTCCTTGTTGAACGACTGCGGGAACACCCGGCTTGCGGGTACTTTCGCGCTCTTGTATTCGTCCAGCATTTTTTGCGCGTAGTCCTGCTGGCTGAACCCGTCGAAGGGCATGGTCACGCTCGCCGACTTGAGCTCGGGCGTCATTTTTACACCGAGCTTGCGAAACAGCGCGATGCTCTCCTTGTGCGAGAGCAGCGTGCCGCTGGTCGGCCCGCTGTAGAGATCGGTGCGCCAGTTGGCGGTGCCGCCGATGAATTCCTCCACGGTCCTGGCTTTCGGATCGAAGGCATCCATCTTGCCGCGCAGGGTCTTGAACTCGGCGAGGGTGATGTCGCTGGTGCGGCACTCGGCTGTCGCCGGGGTGTTCTTGTCTGCGTCGTAAGGCGTAAAGCCCCTGGTGCATTTTGCCGCGAGGGGCGTGGCGAGGATGTTGGTCGTGGTGTGCAAATCGTTTTGCGCGTGGCGGCACACCAGTTCCTTGTCGCGGGTGAAGGTGACGTCGCATTCGAGCACGCCCGCGCCCATGCGCGCCGCCGCCTCGTAGGATTCTTTCGTGTGCTCGGGAAACATCAGCGGCGCGCCGCGATGGCCGATGGAGAAATCGGTTTTACGGAAAGGACCGTTGGCGCAGCTTTGCAGCCGGCGCTTGAGCGGGCCCTCGCGCATGTCCGCGACCAGGAAATACGGCCGTGGCCCGACCTGGATGCTGGTGATGGACGCGGGGCTTTGTGCGAGCACGGACGTGGCTGCGGCCAACAGCAGCAGCAGAGTAAGGCAGCATGAAAGTGCAGGCATGAAAACCTCCCCCGGAGTTGGTCAGGCGACAGCTTGCGCATTGTCCCGCATGCGCGCGGTATCAACGCATGATATCGGGCTGATGTTGCACCAGCATTGCGCACTGGGCGGGGATTAAACCGGCTGGAAAGCCCTGCCAGACGGGCGTTTGCAGTGAGGTGGCCCGCGCCGGACCGGGTCGTGCCGACTTAGTCGCGTTCCCGCCTGCCGCGCCCCTCGTTGCGCCTGCCGCCGCTCTCGTGCTCATTGGCGCTGCGGTGGCATTCGACACAATTCTCGAACTCGCGTATCCCTTCCTTGACATGCTTGGCGCGTACTTTCGATTGCGTGTGTTCGTGGCAGCCATAACAGGTGTAGCGCTTGTAGTCGTTGTTGGCGTGGCAGGTGACGCAGGTGGCGCAGGTGGCGTCGTGGTCGTGGTCGCGGTCCAGCACAAAGTACCTGGCGTGGTCGAAGTTGGCCGGCTTCCACTTCGCCGGCGTATGGCATTGCGCGCAGTTGCCGCTGATCTGGCGGTGCAGGGTGTCGGCCGGTTTTTCGTGACAGGATTCGCAGCGCTCGCGTGCCGCCGGTTGCAGCAGGGCGTGCGAGAAGGCCTTGCGCTTGCCTTGCGTCAGCTTGAGACCCTGATGGTCGCTGTGGCAGGCGGCGCAGTCCTGCGCGATCAATTCGCGGTGGAAGGCGGCCTTGAGGTCGGGTTTGGCCAGCGCCACGCCCTTGGTGTCGCGAAGACCGATGTCCTTGACGGCGTGGCAGGCGATGCAGCGCCCGGCGCTGGTGCCGTCAAGGGGTGCGTGACAGGCAAAGCAGTCGGTGGCAAGGGCGGCGTGCGCCGGCCGCAGTGCCCCGGGCGCCAGCATCAGGTGGGGGTAGGCAAAGGCCAGCAGTGCGGCGGCGGCAAGGTTTGCGCCGATGATGAGCAGCGCGAGGCGGCGTGTCATCACCAGCCCCAGAAGATGAACTCGGCCGCGATATGGCCGAGGGCCAGCGTCGCGAAGGCCAGCGTGATCGGAATGTGGATCACGCGCCATTGGTTGACCACGTCCACGGTCATGCTGTCCCAGTACAGGCGTTCCCCGATTTTATCCGGCGCGAGGCCCTGCGCGCCCAGCGGCTGCAATACCCTAACGGGCGCGGGCAAGGACATTGAAAACGGCGGTGCGGCGATCAAGGAAGAGGCGCGTGAGCAAATGCCCTGACCGCTGGTGCTGCAAGACGGGAAATGCCGGCATTCCGGCGCACCGTGGCATCATGCGTCCGATTGCTGTTGCGGGGGGGGGTAACCATAAGACGGGTTGATGTCTTGCCCGGCGACCAGAGTGTTACGGGCGTTCCCAGTGCGGTCCTTTTGCGGTCGCGGGGCGAAGCCGTACTGGAGGGCCGAGCGCGGCGCTGATCGTGCCCGCACCGGTGGCCGAAGCGGTCTTCATGATGGCGTGAAAGACATCGAAGTGATGCAAATCCAACATGGCCCCAGCCTCTTGCAGGCTGAGGGCACAATTACTCAAGGCAGGCTTATGAAGTCTGCCCTTAAAATGGTCGGATGTTTCCCGGGCCCGGCCGGATGCTGGCGTCCCGGCTTTGGACAGCAAACTAGGAATACGCATGGATGTACTCGTTCTGCCCGGCGACGGCATCGGCCCCGAAATCACCACGGCGACACTTGCGGTACTGGACCGCGCCAATGTGAAATTCGGCCTCGGGCTGAAATGGCGGCATGATGAAATCGGGTTTGCCGCACTTGAAAAGGAAGGCACGACGATGCCGGCGCGCATTCTTGAGATCGCGCGGCAGTGCGCCGGCGTGATCCTCGGGCCGGTTTCACACCTCGATTACCCGCCGCGCGAGCAGGGCGGCATCAACCCGTCGGGGACTTTTCGCGTGCAACTGGACCTCTATGCCAACGTGCGTCCGGCGCGCTCGCGCATGGGCGTTGGGCTCACCGGCAAGCCGGTGGACATGATCATTTTTCGCGAGTGCACCGAGGGTTTTTACGCCGACCGCAACATGCACATGGGCATAGGCGAATTCATGCCGACCGAGGACATGGCGCTGGCGGTGCGCCGGATCACCGCGAAGTGCTGCGAACGCATCGCGCGCCGCGCTTTCGAGGCGGCGGCGGCGCCGGGACGGCGCCACAAGGTCACGGCCGTGCACAAGGCCAATGTGCTGAAAATATCCGACGGCCTGTTTTTGCGCGAAGTGCGCAAGGTGGCGCAGGATTTTCCCGGTGTGCAGCTGGAGGAAATCATAGTCGATGCCATGGCCGCGCTGATCCTGCGCGACCCGATGCGTTTTGACGTCATAGTCACCACCAACATGTTCGGCGACATTCTCTCGGATGAAGCGTCCGAACTGTCGGGAAGCCTGGGCCTCGCCGCCTCGACCAATGCCGGCGACGATCTTTGTGTCGCGCAGGCGCAGCACGGTTCGGCACCGGATATCGCCGGCCAGGACAAAGCCAACCCGGCCTCGCTGATCCTTTCGGCGGCGATGATGCTCGAGTGGATGGGGCGGCGACACAAGTCCGACGCCTTGCTCAAGGCCGCCGCTGCAGTAGAGGCGGCAATAGACGCCGCGCTGCAAAGCGCCGAAACGCGCACCGTCGACCTCGGTGGAAAGCTCGGCACGCGTGACTTTGCCAGGGTGGTTGCAGACCGTATCGGCTAGTCACGCGGCTTTTTATTCCAAAACCGGTTGATTGACACGGCAAAGCCGGGTCTGTCCGATCTTGCTGCGGCTCGCCGCTGGTCGATCTCGAAGCGCCGGTGCGGCTCGCCCGGCGAGAGCGAGTTCACGCGCATGCACCTGTAGTGCGATGAGGGCTTGCGCATCGATGCCAGGGTGCCGGATTGCCTGGAACAAACCACGGGTTCGGTAGCTTGAATGTTGCGCCGGTGCTGCAGACGCGGACATTTGCCGCGATAATGGAGGCCTCGGAATTCCGGCATTCGCCGACTTTATTTATCACCTGATCAAACGGAACCTGGCGTGGCAGAAACCGAAAATCCCGATGTGCTGGTTGTCGGCGGCGGCAACGCCGCCTTGTGTGCGGCACTGGCCGCGCGTGAACAGGGTGCCAGCGTGCTGCTGATCGAGAGCGCGCCGCGCGAGCTGCGCAGCGGCAACAGCCGCCATACGCGTAACCTGCGCTGCATGCACGATGCTCCGACCGAGGTGCTGAGCGATGCGTACCGCGAGGACGAGTACTACAACGACCTGTTGCGCGTCACCGGCGGTCAGACCGACGAGCGGCTTGCGCGCCTGACCATACGCAGTTCGGCCGAATGCACGCACTGGATGAAGCGCTACGGCGTGCGTTTCCAGCCTTCGCTCGGCGGCACGCTGCATCTTGGCCGCACCAATGCGTTTTTCCTCGGCGGCGGCAAAGGCCTGATGAATACCTACTACGCCGCAGCCGAGCGCCTGGGCGTGGGCGTGCTGTACGGCGCCGAGGCCGACGAGGTGGAGATCGACGGTGACTTGCTGCGCAGCGTGACATTCAGCGCCGGCGGCCGGCGCATCACGGTGCGGCCCGGCGCGATGGTCGCCGCCTGCGGCGGGTTCGAGTCCAACCTCGAGTGGCTGCGCGAGGCCTGGGGGCCGTCGGCCGACAATTTCCTCATCCGCGGCACGCCTTACAACACCGGCAGGATGCTCAAGGCCTTGTTCGCCCGGGGCGCCGACCAGATCGGCGATCCGACGCAGGGTCATTGCGTCGCCATCGACGCGCGCGCGCCCAAATTCGACGGCGGGCTGGTGACGCGTCTCGATAGCGTGTCGCTGGGCATCGTCGTCAACCGCGACGGCCAGCGCTTTTACGACGAGGGCGAGGATTTCTGGCCCAAGCGCTACGCCATCTGGGGACGGCTGGTGGCGCTGCAACCGGACCAGATCGCCTATTCCATCATTGACGCCAAGGCCACAGGCCGCTTCATGCCTTCGGTCTTTCCGGCCATACGCGCCGACAGCATCGCCGAACTGGCGCAAAAACTCGGGCTTGATGCGGCACGACTCGAGGCCACGGTCGCCGGCTATAACGCCGCGGTGCAGCCGGGGACATTCGATCACTCGATACAGGACGACTGCAAAACGCAGGGGCTGACGCCGGAGAAAACCCACTGGGCGCAGCGCATCGACAAGCCGCCGTTCTCGGGTTACCCCTTGCGTCCGGGCATCACCTTCACCTATCTCGGCCTCAAGGTCGATGACAAGGCCTGCATTCGCATGGAGGACGGCCGCATGGCGAAAAACATATTTGCAGCAGGAGAAATCATGTCGGGCAACATCCTTGGAAAAGGCTATCTCGCCGGAATCGGCATGACCATAGGCACGGTGTTCGGCCGCATCGCCGGCAAAGAGGCCGCCGTCGCGGCGCGCGCTTTGTCGGGGGAGCTTGCGCATGCGGCTCGCTAAACTGGTCGAAGAGGGCGCGCGCCAACTGGCGATCTGCAACGCCTGCCGCTACTGCGAGGGTTATTGCGCGGTGTTTCCGGCGATGGAACGCAGGCTGGAGTTCGCCGCCGGCGACCTCAATTACCTCGCCAATTTGTGCCATAACTGCGGCGAGTGTTATTACGCATGCCAGTACGCACCGCCGCATGAATTCGCCGTAAATATACCCCGCGTGATGGCACAAATCCGCGTCGAGACCTACGCCCATTACGCCTGGCCGGCGCCGCTCGGCCGGGTGTTTCGCGACAACGGTCTGGTGTCGGCGCTGCTGCTCTGCGCCGTACTGATCGCCAGCCTGCTGCTCGCCACGCTGCTGCTCGGCGGTGAACGCCTGTTCAGCGCGGTGCCCGGCGGCAATTTTTATGCGCTGATTCCGCATAATGTGATGGCCGCGTCCTTCGGCGTGGTGAGTCTGTTCGTGCTGCTCGCGCTGCTGATGGGTTTTCTGAATTTCTGGCGCGACGTGGGTGAGTCGCCCGGCGAGCTTCTCAAGCCCGTAGCGCTGTGGCAGGGCCTCGCCGATGCGCTGAGCATGAAAAACCTGCACGGCGCCGGTGAGGACTGCACCTTCAAGGGCGAGGAGCAGCGTTCGCCGTGGCGGCGCTGGTTTCATCACCTCACTTTTTACGGCTTCATGTTGTGCTTTGCCGCAACCTCGGTCGGAACGATTTACCACTACGTCTTCGGCTGGGTCGCGCCCTACGCGCTGACCAGCCTGCCGGTGCTGCTGGGCACGCTGGGCGGCGTCGGCCTTGTCATCGGCCCGGCCGGCCTGTACTGGCTGGGCCGCCGGCGCGACGAGGCGACCGCCGACCCGGCGCAACGCGGCATGAACACCGCGTTCATCGTGTTGCTGCTGTTGACCAGCGTCACCGGCCTTGCGCTGCTGGCCTGGCGCGAAACCGCCGCGCTGGGCCTGTTGCTGGTGGTGCATCTCGGTGTCGTGATGGCCTTGTTCGTGACCCTGCCTTACGGCAAGTTCGTGCACGGCATCTACCGCGCCGCGGCGCTGGTGAAGTTCGCGCTGGAGAGCAGGCGACCGGGGCATCAGGTCGGCGGGGACGGCTGATCGACTGGTCGCGGTGGTCTTATATATTTGCGTTCGGGTTCGAACATGCCTAAAGTGCGTCTCGATATCTGAATAATCACAACCCGGGCGGCATTGCCAGCCACGGAAATCCTTGCGGTAATACGAGCAGCTTGGAATCGCGCATATTCAAATCTCCGGCGGAATCATCGCGCTGGCGCTTTACCCGTGTGCCTGCGGCATGGACGGTCGATCCGCTGCGCAATATCATCGCCGGCGTGGTGGCCGGTATCGTGTCCTTGCCGCTGGCGATGGGGTTCGGCGCGCTTGCCGTGTCGCCACTCGGACCGCAGTATGTAAGTCTGGGCGTGCTCGCCGGGCTGTACGGCGCGGCCTACCTCGGGCTGATCGCGCTCATCGCCGGCGCACGCGGCGTCGCCATCTATGGGCCACGCGGCCTGGTCTCTTTCGTCATCGCCGCGGCCTGCGCCGACGTGCTGGTCGGCGCCGATTGGCTGCCCATGGACGACCCGATGGCCGTGATGTCGGCGCTTTTCCTGGTGATGGCCATGGCCGGGGTGTTTCAATTGCTGTTTGCGGTTCTGCGCGTGCCGCGCATGGTCAAGTTCATCCCGACGCCGGTGATGGCCGGTTTCCAGAACGCGGCAGCCATCGCCATTGTGGCTTCGCAATTGCATGTGCTGCTCGGCTTGGCGGAAAAGCCGGCCCTTGACGGCTGGATCAGCGCGCTGGCCGATATCCGTCCGCTGCAATTGCTGCTGGGGGCGCTGACGCTGGTGCTGATCTTTCAGGGGCAGCGACTGTTGAAGAAAGTGCCGCCGCTGGTGACTGCCCTGGTGTTGGGTACGCTCGCTTACTACGCGCTGGCGTTCGCCGGGTTTTCCGCGGGCATCGGTGAGGTGCTCGGCAAGATAGAGGTGCGCGTTCCGGACGGGCGGGAACTCGCCGGCATTCTTGCCCTTACCCAGGCCCCGGGTTTTGGTCAGGCGCTGCCCGGTTTGATGATCGCGGCCTTTTCCATCGCGGTGGTGGCATCGCTCGATGTGATGATCAGCGCGAAAGTCGTGGAGAATCTCGCTGGCCAACGCGGCAACAGCACGCGTGAAATGTACTGCGTCGGCATGGCCAATGCCGTCGCGCCGCTGCTCGGCGGCATCGCCGGCACCATCAGCCTCGGCCCGACGACGACCAATTACCGCAGCGGCGCGCGCAATTCACTGTCATTGCTGGCGCATGCGCTGCTGTTCGTGATGATCATCCTGGTGCTCTCGCCGCTGGTTGGGCTGATCCCGAAGGTGGTGATCGCAGCCCTGGTGCTGTATGCCGGCATCCAGCTGTTTGACCGCTGGAGCATGCGTCTGCTGAAACAGATGCTGCGCTTCAAATCGGTCAACTGGCAGCACATCCTCATCGATCTCGCCGTCATCGTGATGGTGACGCTGGCGGCCCTGCTGCGCGATGCGGCGTCTGCCGTCGGCATAGGCATCGTCATCGCGGTCATGGTGTTCGCCGTACGCATGAGCCAGGGCATGGTGCGGAGCGTGCGCTTTGGCGACGTGATGCATTCGCGCCGCACGCGCGAAGCTGCCGACATCGAGGCCTTGTCCGCGAACGGCCGGCAGATCCTAGTGCTGGAGCTCGAAGGCGCGCTCTTCTTCGCATCTGCCGAGCAGTTGCACAATCGTATCGATGCCGCGCTGGCCGACCGCGTTCACTACGTTGTTCTGGATATCGCCCGTGTCAACGAGATTGACAGCACCGGTGCGCAGATACTCGTGCAGACGGCGCAGCGCATGAAGGCGGCCGGCGCGCAAATGGTCTTGAGTGGCAAGGAAGAGGCTTCGCGCACCCTGGCCGTGCTACGCGATCACGGCGCCGCCGATGTGCTGACCCGCGAGCGCGTTTTCCCGGACATGGATCGCGCGCTTGAGTGGTGTGAAAACCACCTGTTGCAAAGCCTGCGCAGCCGCGTCGGTGCGGACGGCGACCACGCGTTCGCGCAAATCGACATCGTGCAAGGCCTCAGCGGCGGCGAGCAGGAATCGGTTCGCGCTCTCATGCAGCGGCGCGAGTACCCGGCCGGGGAAGCCATTTTCAGGCAGGGCGAGGAGGGCGACGCGCTCTACATCATCCTGCGCGGATCGGCCAGCGTGCACATGCGCTTGCCCGCGGGTGATGTCCGCCTGGTCACCTTCTCTCCAGGCACGGTATTCGGTGAAATGGCGCTGCTCGATCGCGAGCGCCGTTCGGCGACGGTCACCGCCGACGAACCGCTTGCCTGCTTTGTGCTGGAGCGTGCGCGCTTTGACCGGCTTCGCGCGGAACATCCGCGCATCGCCCTCGCCATCCTCGCCAACATGGCGCGCGAGATGAGTCTTCGCATGCGGCGCGCCAACCGGTCACTGATCGAGCAGGGTTGATCCGCCGTGCGGCTCAGCCCCGGGCCCGACGGTGGTGCAGCAGGCGTTTCGCCGCCTCGATGAAAAGCATGCCGCACAAGGCACTACCCAGCGCGACCGCAAGTTCGGGTGCGCCGAGAGGGGCAAAGCGGAAGATCGAAGCGGCTGCCGGTACGTAGATTGCGCCGGCAAGCGCGACGAGCGCGCCGCAGATCACCCACCACAGCGCGCGGTTGGGCCGGCGCAGCGTCTGCAGTACGCTACCCTCGCCCGAGCGATTGGAGAGGATCAGCGCGAGATTGCCCAGAACGATTGCCGCAAAACCGAGCGAGCGCACCTCATTGTCGCCGTGTCCCGAATCGACCGCCCAGGCGCAGGCAAGCAGCATTGTCGCGAGCATGCAGGCGCCCGAGCCGAGCGCGGCGAACAGCGTGGCGGCATCAAACAGGCGCGCCGTCGGGTCGCGCGGCGGGCGGTTCATCGCCTCCTCGTCGCTATCCTCCGCCTCGAACGCCACCGAGCAGGCGGGGTCGATGACGAATTCGAGGAATACCACGTGCACCGGCAGCAACAGCGGCGGCCAGCCGAACAGTATGGGGACGAAGGCCGCTCCGGCGACGGGTATGTGCACGGCGATCAGGTAGCGCATGGCGTTGCGGATGTTCTGGTAAATGCGCCGTCCGAGGCGCACCGAGGCGACGATGGAACTGAAATTGTCTTCGGTCAGCACCAGCGCGGCGGCTTCGCGCGCGACATCGGTGCCGCGCCTGCCCATTGCGATACCGATGTGCGAGGCCTTCAATGCCGGGGCGTCGTTGACGCCGTCGCCGGTCATCGCCACCACCTCGCCGGCCGACTTGAAGGCCCGCACCAGGCGCAGTTTGTCCTCGGGCAGGATACGCGCGAACACATTGGTATCACGCACCGCAGCGGCGAGCTGCGCATCATCCATTGCATGGATGTCCGCGCCGCTGAGCAGCCCCTGCTCGAGCGCGATGCCGGCCTGGCGTGCGATGGCCCGCGCCGTGCCCGGATAGTCGCCGGTGATCATCACTACGCGGATGCCGGCGCGGCGGCACTGCGCGACGGCCGAGGGAACTTCGCCGCGCAGCGGGTCGGCGAGGGCGACAAAACCCAGCCAGCGAAAGCGATAGCTTCGCGCATCGGCCGGCGGCGGGCCGCCGCTATCGTCTGCCTCGGCGACGGCGAGCAGGCGCAGGCCGCGTTCCGCAGCCGCGGCGGCCTCAGCCTCGATCCGCGCCAGCGCCGCGCCGTCCATGGCGCAAAGCGGCAGTACGGTTTCGGCCGCGCCCTTGATGGCGATGCGCCTCTTCCCCGCAGCCGAGCGCCAGACGTGGCAGACCGCGAGAAAGTCGTCGCCGAAAGGATAGTCGTGTTCCAGCGTCAAATGCCCGCGCAGGGTGAGCGTGGCGGGCGCAGCCGCGAAGAGGATGGCGCGTTCCATCGGATCGAAGGCATCGGTTTCGCAGGCGAGCGCGGCGGCCTCGAGGATGTGCGCCGGATCTTCGCCCAGCAGTTCAGCCACCGCCATGCGGTTTTCAGTCAGCGTGCCGGTCTTGTCCACGCACAGTACTGTCGCTGCGCCGAGCATCTCTATTGCCGGCATGCGCCGCGTCAGTACGCCGCACTTGGCAATGCGCCATGCGCCCAGCGCCAGGAACACCATCAGCACCAGCGGAAATTCCTCGGGCAATATGGCCATTGCGAGTGTCAGGCCGGCAAGCACGCCCTGCAGCCACGCGCCGTGAACCTGGGCATAGAACAGCCCCAGCAGCACCGACAGCGCGATGGCGAAGGTGGCGACGATGCGCACCACGCGCGCGGTCTCGCGTTCGAGCGTGGTCTTCTCCGCGGTTAGCGTTCCGAGCGAAACGCCGATCGCGCCGATGCGGCTGCGCTCACCTGTTGCGGTTACTTCGGCGACGCCCTGGCCTTTGACGACCAGCGTGCCTGAGAAAACCGCGTCCACCGGCGAGTGCTTGCCGACCGGCACGGATTCGCCGGTAAGCAGCGATTCGTCGATCATCAAGTCGTTGGCGCCCAGCAGGCGCGCATCGGCGGGGACGCGGTCGCCTTCGGCCAGCAGCACGATGTCGCCGCGTACAACGTCCGCGCCGGCGATGCGCAAGGCCACGCCGGCGCGCCGTACCAGCGCACGCGGACTCGACAGATCGCGCAAGGCCTCCAGAGCGCGCTCGGCCTTTTTCTCCTGTGCCACGGCGATGCCGATCATGACCAGTATGGAGGCGCACAGCACCAGCGCGTCGCTGACGGCGCCCAGCACGAGGTAGGCGGCGGAGGTGGCGACGAGCATTGCGAACATCGGTTCGCGCAGCACCGCCAGCGCGATCGCCGCGGTGTTGCGCGATTGCGCCGAGGGCAGGGCGTTGGGCCCGTCGGCCAGCAGGCGTTGCGCCGCCTCGGCGCTGCCCAGCCCCGGCACCGGGGTTGTCGGCGCCATATTCGTGTCTATCGCGCGCCCCCGATTCAGGCGGCGTTGGCCGCCGTCAACCGGTTCAATATCATTCGGTGCACCGCGTTGAGGTGGGCGCGCATCGCTGCTTCGGCGCGCTCCGGGTCGCGCGCCGCGATGGCCTCGGCGACGGCGCGATGTTCCTGGTCGCGCTGCGCCAGCCGGTTGGGGCAGGTCGGCGCCGTGCTTTGCACCCG